>NZ_JBKQXU010000005.1:0-106939 GCF_048545135.1 Gardnerella bretellae
TCAGGCTCCAAGCCCTTTCTTCGTATGCGTTCCACTGTTTGGCTCAATTTGTTTCGAGAAGCCATTGCGCTATGTCTATTACGCGGATTCCTTCAATGTCGTAAGCATCATGACGCGTATTTGCAAGCAGGATTTTAGGGTAAGAGTCTTTTATTGCTTTTAGTGGCGAAAGTTCGCGCTCCAATGTGGAATCATCGCTAATATTATTTTCGGAATAGTAGTATTTTTCACTTTTGAAAGTAGATACGTATTTTCACTTTCAAAACTGTAATATTTTTTAAGTTTTGAAAGTGGTGTTTGTTATAGCGCCAACTTAAACTTACGAAAAATCAAAGTTTAAGACATAGTATTTATAAGTTTAGGTCGCTTTTGCGGAAGATTTCGACCTAAACAGCACGCGCGCGAGTAGTTTATGTCGCCTACGCAAGAAAATCCGACCAAAACAGCGCAGCGGTGAGTAGTTTATGCCTCTCGCGTAAATATGTAATATTTTTATGCGAAAAATCAATAAAAACTAGCGCAATATACACAAAGCATGACACAATAGAAGGTAGTGTGTGTTTTCTGAAGGGAGCAGATCACGTGAGTGAGCGACAAGTCGTGCAGCGCTGGATGATTACAGTAGGTGGTGTTGAGCAGGCGCGCGTTGGAGCAGGTCAGTCGGTTGAGATTGGTCGAAAGCCTATACGCCCATTGCGTGAAGATGGATTTAAGCGCATTGACATAGTAGATAATAAGCGTTCTATGTCTAAGCGCCACGCGCTACTCATTGTTGATCCTAAAGGCGTGGCAACAATACGCGATTTACATTCAACAAACGGAACTTACTTAGTTGGCTCAAATGGTGATTTGTTGCGACTTGACCCAGATGTTGATTTCCAGCTTCCAGACAGTTTAATGCGAATGCAGTTTGGTGATGTTCCTGTTGATTTTGTGCGCGTAGAAGATGAAGTTCAGGAAGAAGAGACTAGTAATGTGCGTGACTTGTTCTCTTATGCCACTGATGATGAAAAGCATGAAGAACCTGCCGCGTCTGGTTTGTCGGTAGATCAGATTCTTGATTTGCGCGCGGGCGAGCCGACTGGAATTTTCCACGCACAGTCAGTGTCGGAACCTGGATTGTCTTGGCAAAAAGGCAAATCTATTAAGGATGCGCTTGAGGGTAGTGCATCGGTTGATAATGCGTCTGTTGATTCTGCGTCGGTTGATTCAGATTCGATCAATGCTGCACCAATTAATCACGATGTAACAGTTCCTGTTGTTTTGGAGCAGCAGGAAGCGCCTGTTGAGCCGCGTAATTTGTTTGCGGATGCTCGAGCGGAAAGTGAAAATGCTCAAGCAGAGAGCGAAAATGCTCAAGTTGCGCAATCTCAAGCAGAACTGCTTCAAGCAGAACCGCTTAATGTAGAGCCTCTTCAGGCAGAGCAATCTCAAGCAGAATCTGCTCAAGCTGAGTCCTATGAAGTCGAATCAGATAAAGTCGAATCAGCTGAAATCGACGCTTCTGAAACAGAACCAGCTGAAGTCGAGCCTTCCAAAACCGCATCAAATCCATTAGAAGGTAATCGATATTACTTAACTCACGAAGACTCTAATAAAGCGTACGAAAATTACACAAATATAGGTCCGCTTGATTCGCGCTTCACAGCCACAAGTATTGATATTAGCGATATTAGTGGTATTGATTCCGACGCATCTTATACTCCTGCTTTTGAACCTGGATCCGTATTTGAGAAAGTATCGAAAGGCGAGTTTGACGCTCAGCAAAATATTGTAGAAGCTGGCGGATTCACTTCTAAAGAAGCAGAAGAAAGTACAGATTTTTCAAAGCAATTTGAGATGGCTCAACATTCCGAATTGCTGCCATACTTAGCGTCAAATCCTGGATTGTACGACGACTTATACGCTTGGCTTGCAGCACAAGGCAATGCGGATGTAGATGCAGCACTTGCGCGTAACAGCGGTTATAGTGCATACCGTAAAGCTATTGAACAGTAAGTGAGTAGGTGGGAAAATGAGTGAGGCAAACAGCGAGCAGAATGGCGAGCAAAACGTTGAGCAAAGAAGTGAGCTGAACGTTGATCAAAATGTTGAGAACAGCGTTGATCAAAACAATTCACAAGTAAGTGCTCGAAGCAGCGCAATCAAAAATATTGTTGCTTGGAAGCAGCAGTATCAGTCTCAGCTATCTCCTTCTCCGCTAGAAGATATTACGCAACTTGCAGCGCAATTAGAGCTTACTCACGCGCATCCTTCTGGAATAGCGCAACTTTTTGCAAGTGGAAAAGTAACGTTAAAAGCTTTATTCCGCGATGCTGGAATGTTGCGTGCTGCTGGGCGTAGATTGGATCGCGTTTTTGAAGATCGCGACGCAAAAGCGCACGAAAGCGGCGTATCTGAGCTTTCTTTGGTTGTTGGAGTTGCATCTTGGAATGGTAATCATGTTCCAGTTCTCACATACCCGGTGCATGTAGTTCGTGATACTAATCAAGACGAAACTGCAGCAACTATTTACTTCTCCGGTAGCGTTGGACTAAACCATGCGCTTGTTCAGCGTTTGAGTGCTCGCGGAGTTGAGCTTCGTGAGGACGTGCTGTTCGACGGTTCTCAATACGAAAGCGGTACTCCAGAAACTTCTGTTGTTTTTGACGCTATTTGCAAGAAAGCACGCACTTCTTTCCCAGATTTCGACATTGAGCGAGATATTGTACTTGGATGCTTTACGGATGCAGGATCTCGTTTTGTGGCGGAAAGTGAGCAAATTCTTAACGCTTTACAGTCCGGCAATGTTGGGAATACGCTTATTGACGCTATGGCAGGAGATGAGCGTTCAATACAAGCGATTAACGCTGATAATAAGCCGGAATATAGTCCTTTTGATGCAGATCCACATGGTGAGTGCGAAGTTGGAGATGTTGACAACACCGTTCGCTATGCTGCAGATCTTGTTTCTTCCGGAAACTCGTTATTCGTTAATATTGATTCCGGTTCGGATTCGGCCGCTATTGCTGCCGCAATCGCTTCACGCTCGGTTCTTGCAGGACGCTCAGTTTTGTATGTGCCAAATGTGATTGAACAGCAGCGTAGATTCCGTTATACGCTTAATACGCATGAAATTTCTTCACTAGCATTAGACGTTGCAGATGGGCACATTGCTAAGCATGTTGATTCGCAGCTTATTTCTGCAGTTGGGGCGCGTCAAAGCGTTGCAACATCGCGTTTTGAGCAGGTTGCCGACGAATTAGTTGGTGTGCGCTCGCGTCTTACTCGCTATTTAGGTGACCTTCACGGAGTTAATGAAACTTGGGGAGTGTCGGCGTATCAAACAATACAAAATCTTGCTGCAATTGCTATGCTACCAACGCATCCTTCTACGCACGTGCGTTTAGACGTTGCTGCAGCACATGCAATTACTGGTCAAATCGATACTTGGTTGCAAAAATTCCATCAAGCGGACGAGCTTGGTGAATTTAATATTAATCCTGAAGATACTCCGTGGTTTGGCGCTTCTATTTACGACGAAAACGAAGCTGTATCGGTGTATCAGCGAATAGTAGACGTTCTTCTTAAGCTACTTCCTGCTACTCGCGAGCAGGTTAAAAGCACTGTTCAAAGCTGCGGTTTCCCTGTTCCAACAACTGCGCGCGAATGGAGCAGACAAGTTACGGTTTTGAAGAATTTACGACGCGTACTCGATGTGTTCCAACCTGAAATTTTTGAGCGCGATTTGGACGCAATGATTGAAGCTAGTAAGCCGAAAGCTGTTAGAAAAGCTGAAGGCACGATTATGGGCTTCTGGGAGCGTCGCCGTCACCTGCGTGAAGCGCGTAGTTTGCTTAGAGTCGGAGCTAAGGTTGACGACTTGCATGAAGCTTTGAAGATTGTTTCTCAGCAGGCTGCTCAGTGGCGTACTTTTGTGCCTCACGGTGGATGGCCTGTTTTGCCGCCAAAATTAGACGAATTGGTAAATACTCAAGAAGTATTATCTAGGAATCTGGTGGCTCTTGACGCAGTATTATCTACGACTCGTCAAGGTGCAGATCTTGAAAATATTGAGTTTGCGCAGCTTGAGACACGTTTGCAGGATTTGCACGACGATCGCGCATCTCTTGATACTCTTCCAGGTCGCTGCAAGTTGGAAAGTGAATTCAGCAAGGCTGGTTTGCTTGATTTAGTAAGCGATTTGCGTCATCGTCATGTTACAGGAGATGCTCTTGACGGCGAGTTGCAGCTTGCTTGGTGGACTACAGTTTTTGAAGATATTGTCAATTCTTCTGCGATTATTTCGCATCAAGATGGTTCTGCTATGCAGGATGCTTCGGATCGTTTTGTACAAGTAGATACTGAGCATGTGCGTTCTATTGGCCCAATGGTTCAGCAAGAAGCTATGAGGCATTTGTGCGAATTGCTGTTCTCGCATACTCAGGAAGCAAATCAACTGCACACTATGCTTGCAAGCAACCGTTCCGGAATAACATTTAATAAGCTTTTGCGCAATTATTCCGAGATTCTGCTTGCTGCAAAGCCAATCTTAGTGGCTATGCCATCAACGCTTACTATGATGACTCCTCTTGCTCCTATTGCAGACACTGTAATTATTGATTCTGCAGAGCATATATCAAATATTGAATTATTCTCTATTTTGGCTAGAGCTTCGCAAGTAGTTGTTCTTGCGCATAAGCAGACTGTAAGCTCTGAAAGTTTGCGTAAGCTTATTTCTATTCTGCCGTCTGTTACAGTTGTTTCTCGCGCTACAAGGCGTTCCTTGCGCTTGGCTCGATTCTTGGAAGAACATGGTTACGGAAAGTTGCGTCACGATGTTCCTATTGAACGCTTGCAAGGCAAGGTGCGTCTGCACCAGGTTGATGCTACGGGAGTTCCAGTACTGTCTTCCGGACTGATTGAAAGCAGCCAGCGCGAAATTGACGAAGTAGTTGAGCTTATTCGTCAGCGCGCGAAGACTTTCACTGTTGTTCCTTCAAGCTACATGCTTGTGGTTGTGACTTTAACAAACGTATTCCGCAGTCGTTTGGGTGCAGAATTGAAGTCTTTGTCTATTAAAGACGAAAATATGGCTCGATTCTTGCGTCATGTGCGTTTAATGAGTGTTCACGAAGCTTCCGGAGCTATTGCTACGGATGTTATTCTGTCTCTGTGCTACGCAAAAACTTCTCACGGACGTTTGCTCCAGCAATTTGGTTTGTTGGAAGAAGAAGGCGGCAAGGGTATGCTTTTGGATTCGCTTGCTTTGGCTCGTAGGCATCTTGATATTGTTAGCGCATTTACTTCCAAAGATATGGATGATGAGCGTTTGCATCAGGATGGTCCAAAGCTGCTTAAGACTTTGTTGCAGTGGGCTGAGCAGTTAAGCGATAAGCCTTTGCGTCCGGAAGATGCTCATGATGTTGAAGCGCAAGTTGCTGCTGAATCTGCTCAAAATAATGTGCTATTTACTGATTTAGCTGAGCGTATTCGTTCGCGCGGATTAAATGTAGCGGTTAATTATGGTTTCGATAACGGCGTTCGTATTCCGCTTGTTGTCGGTCTTGCAGATAAGCCGTTTGCTTTGGCTGTGCTTACTGACGATGCTCAATTTATGAGTGTTCAGTCCACTCGTGAACGTCATCGTATGATGATTCAAGATTTGGAAGCTCTTGGATGGTCTGTTATGACTGTTTGGAGCGTTGGTGCATTCGTTAATCCAGAAAAAGAAGTTGACCGCGTTGTTTCAAGGCTCGGCGAATTGTATGGTGACAACGAATGAGCGATTATGATCCTAATCGACGCTCTCCGCGCAAATCTGTAAGAGTAGTGCGTGAAGGCTCTGAGCTTTTTGATGCCGATGGCGTAAAACTAGAGCCTTCTGATGAACTTACGAAAGAGCAGCGTGCTTTGGATGACGATAATCGCATTTTAAGCGAGCTTCCTCCGCATTGGGCTGTGTTTTCTGAGCGCGGGCGAAACTAGTTGTGCTCGCTAATTTGCAAATAAACTTATGTGTTTGCCTCGGCTGTCACGGCGTATAATAGGATATTTGAAGGAACAGTAAGTTTTTTGTCTTATATTTGTGAAACTTCGGAGGAACTTTTGCCTACTTATCATTACCGTTGTAAAGAATGCGGATACGATTTTTCTGAACATCAATCATTTTCGGATGAACCTATTACCATTTGCCCTCAGTGCGGCAAAAACACTGTTCGCAAAGTGTATTCTGCTCCTCCAATCAATTTTAAAGGCAAAGGCTTTTACAGAACTGATAAGTAAATAAAAGCATTTTATTTGCGTTTTGCTTGCACTTTAGTTGCGCGTTGATAGGTTTTATCCACAACGCGCAATTTTTATTGCGTGACTCTTTTGCTTACGTAAAAATGCATGTTATGAGTACAAGTTTTTCTTTATTCTCGGGGTTTCAACGTTCCGATAGCTCTAGCGCATTGATTAAGAGGCGCCAACACGATTTTGTGCGGAAAATTATTGTTATTTTATGCGCGGCAATTGTGTCTTTGCTAGTTGTATCTACAATTATTGATTCCCAAGCTACGCAAGTAATACCAGTAGCTGCTCGTAATATTCATCAAGGATCTAAGATCCGCGAAACGGATGTTAATTACATTCGAGTTCCGCAACATTCTGTGTTTCGTTATGCGCTTGCTGGGCGAGTAAACTCGCGCAATCTGCTTATTGCAACTTGCGAAATCAAAACTGGTATGCCAATTTTGCAAAATGCTGTAAGTCATTTGCCGAATATTCCTGAAGGTTTTACTTCGATTTCAGTGCATTTATCTAGCGCAGATCACACGATAATACCCGGAGAAGAGGTAGATCTTGCTTTTAGTAAGCCTTTGCAAGACGAGGGCGAAAAGTCGGATGATTCTACGAAAAATGATGAAAATACGCAGGAAGCCGGCGGTTCTGCAAGTAAAAGTAGTAAAAGTAGTAAAAATAGCGAGAATGTCGAAAATAGTAAAAATAGCGAAAGTAGCGACGAAGAATCTGAAGAAACTGAAGAAACTGATATTACGCAGATTGATAGAAGGTATGTAGATGTTGTTAATCACGTTATTGTAATGCGAATAGCTAAAAGTCAACAATCTTCTCAAGATCAGCAGAATACTACGACTCTTGCCATGCCTGCTGCAGATGCTTTACGTTTGTTGCAAGCTCAGTCTGTGAATCCTTCACTTGCGATTGTTGCTATGAAGCACGTTAATAACCGTTAGTGTTAACACAGCATATTGTGTGAAGAAAGATGGCATATTCCCACATTTTGGCGACACGCCGACGCGTTTATATTGCTACACATCCTTAGACGTCTTTATATTAATAGATATGGGTTATGAATCGGTTAGCGCACTAATTGTGTTAATCATCCTCGTAGCCTTATGGTTCGGGTGGTTGCCTAAACGCACGGTTAATGGCATGAAGACCATGCTTGAGCATCGCGAGGATAGGTTTTCACCAACACTACATCTTGTAGGTGAGTGGAGTGCTGCACGCATTTGTGACGGCACAGGTATGTTGGCAAAAGGGGCTTGTATGCAACCGACTCAACGAAAACGAACATTAACTCCTGAACGTATTGCGCGTATTCGTGCTGCAAGACGAGCCGCTATTCGTCGCCGTTGCGTATTGGTTGGCGCTCTTGCTGTTTTAACAGTTCTTGTGTTTATAGTTGGGTGCTCTGGAGCATTTTCGCCAGCTTTCGTGCTTATTCCAGGAGCTATGCTGGCTGCAGTTCTTTATTTTGGTTCTCGTGCCGCTAAGCATGCTCGCGAATGGGAAGCTCGCGTAGCTAAGATGCGTGCTGGATCTTTGGAATCTGTAGATTTGGCAAATGATTCTTTGCGCAACAAGTCTTTGAATGGTGAATCTTTGAAACTTGAATCTTCAAAGGAGCAATCTTCAAAGGAACAATCTTTGAAGAGTGAACCTTCAGAATCAGTTGAGCAACATTCTTCTCGCGACGATACCGCAACTTCTGTTATGGAAAAGGGCGAAATTAAAGTCGCGTTAATGCGCGCTCAAGAGGAGCGTAATGCGGCTCTTCTTGCAAGAAGTGAAGCAACTGAAAATGCTGAAAACGTTGCTGAAGATATTGCTGAAAACGAGTACGAAGAAGACTCTAAAGAAGCTAATTTAGCTGTTAAAGAAGATTCTAAAGATTCCGCGGCTATCAAAAATAATCAAGATTTGATTTCATTCTCTCTTGGAAGCGACGTCAAGTATGATTTGGGCAATTCTGTTGCTGCAGCAAAAGCTCCAGAAAGTTTGGAAATCAAGTCAACTAAGCAGGTTGCTAAAGCAATACCTGTGGTTAAGCCTGCTGAATCTAAAGCTGCTAAAAGTGCGAAGACTTCTGAATCTAAGTATGCTAAAAATTTGCAAAAGTCAACTTCTTCGCAATTCCATGCAGAAGAGCAGAAAAGTCAAGTAGAAGCTCCGGCAAGTTCCGCAGACTCACTCGGAGTGGCAAATTTGCGCGAAGTTTTAGCTCGTCGCAATGCCTAATTTAAGAATTTTCTAAAAATTTTCTTAAAAGATTAGCACTCGAGTTGTTAGAGTGCTAATTTCGCGCTACTATGAAACACAGAACGTAAGTGCGATTGCAAACGTGATCGTCAGCCTCGTATGTAAAACGCTTGCGTACAAAATTAGTATCTCTCTTAAGAAAGAGGTGGCGACAGTGTCGATTAAGCTCACACCGTTGGAAGATAAGATTATTGTAAAGCAGGCTCAGGCAGAAACTCAGACTGCTTCTGGCTTGTATATTCCAGATAATGCAAAGGAAAAGCCACAGCAGGGCGAAGTTCTTGCGGTTGGTCCTGGTCGTCGTGATGACAAGGGCGAGCGTATTCCTATGGATGTTAAGGTTGGAGACAAGGTTTTGTACTCCAAGTACGGTGGCACTGAAGTGCATTACGATGGCGAGGATTACTTAATCGTGTCTTCTCGCGACGTGCTTGCTATTCTTGGCTAGTCTTTAGCCGGTTGAAACAATAAAGCTTACGCTGGAAATGATGCAAATGTCATTCCCAGCGTTTTTTATTGCTGCACGTAAGATGTGATGCGCTATCGCACAGTTAAGTCGTGCGTGGAGTATTATGGAGAAGTATGACATACAAACACCGTAACATTGTAGATACGATTCCTAGCTACAAACAGGGAAAACCAGCTCCTAAATTGGATGGCATTCGCGCGTATAAGATTTCCAGCAATGAGAACCCTTATGAGCCTTTAGAAAGTGTAAAAGAAGCTATTTCAACTCGCGCGCTTAATATAATCAACCGTTACCCAAATATGCGCGGTACGCAAGTTGTTGAAGAGCTCGCTAAGCGTTTTGGCGTTACGCCAGACGAAGTGGTGCTTGGCTGCGGTTCGACGGAAGTTATTACGCAGCTTGTTGACTTTGTTGCAGGACCTGGTGATGAAGTTGTGTACCCTTGGCGAAGCTTTGAAGCTTATCCGATTATTGTCACTGGCGCTGGAGCTAAAAGCGTGCAAGTTCCTAATCGTGCCGATGGCTCTCACGACGTAGATGGAATTATTAACGCAATTAATGAGCGTACGCGCTTAGTTATTTTGAACAATCCTAATAACCCAACTTCTGCGTCTCTTAGCGAAACTGACGCGCGCAGAGTTTTGGACGCTGTTCCAAGCGATGTACTTGTGCTTATTGACGAAGCTTATGTGCAGTTCAATACCGCAAAAGGCACGGCAGATGGCATGAAGTTGTATCGTGAGTATCCAAATGTGGTTGTTGCACAAACCTTCTCGAAAGCGTATGGCTTAGCTGGTTTGCGTATTGGCTACGGTATTGCTCCTGCAGAGGTTGTAGAGGGCATGCGAAAGGTTGCTGTTCCGTTTGGAGTTTCTCAAATAGCACAGGTTGCAGCTTTGGCATCTTTGGAAGATTTAGCAGTTAAGGAGATGAATGAGCGCGTTGCGGCTCTTGTTTCTGAGCGTGAGCGCATTATTTTGGCTTTGCGCAATCAAGGCTGGAATATTGAGGATGCGTATGCAAACTTCTTCTGGATGCCGTTTGGTGCAGATACTGAGCGTGTAACTGAGCGATTTGTGGCAGTCGGGTTATCGGTTCGTGCTTTTGCTGGCGAAGGTATTCGTATTAGCATTGGTGAGCGCGAGGCGAATGATCGCGTTCTAACAGTTTGCGAAGATTTAAAAAAAGATGGTTTTTCGCTAAATAACTAGCTTTTTTGCATAAAATTTTGTTTTCGGCGTGTCTTAGACTTGCATTCGTCTTGCACTCGTGGCAAAATAGCAAAGTTGCCGTTTGAAGTTCACTTCTTACGACAGACTGCTGGCGGGTTTCCCAAGTGGTCAAAGGGAGCTGACTGTAAATCAGCCGCTTCGTGCTTCAGTGGTTCGAATCCACTACCCGCCACGCCTCGATAGCTCAGTGGTAGAGCACTTCCTTGGTAAGGAAGAGGTCGTGAGTCCGATTCTCACTCGAGGCTCTCTGGCGGGGTAGCTCAGCTGGCTAGAGCGTACGACTCATAATCGTAAGGTCAAGAGTTCGAGTCTCTTCCTCGCTACAACGGCCAGTAGGAGACTGGCTGGCCAACAATGAATTGTAGAGGTGAACGAAATGGCAAGCAAGAGCGCCGACATCCGTCCGGGCATCACAATGGCATGCACGGAGTGCAAGGAGCGTAACTACATCACGACGAAGAATCGTCGTAACACGCCTGATCGTCTTGAGTTGAACAAGTTCTGCCCACGCTGCGGCAAGCACACGCTTCATCGCGAGACTCGCTGAAAATATTCAGCTTGCTGCGTTAATATAGCGTCTTTTTTAGACCTATTTAGATTGCGCAGATTTTATACTTATTACCCCGCTTTTTGCGGGGTTTTTGTTATTTAGTGTTGTTAAGATTAAAACTATGACTATGCAAGCATCATCTACTACGTCTACAGCAAATCCAACTTTCGCAGATATTACAACAATTGGTGTTGGTGGCAAAATTACTCGCTTCGTAGAGCCAAAAACGCGCGTTGCTGTTATTGAAGCCGTTGAAGATGCAGATGAGGCTAATCTTCCGCTATGTGTAATCGGCGGCGGATCTAATATGCTGGTTTCGGATCTTGACTTTAATGGTGTGGTTGTGCGCGATGCTCGTCGCGCTATTAACGTTCTCGATGAAGCAGCGCCAGCAGAAGATGGCGTTGACGCCAAAACTGGTGCAAATATTGTACATGTGAATGCAGAGGCTGGCTGCAATTGGGATGATTTTGTAACTTACGCTATTAATCTTGGTTTAGAGGGTGTAGAAGGACTTTCTGGAATACCTGGCACTGTTGGTGCTTCTGTTGTACAAAATATTGGTGCGTATGGCCAGGAAGTTTCTCAAAGCGTTACTTCTGTAGAAGTTTGGGATCGCAAAAATAAAGTAACGCTTGAATTGTCAAAAGATCAGTTGCATTTTGGGTATCGTACTTCTGCTCTTAAACAAAGCATGTACGCTTCTGCAGGAGTTCCAAGCGATTCGTATTTTCCTACTCCTCGTTACGTTGTTTTGTCTGTTACTTTTTGTTTGAAGCATAGTGATACAGGCGTTGTTGCTCATTCGCAGTTGGCTCGTGCTTTGAAAGTTGAAGTAGGCGAGCGTATGAAAACTTCGGTAATTCGTCGCGAAGTTTTGCGTGTTAGAGCTTCTAAAGGCATGCTCGAAGATGCTTCGAGATACAAAAATCAGTGGATGTGTGGCACAAAAAGCGCTCAAAGTGTTGATATTGCTTTGAAATTGCAAAGTGAAGACTATATTACTGGCGAATTTTTGCAGGGTGATAATCTTTATAGCGATCGTCATAGTTGTGGCAGTTTCTTTATGAATCCAGTGATGACAAGAGCTGAGGCTGATTTATTGCCTGAGGATGCTCCTCGTTTTGAAGCGCTTCTTCCGGACGGTTCTAAAGGTGTAAAAACTTCTGCGGCTTGGCTTATTGACCATGCTGGTTTCCATAAAGGATTTAGGCTTAGTAAAAATGGTGAAGTCTCTGCAGCAGGTCTTTCTTCCTTGCATACTTTAGCGTTGACGAATCGCAATAATGCTTCTTCTAGCGACGTGCTTTCTTTAGCTAAAACTGTTATTGACGGTGTGCGTAATAAGTTTGGTGTGACGCTTATACCGGAACCTGTGCTTATAGGTCTTTCTGTAAACTAAAAATTTTACACTTATGCGTGTGTTTACGCAGAAATATATAAAGCTATTTCGTAAAATTTTGTAAATAATAAAGGAACACACGGTAAAACTACCGTATAAGCAATGTTTTGTGTAATATTTACCTACATTATCCATATAAAAGTTTTGTTTAATCCCATTTATTGTGATTTGGCAGAATTTTATATAGATTAAGTCGCAACAGTTTCGCGCAATTCGTTGGTGCGTTGCTAATTGCGTCTAATACCTTTATACCTATACATCAACGAAAGTGCGTTTATTATGCAAATATGGAGAAAAAAGTCTGTTGAACAGACTATCGCAGAGACGATGGATGGTGATCGCCATCTTAAACGTACGTTAAATGCGTGGGATCTGGCAGTTATGGGTGTTGCCGTTGCCGTTGGCGCCGGTATTTTCTCTGTTGGCGCTCAGGCTGCAGCATTTCACGCGGGCCCTGCTGTAATTATTAGCTTTATTATTGCAGGCGTTGTGTGCGGTTCTGCTGCAATGTGCTATGCAGAATTTGCTTCTATGATCCCTGTTGCTGGATCTGCTTATACATTCACATACACTACAGTAGGCGAGCTTGTTGCTTGGATTATTGGCTGGGATATGATCCTGGAAATGCTGATGGCCGGCTCGGTAATCGCAAAGTATTGGGGTGTGTATCTTAACGATTTAATGAAGCTTTTCGGTTTGAATATGACCACCAACTTTAAGTTAGGTGGTTTTACTGTTGATGTTGCTCCAATTATAATCGTTGCATTCTTTACAACTATGCTTGTTCTTGGAACCAAGCTTTCTGCACGCTTTGACGGCGCTTTAACAATCTTGAAGATTGGTATTGTTCTGTTCGTGGTAGTTGTGGGATTCTTCTACATTAAGGCTTCGAACTTTACGCCATTCGTGCCACCTGCAACCGATGTTGCTAACGTAAAGGGAATGGAAGTTTCTGGCGTTATGAGCCAGCCTTTGTGGCAGTGGGTAACTGGCATGCAGCCAGCCGTTTATGGTGTTACTGGCATTCTTTCCGGCGCGGCTCTCGTGTTCTTCGCATTCATCGGTTTTGACGTTGTGGCAACCACAGCAGAAGAAACTAAGGATCCTCATAAGAACATTCCACGAGGCATTGGTCTTGGTTTGCTTATTGTTACCACTCTTTACATTCTCGTTGCAGTCGTAACAACCGGTATGGTTTCCTACAAGGATTTGGCAAAGCAAGCCGCTCCTTCGCTTTCTACAAGCTTCGAACTCGTGGGAGCTACTTGGGCTGCAAAGATTATTTCCCTCGGTATTGTTATTGGCTTAACAACCGTTGTAATGGTTCTTTTGCTCGGTCTTACGCGAATTATCTTCGCTGTTAGCCGTGATGGCCTGCTTCCTCGTAGCTTCTCTAAGGTAAGTAAGCGTGGAATTCCTGCAAAGCTTCAGATTGTTTCCGGTATTGTTGTGGCAGTTGTTGCTTCCACTCTCGATATTGGTATTCTGTCCGACATGGTTAATATTGGTACGCTTTCTGCATTCCTGCTTGTTTCCGCAGGCGTTCCGATTATGCGTATGCGCAGACCAGATTTGCACCGTTCGTTCAGTGTTCCTGGCAATCCGTGGCTTCCTATGTTCGCAGCTCTTTCCACATTCTGGCTCATGCTCAACTTGTCTGTGCTTACGTGGATTCGTTTTGCAGTGTGGCTGGCAATCGGTTTTGCGGTGTACTTCGGCTACTCTTACCGCAACTCTCTACTTGGAAGGCAGTTGCGTAAAGCCAAGAAGCTCGGTGTACCGGTTGAAACCTTGTTTGCTCAAGATGCTGCAGCTGCAGAAAAGGTAGCTGAAGGAGAATCTGAAGAGCAAGCTCGCGCGGAGGCTGAAGCTGAGGTAGCTGCTGCACCTCAGTCTGCATCTGAGTAGTTTGCAACTTAACAGTCTGCATCTTAGTAAAATAATCAAAATTAATAGATTATTTAAGTAGCAAGAAGTCGGCATACGGTTAAATTCGCATGCCGACTTTTTGTGTTATAGACTTTTCAAAAATGTTCTATAATAGAAAAGTTGCATAAAAACAGAAAGGAGGGCATTATGCCATATGTAATTGCAGAACCTTGCGTAGATGTAAAAGATAAAGCATGCGTAGACGAATGTCCTGTGGACTGTATTTATGAGGGAGATCGCACGCTTTATATTAACCCGAACGAGT
This sequence comes from Gardnerella bretellae, assembly GCF_048545135.1. Classification (NCBI taxonomy): domain Bacteria; kingdom Bacillati; phylum Actinomycetota; class Actinomycetes; order Bifidobacteriales; family Bifidobacteriaceae; genus Gardnerella; species Gardnerella bretellae. Next base: position 14,377 of record NZ_JBKQXU010000005.1, read on the forward strand.
GTGTTGATTGCGGAGCTTGCGAGCCAGCTTGCCCGGTAGAGGCTATTTTCTACGAGGATGATTTGCCAGAAGGCTGGGAATGGTATCGAGATGCTGCAGTTGATTATTTCGACAAGCTTGGAGATTTAGGCGGAGCTACAGATGCTGGAGCTTCCGGATGGGACGAAGAGCATGTTGCGGCCTTACCTTCGCGCGCGGATAAAGCAAGTAGCTAACTACTTGCAAAGTATTGTTTGATATGGCGCGAGTTTATTTATGGTGCGAGTTTACAATCCAATGTGAGCTGCATCGTCGCCATATTTTTTACGAACGGCATCTAAAGCGTGCTCAGCATGACGCAATCTAGTATTTTTATTCATTGCAGATATGCTGTTTTGTGCAGGATTTTTAGATTCGCGCGTATTTTCTTCCAGAATATCGTTTAATGAAGGCTGCAGCGAAACTTTATTTGCTGGCACAAGATTATTCGCTGTAATGCCAGCTAAGCGAACCGGACTTAAAAGCTTTGTGTTGTTTCCTCCAAGAATGTAATTATGAACAGTTGGATTAGCTTTAGAAAGCAAGTCAATGGCGTGCTTGTAAAACTCGTGCGTTGAATCAGTGGCATTTTGCAAAGTAGAAGATCTAGTAACATAATGCAAGTCGCTAAATCGCAGTTTTAGCGTTATAGTTCGCGCCATAAGCTTACGATTTCGCAAATGCTGAGTTACTTCGCTGCAGCATTGTTGCAGTAATTGTTGAACAGTTTGCTCGCTAGTTGTGTCTGAATCTAAAGTTCGTTCGGTGCCAATAGATTTTTCTGGCGCTCGCGGTACTACAGTGCGTTCGTCTATGCCCCTAACAGACTGATATATCATTCTTGCCATGCTTTGCGAGCCTGTTATGCGAGAAAGCGTTTTTTCATCAACATTTTTAAGTGACGCAACAGTAGATAATCCCCAGTCTTCAAGCTTATGTATTAAAGAAGGGCCGATTCCTGGTATTGCGCGCAAAGGCATTATTGACACAAAATCTTCATTACATTTTTGCGGAATAAGAAGCATGCCATTAGGTTTTGCGTTAGTTGAAGCCATTTTTGCAATAAGCTTATTGCTGGCAATGCCAACAGAGCATGTAATATGATATTTTTCAAATACTTCTTTTCGTATCCAAGCTCCAATATTTACAGGTGATTTCCACTGTAATAAAGCCGATTTAACGTTCATGTAGCATTCGTCAACAGAAACTTTTTCGACTTGATTAGTTACACGCAACAAAATTTCTTCAAAAATACTTTTAGAAACGCTTGAGTAGTAAGGTATGTCAACTGGCAAGAAAACTCCCTGCGGGCAAAGACTTCTAGCTTTAACAACAGGAATTGCGGAATTAACACCATAAGCGCGAGCCTCGTAGCTTGCTGCAGAAACTACAGCACGATTTCCTGTGCCAATAATAAGCGGCTTTCCCTTAAGCTCCGGGTGTCTTGCAACTTCTAAAGAAGCATAAAACGCATCCATGTCAACATGGAGTATGTTACAGCCGGAGGTATCGTGCCCCCAATCTCGTTTTGCTGCCTGTACTCTCGGTGCTGTACTCATAAATTTATAATAGAACAAACGTTCGATTTTATAGAAAAAAGTAATGTTTTTTGCAAAAAAGCGAATGTCGCCTATATATTCATGTAGGGTTGTTGCTATGAAGCAATTTGTCGTAAATGTATTACATCGCATGCCAGTGCTGCTAATCATAGTTATTGAAGCTGCAATGGTGTATACGGCTACGTCTGTTGCAAAAGTTGCGTTTAGTCAGCTAGATCCACTTTATGCTGTGTGGTATCGCGTTGGTTTTATGACTTTGATGCTACTGGCCTGGCGAAGACCATTTTTGCGCACAAAACGTAGCTTGTTGCCAAAAACTTTGCGTGAATGGGCTATTGTTATTGCGGTCGGAATTTCTTTAGTCGCTATGAATACCATGTTTTATGTGGCAATTAGCTGCATGCCTGTAGGTGTGGCTGTAACTATAGAATTTATTGGCCCGCTGCTTGTGGCTGTTATTACCGGTCATGAATGGCGTGAAAGAGCGGGTATGGTAATTGCTGTTTGCGGAATTGCTTTACTTGCAAGCGCTTCCATGCATAGTGCAGTAAGTCCGCATTTTCTAATAGGTTTATGCGCTATTATTGTTGGCGGCTTAATGTGGGGCGTGTATATTGTTTCCGGACGAAAAATTGCAAAAGCTTCGCATGCTATTGACCGCGTAAGTGTTGCGGCTCTTATTGGCTGGCTTTTGCAATCTACAGTTCTTGCTGTTCCTGCAGTTAAGAATGTTATTTGGCCTAAAGCGGAAGCTACGTGGGCTTCTAGGCCTGGGGGATCTTTTGCTTTGCTTGCATTGATGCTTGTGATTGCAGTATGCGCTTCATTCTTCCCGGCTTTGCTGGACCAGGTTTTACTTAAGCGCGTTAGCTCCGCAAAATATTCTGTTATGCAAGCACTGTATCCTGCAATTGCGGTTGTTATTGGAATGGGATTTGGTGAGATTCCAACTCTAAGCGATGTTGCTGGTATAGCTTTGGTTATGTGTGCTGTGGTGGTTACGTTCTCTGGCGACCATAATCCTGTTTAGTGTTTTGATTGATTTTAAGTGTGTCGCGTCGGGCTTGTTTACAGTCCGTAAGAGGTGCTATAGTGTCAATCTGTTGCTAATTGTACGCAACAAATAATTGGAGTCATGCCTGAGTGGCCGATAGGGGCACCCTGCTAAGGTGTTAGTCGCGTAAGCGGCTCGAGAGTTCGAATCTCTCTGACTCCGCGGATTACTCCGGATTGCTTTTTGCAGTCCGGAGTTTTTGTTTTTTTTTTGTTACTTATGTATCTGTGTTTCTGCATTAGTAACGAATAAATGAGGTTTTGCGTTATTAGTGCAGTGGGCAATCTGCGTTAGTGACGAATAGGTGACGAGGGCGTTTGCGCGTGCGTGGGGGTGCACGGCGTGTCGTTTAGGAATGGCGGTTTTTCAAGGGTTTGCGGGCGGCGTGGGGCGGAGTGTGTGAGTTTCCTGAGAGTTTTCTGAGAAAAATCTTTGAAAATCGTGAAATAGTATTTTTTACGATTAAACAGTGTTGTTTAGCGTATTTTTTATAGTTTTACGCGCTTTTACTGGAATATTTTCGCAGTTTTGTTGATATTTTCTGTGTCGGATGCTTGTTTTTGCTCTTGACTTTTTCGAACGGGGGGGGGTATCTTAAATAGCAAGCGCCGGTCAGTCCTAGTTTGACAGGCGTGTGTAGCTCCGCTTGGAGTTGCATAGCAAATTTTTCTTCGTGTACCTAGCACGAAGGAGAAGAAGAAAGGAAAATATTATGTTGAATAAGAAGGCTATCGCCGCACTCGCTGCTGGCGCCACTTTGCTTTCCGGTCTCGCTTTCGCTGCCCCAGCAATGGCAGAAGAATCAGGTGCTACACAGCCTCCTGTTACTAAGCCTGCAACGGATCCAAAGGATCCTAAGACTCCAAAGGATCCTAAGACTCCTGCTGGTGGTGAGCAGGGTAAGTCTCTCTTCAATCTTGATCCAGATACTCAAGCAGAATTTAATAAGGTTATGAATGCCATCAATAAAGTAAATGGTAATTCTGCTGCGGTTACTAAGAAACTTAATAAGAATGTTAAGGATCCTAAAGCTAAGAAGGTTCTCGACGAAATTGACATCGTTGCTTACTACCGTACCAAGATTGAGAATATGCTCGTTGGTTTGCGTAACCAGTTGGGTGATTGCAATTACCTTCGTCACACCCTTCCACAGTTGAAGGCTACGTTGACTGATTTGGAAGCTCACTACAAGGCTTTGCAGACTGCTTGGACTGCATACTACGATGCTCGTGAAGCAAATCGTTTCGTAGATCAGTCTCGCGATCAGGAAGAGCAGGATATAACTGTTGATATGTATGCTGCTTCTGACATCTCTAAGTCTCTTGTTGAGGCTGAGCAGGATAAGACTCAGAAGCTTATTGATGATACTTCTGCTCAGGTTAAGGAAGCTGAAGGCAAGCTTGCTGCTTGCAAGGCTGCTGTTGACAAGTTCATTGGTGGCGTTCATGACGGCATCAACAAGTTGACCGGCGCTAAGGATGCTAAGGCTCCAGCTAAGGCTGCTAAGGCTCAGGCTGCTGCTTCTAAGAAGGCTGCTGCTCCATTGGCTAAGACCGGTGCTGCTGTAGCTTTGGCTGCTGTTGCTGCTTCCGTGCTTGCTGGTATGGGTGCTGCTCTTCGCAAGATCCGTCACTAAGCTGTTAGCACATTAAGTGTGCTGATCGTTTAATGATTTGTTTGTGAGCGTGCCGTATGTGAGTATGGTGCGCTCACTTGTTAAATCTTTCACTCAACGTGCTGCAAATGCTGTTTAGTGTTTTGCGGCGGGTTTGCTTTCGGGCTTTTGCATGATTCTACTGTTTTGCCAAATCTCTTTCTTTACAGTGTGATTATGTGCGGTTCGTTAGTGTAACTGTTGAGTGTAGGCCGGTTCTGTTTATTAGGGAAAACGATCCGGTTTTATTAAAGGGCTTGGGCTTGGCACTGTAGGGGTGCTATCTCCAAGCCTTTCTTCGTATGTAGATTCTTATTTTTACTGTAAGCGACCAAAACTGCTTAGCGGTGAGTAGTTTATGCTGCTTTTGCAGAAGATTTCGGGTTATTTCCCAAATTGTGGATTTGTGCATAACTTTTATCCAAATACTACCTTTTAACCACAATACTAAAAAAATATTTACGCAAATCTTTTCTAAAGTCATAGTTGATGTCATGAGCGCTTACTCTAGTGCTCAATGCAAATAGAAAATTATTCTCATAATTCGCTATTGCATTAAGGGTTGGCTTAAAGGAGATTTTTATGGAAACATATTTGGGGAAGCATACTAGTTTTAGTTGTGCAAATAAATTGCGAAACCTCATGAAACAAAAAAATATTCGCAAAATGTTGGCATTGTTTACTTCCGCAGTACTAGTTCCTTCGGTGCTTTGTTCGCAAATTGCTATGGGATCTGTCGATAAATTAACGGGTTATTATTACAAAAAGTCGAATACTGTTGAATGGCTAAGTGAAAGGCTTGCAAGGCTAAGGCTCGGTCCTGTTACGGATAAGTGGGGAGGTAGAAAGAATTCTATTTTTTGCATTGAATCTTCCGTATTTATAGATTACAAAGGCGATATTAAGCAGATGAATGGTGAAGATTATCGTATTGCTGCAAATATTATTAAAACGCACAACACCAATGACGATGATCTAACTCAGGCTGCTTTGGCGTTTATGATTCATAGTCGTTTTGATATTAATCAAGATAGATGGAAGGAGGTTGTTGAAAACGGATTTGTAGGCGTTGAAACAGAAACTTTAAGGAATAAGGCAGATGAGTTGTGGCAGCAGGGTGTTAAAGAAACTCCGGTTAAGGCTGTGCTAAAAAATGATTACACTAAGGGCAAGCGCGTTGGTGTAATGCATATTAGTCTGCAAAATTCTAATGGAGATTCTTTAGGAGGAGTACCTATTAAAGTAAAATCCTCAAATAATCTTATTAAATTTGCTAACGGATCTGAGTCTTTTGAAGGAAAATCTAAAAAAGAAGGTTTAGATATTACTTGGAACGCACTTGATGCTGGAAACGCTCGAGTTGAAGTTTCTTTTAATGCTCCAAAAGCTGAACGTTTATTCTCTCCAGATGGTCAAGATGTGATTAGATCTTTTGAGAATACGTGGTATCCGCAAGATTTTTCTTTTGGTGTAGAAAAAACTTTCCAGCCGTTGCTTAAGTCGAAAATATCAAAGCATGAGCTGCGTGCAGGAGAGCAGGTAGATAGTACTGTAACTAGCGGTGTTGCGGGAAATGATTCTTGGCCAGAAAATGTTCGTCTTCGCGCGCAAGGCTACTATTTTGTAGGTTCTGCTGAAGATATTTTGCATATTCAACAGCGAAATAGTGGTGAATCTGCTAAAGAGTACTTGAATCGCATGCGCTCTATGCCTAATTTGCGTCAAGTTGCTGCGGCTAAAGCTAATTTCTCTAATTCTGGCGAAACTATAACTGCAGTAGCAAAACGCGCTAATGGCGATATTACAGCATCTGATCTTGATAAAGCAGAAGCGTATAAAGTAAATGATTTAGAAGCAGGCTTGTTTGGCACATGGGTTTGGATTATTTCTCGAGATTCTCAGAATAAATCTGACCGAGAGTTTTTGAAAGATGATGTTGTGCAGCTATTTGGTTCTACAGACACTACGGCTGTTCATCAAGCAACTGTGAGCTCAGATATTGTTGCTAAGCAGCAAACTGTTGGGCTTAATACGGAAATTGTTAATGAGATTACTGTAAGAGGTCTTCCTGAAACTTACGGATCTTTTAAGGGAAATAACAGTTACGGCTTTAATGAAGATAAAAAAGCGCATATTCGCGTTTGGTGGGCCGGTGCAGGTAGTGAAAATCCTACTAAAAAAGATAACGAAAATTATATGCCGGGATCTAAAGGCGAGCCGTCCGCGCAAGAGCCAAAAGAAGATAGTCATCATCGTTTGATTGCTAAGTGGGATGTTCCTGCAGTTAATGGCGTGTACAAGATTGGCAACGGAAATATTACGCTTAGACCTATTGCTGGAACTGATAGGTCTACTACTGAGCCGAAAGTTTTGGAAAATAACGTGCATATTCGTGCCGATAAGAATAGTGCTTCAGGCTGGTATGTGTTTGTGTACGATTTTCCTGGATCTTCGCGCGCTGTAGCTTATAAATCGGCGTACGACAATTTGTGGAGCCGCACATATGTAGAACCAACTACTTTGGTTCATCCTGTATCTGTGACAACTAGAGTTAGTGACGATAAAGTGCAGGTTGGAGAAAAGTTCCATGACAATGCTCGTATTACCGGTGATGTTCCAAAGGGAAGTTACGTAGTGTTTAGCGCATATGCGTATGGTGACGATAATACTAACGATAAATCCAAGTCTTCTTCGCTAAAGTCTAATGCAGAAGGAAAAGCAAAGTCAAAAGAAAAGGCAAAGGCAAAATCAACTGATGCGCCTCATGCTTCACCGGCTGCTAACTCTGTAACATCTGCACAAAGCGATGAGATTATGCCTGAGTCGCGCGTAAATATTACGGATAAGCAATCTGAAGATAGCAAGAAATCTCCGATTACCGTTAAATCCGCGGATATTACTTTGAACCACGACGGAATTGTTTATTGGAAGGCGGAAGTTTTCGATGCTCAAGGTCATCCTTTAGCTACTCATGTTTTGGGTGTAGAAGGTGAAACTGTGCAGGTAATGGATAATTCTGCGCGCTCTTATGGAGATCAGAATCAGGATGATCAAGATGATTTTGACAATCAAGGTGTAAATGGCGAAAACAACAAAAGTGGTAAAGGCGGTGCAGGCGGTAAGTCTGATGCAAATTCAAATTATCCAATTGATCTAAAGAATTTTGGTTTTGCGGATGGCAATAATGGGAATAACGATAAGAGTGGAAAAAGTAATACACAGTCTACTCCGAACAATTTGGATGAATTGTCGGATAACAGATTAGATAAAGATGATAGTGGTGAAATAACAAATACAAACCCATCTTCACTGGCTGTTACTGGCGTTTCGGGCGCGACTGTAATGCTTCTTTCACTAACAACACTAACATTCGCTAGTGGAATGTTCCTAGGGCGATTTGTTGCTGTAATTCCTAGACACGGACGCAAATTCGACAATGCGCGTCACGGTGGTGCTCGCCAATTGAAACGTAGATTGGTATAGTAATTATTCCTAGGAATATTCGGAATTTGGCGCGTTAATCTTATGAATTTTTCAAAAAATATGATTAGCGCGTCAAATTTTTGTTGTAATTACTTTACAATTTGCGCATAATATGAGTAGTATGTCAACTTGTACTATATTGGGTATGACGTTATGACATATATGTTACTGTGCTTTTATAGAAGAGGGAGCAGCAATGAAAGATTATGATATTGATAAAAATAAACTGTTAGTACGCTTGCATAGAGTGCAAGGGCAGCTTAGTGCTATCAATACTATGATTGAGAAAGATGCTGAGTGCAAAGATGTTCTTATGCAACTTTCTGCTGCAACAGCTGCATTGCATTCTTTAGCTGTGCTGACTGCGCGTGAGCATGTCAATAGTGATATACATCGTGCTGTTGAAACAGGCACGGCTGAAGGCGCACAGCAAGCAATGGAAGATGTTACTGAGATTATTGATCGTTTGCTTCGCTACGAAAAGGCCTAGTATATAGTGCCAGATTCGCATACTGTTTCGCATACTGTTTTGCATACTGTTTTACGCACAGTGCAAGAAGATTCTTCTAATCCTGCGCATGATGCGTTTGTTGAGAAAAAATCAGAATTTATTGGCAATATTTGTCATGTAACAACTCTTGATGAAGCTCTGGATTTTGTGCAGTCGGTTAAAGTTGCGAATCCTAAAGCGCGTCACGTTGCGTATGCTGCTATATGCGGAATGCGTGGAGCGCAATTATGCGAACGAATGAGCGATGACGGCGAGCCTTCCGGAACAGCTGGAAAACCAATACTTGATGTTTTACGCTCAGCGAATTTAACCGATTGCGTAGTAACAGTAACGCGCTACTTTGGCGGTATTTTACTTGGCTCGGGCGGATTAACGCGAGCTTATGCTAAGTCTGCAAGTATGGCGGTTGCAGCAGCAAAAATCGTAGATATTGTTTCTTGCGTTAGTTTTGCTTGCAATCTTAAATACCAGCAATTGCGCATGTTGCAGCATATAGTCAATCAAGTAGAAGGCATAATTGACAGCGAAAATTATGGAGTTGATATTACTCTAAATATTTCCGTACCAACTTATAAATCGGAAGAATTTCTTTTGCTAGTTAAAAATGCTTTTTCTGGAAGTGTTGTTCCTGAAGTGTTGTGCCGAAAGCAGATGGTACTCTAAATAATAAGCTAATCGACATAAAGCGTTAAAGGTGATTTTATGAGTACGAATAATCAAGAGCAGTCAAATAATGATGCAGAATATGAGCCTTTAACCGCAGTATATGAGCATTTGCGCCATAGTGAGGATTCTGCAGAACTTCACGAATTTGCTAGACGTAAGTTGCCAGATAGGTCTGATCAAGCCGCGTTTTCTAGGGCCACTTCTTTACTAGAAGCTGTTGCTGGAAACGCAAATACTCCAGAAGAAGACAGAATCTACTTAGCTACTTCAATGCCATTCCCAAATATACTAGTGAAACTTTCGGAAGACGCATCCGACGATGTGCGTTTAGCTGTTGCTGAAAATCACGATGCTAAAAATTGGTTAGTTGGAAGACTTACAAAAGATTCTTGCCCTAAAGTTCGCGATGCCGCATTGTGTAATCCAAAAGCATCTTGGAAAATGCGTTTAGAAGGTGCACAAGTAGATGGTGTAAGCGCGAAAACCTTGCAATATCTTGCATCTCTTGGAGTAAGTATAGAAGAAAACGCTCCAGGCGTATTGGCGACTATGGTGCGTAGAGCAGTTGCGCTAAATCCTGGAGTTCCGCAGAATGTTTTGCAAACTTTGTGCAACGACAAGTCGGAAGATGTAGCTTTGGCGGCGCGCGGTCGTTGCTCTCGCGAATAATGGAACACATGAATAATAAAACAGAAGAAGTGACAGAAGCGTCGCCACTGCATCGCCTAGCAGAATTAATGGGCGTAGGTGTGCGTTACGTTGGTTCCGACAATAAAGAACATGAAATTCAAGATAACGTATTGGTGTCTGTTTTAGCCGCATTAGGCGTAGATGCTTCTAGCGATGCTGCAATAGAAAAATCTATGCAAGATGTTTTGACTTACCGTCACGGGCGTATTGTTGCTCCAACGGTTTTACATACTGTTGGAAAGTGCGATGAAGTAACTGTGAATACTGGAATCCTTGAGTATCCGGTGGCAACTATTACGTTGGAAAACGGCGAACAGTATGAGGGTGAATTAGAAATCGTACCTAACGATAACACCACTGCATACCCTGTAAATGGCAAGTTTGTAGCTACGTCTTTAATTAAAATTCCTGAAGATTTGCCAATGGGCTACCACACTTTGCGAGTAACTGTTGGAGAGCGTCAAGAAGAAGCAACACTTATTAGTGCTCCAGAAAGCATAACTACACTTGATTCTCTTGAAGCAAACGGTGAGCAGCTTTGGGGATGGATGGCTCAGCTTTATTCAATCCGTTCTTCAAAGTCTTGGGGTGTTGGCGATTTTGCAGATTTAGCAACTCTTCTTGCTGAAGCTAAGAAAAAAACTGGCGCTGACTTTGTGTTAATTAACCCAATGCATGCAGGTGAGCCTGTGACTCCACTTACACCATCTCCGTACTTGCCAGTTGCTAGGGGAATGGTAAACGTAACGTATATTCGTCCAGAAAGTATTCCTGAGTACGCTACGTTGGACGATAAAACTCGAAAAGAAGTCGAAAAATTACATGCCCAGGTAGATCCTCTTAATAACGATGCTCAAATCATTGATAGAGATTCTATGTGGCGAGTGAAAATGCGCGCACTTTGGCTGATTTTCAAGGCTGGCATGCCAGAAAATCGCACTCGCGTTTTTGACGAGTTTAAGCAGGAAATGGGCGAGCGTCTTGAATCCTATGCCACATGGTGCCTTTGCTACGACAAGTGGGGTGCTCCAAAGGGTGACGATTGCTGGGAGAAGACTCTTACTAAAGATTCTGACCAAGTGCGCGAATTAGCTAAGCGCTTCCCGGATACTCTTGAGTTTTATCGTTGGCTTGAATGGGTTGCTTTTACGCAATTGCATGATGCTCAAGTTGCTGCACGTGCTGCTGGAATGAAAATTGGCATTATGTCAGATATGGCTGTTGGTGTGCATCCTGCAGGATCTGAAGTTTGGTGGAATCCAGAGAGATTTGCTAACGGCGCTACCGTTGGTGCTCCGCCTGATTACTTCAATCAGCAGGGCCAGGATTGGTCACAGCCTCCACTGCATCCGTTTGAGCTTGAGCGCACTGGTTTTAAAACATACCGAGATATGGTTCATGGAATGTTTGCTTCAGCTGGTGCTGTGCGAATTGATCACATTCTTGGACTTTTCCGCTTATGGTGGATTCCAGAAGGTTCAGCTCCAAGTGGTGGTGCTTACGTTTACTACGATGCTGACATTATGCTTGGCATTTTGGCAATCGAAGCCGCTCGCGCTCACGGTGTAGTTGTTGGCGAAGATTTGGGTGTTTTGCCTGCAAATGCTTTGGATGTGCTGCGCAAGAAGGCTGTGCTTGGTTGCACGGTTGAATGGTTCGAGGTGCAAGATGGTGAATTCCGTTCTCCAGATAAGTGGCGCGAAATGACACTTGCTTCTGTAAATACCCACGATTTACCTCCTGCTGCTGGTTATTTGCGCTATGAGCAGGTTAATATTCGTGAGCGTTTGCACTTGCTTACGGGTTCTGTTGAAGAATTCCGCGCTGGAGCTGAAGCAGAGCATCGTGCCATGATGCGCATGTTAGTTAAGGGCGGTTATTTGGATGCTCAGTTGCTTGAGGATGAGGATGCTCATACTCAGGAGATTATTGAGGCGTTGTATCGTGCTTTGAAGGATGCTCCTTCACGTTTGCTTGCTGCTTCTTTGGTTGATGCAGTTGGTGAGTATCGTGCGCAAAATCAGCCTGGAACTAATGATGAGTACCCGAATTGGCGTATTCCGTTAGCTGATGGTGACGGCAATCCGGTGTCTTTGGATACTATGTTTGATTTGCCTCGTGTGCGCTCGCTTGCTGCGATTATGAATGCATAACATCTTGTGATTTATTTTGTTTAGCAATTTGTTGAGCAATTTGTTTTGTATTCGTCTCAGCCTTATATAAAATAGACACTTGCAAGTAGTCGTCACTTGGCGATATACTTGCAGATTGTTGTGTTTCCCTAAGGGGTCCTTCAAAGCGCTTTTCCCACTCGCCATCGAGGACTTTCAGGGAGCCCACGGATTATGAGTAACGTATTTTCTATAAACCAAGAAAATACAACGCTCGAAACACAATAGAGAAAAGGTACGATTGTGAAGACTTTCACACCGAAACCAGCAGATTTGACTCATGACTGGTACATCATCGATGCCACTGACGTGGTACTTGGTCGTTTGGCCTCTCAGGTAGCAATCTTGCTGCGTGGTAAGAATAAGCCAACGTTTGCTCCTCATGCTGATTCTGGCAATCACGTTATTATTATTAACGCTGAAAAGATTGCTTTGACTGGCAATAAGTTGAGCAAGGAACTGTATTCCCACTCTGGTCGTCCAGGCGGCCTTCGTCGTGATAGCTATGAAGAGCTTTTGGAGAAGAATCCAAAGCGTATTATCATGGCTGCTGTCAAGGGCATGCTTCCAAAGAATCGTCTTGCTAAGGTGCAGCTTGACCGCCTTCGTGTGTTCACTGGCGCTGAGCATCCGCACACTTCGCAGAAGCCACAGGTCTTCGAGATCGCTCAGGTCTCTCAGCAGGCTAAGTGAGATCAAGGAGAATAGATATGGCAGAAAATAACAACTCCGCGGTTCTTGAAAACGAAGAAGAACTGACTAGCTACACTACTGAAACTAACGCTGGTGCAGGCACCGGCACTTCCGCAATCGAGCCAGGCTACGGCACTGGTCGTCGTAAGGAAGCTGTTGCTCGTGTACGTTTGGTTCCAGGCTCTGGTAAGTGGACCATCAATGGTCGCACTTTGGAAGAGTACTTCCCATCTCGCTTATTGCAGCGCGAAGTGAATTCACCAATCGTGTTGCTCAAGCTTGAAGGCAAGTTCGACGTCGTAGTCCTCGTTGACGGCGGCGGCACTACCGGCCAGGCTGGTGCTATTCGCTTGGGTGTTGCTCGTGCATTGAATTCCATCGATCGCGATGCAAACCGTATTGCTTTGAAGAAGGCTGGCTTCTTGACTCGCGACGCTCGCGTTGTGGAACGCAAGAAGGCTGGTTTGCACAAGGCACGTCGTGCGCCTCAGTTCTCGAAGCGTTAAGTTTCGCAGAATATATATTTTACAAAATGGCTTCAGGCTTTTGCTTGGGGCCATTTTTGTATATCAAAATCTAACAAAATCTAAATATCAAAATCTATATAAAAAAATAAAACGAACGTAAAAGTAAGCAAAAGTACTCAAAAAACGAACATAACTCTACCGTGCTCAATCATAAATAGCGCAACTCGCTGCAAAGATGCAAAAGTACAGTAAAACGGCTAAATTGTGACTTGTATCACATATTTACTTACTGTGAGTAACAACAGGCAAAAAATATTTGCTATTAACGTCGTTATTAACGTCGTTATTAATGCCGTTGGTAAAGATCAAGGAGGACTACTCATGGTTGAGGCACAGAATAAGGCCGAAACAGAGTCTAAAACCGTCGATGATGTTGAATTGGCAGCACAGCAAGAGGTTGATCAACTTGTTGAAAAAGCATCACATGCTTTAGATGAATTTGAAAAGCTTAATCAGCAACAAATTGATCATATTGTAGCTAAAGCATCTGTTGCAGCGCTAAATAAGCATTTGGTTCTTGCAAAAATGGCTGTTGACGAAACTGGGCGCGGTCTTGTTGAAGATAAAGCAACAAAAAACATTTTTGCATGCGAACATATTACGCATTACTTGGCAGGACAGAAAACAGTTGGAATTATTCGCGAAGATGATGTTCTTGGAATTGACGAAATCGCTGAGCCAGTTGGTATTGTTGCAGGTGTAACTCCAGTTACAAACCCAACTTCTACAGCCATTTTTAAGTCTCTTATTGCGCTAAAAACTCGCTGCCCAATTATTTTTGGATTCCATCCTTTCGCGCAAAAGTGCTCTTCTGAAGCAGCTCGAATTGTTCGTGATGCTGCTGTGGCTGCGGGTGCGCCAAAAGATTGCATTCAGTGGATTGAGCATCCTTCTATTGCTGCAACTGGCGCGTTAATGAAGCATCCGAAGATTGCAACCATTCTTGCAACAGGCGGTCCTGGAATGGTAAAAGCTGCGTATTCTTCTGGAAAGCCAGCTCTTGGTGTTGGCGCTGGAAATGCTCCTGCATATGTTGACAGTGATGTTGATATTTCGCGTGCTGCAAACGATTTAATTCTTTCAAAGCATTTTGATTACGGAATGATTTGCGCAACCGAACAGGCAATTATTGCGAATAAGGACGTATATGAGCCATTACTTCGCGAATTGAAGCGCAGGAAAGCATATTTTGTTAATGCTGATGAAAAAGCTAAGCTTGAGCAATATATGTTTGGCTGCACTGCATATTCTGGAAATACGCCAAAACTTAACTCCACTGTTCCAGGAAAATCTCCTCAATATATTGCTCACGAAGCTGGATTTGAAATTCCAGAAGATGCTGTGATTTTAGTTGCTGAGTGCAAAGAAGTTGGCGAGATGGAGCCGCTTACTATGGAAAAGCTCGCTCCTGTTCACGCAATGCTTCGCGCTGAAAATAAAGAACAAGGCTTTAAGATGTGTGAGCAGATGCTTGTGCACGGAGCTGGCCACACTGCTGTAATTCACACAAATAATCAAGATCTTGTGCGCGAATATGGCGTTCGTATGCATGCTTGCAGAATTGTTTGGAATTCTCCTGGATCTCTTGGTGGCGTTGGAGATATTTATAATGCTATTGCTCCTTCGCTCACTCTTGGCTGCGGATCTTACGGTGGAAATTCCGTTTCTGGCAACGTACAGGCTATAAATCTTCTTAATATTAAGCGTATTGCACGAAGGAATAATAATATGCAATGGTTCAAGATTCCGGCTAAAACTTATTTTGAGCCGAATGCTATTCGTTATTTGAGGGATATGTACGGCGTTGAGCGCGCAGTTATTGTGTGCGATAAAGTTATGGAGCAGCTTGGCGTAGTAGATAAGATTATTGATCAGCTTCGTGCTCGAGACAATCGCGTTACTTTCCGCATTATTGATTACGTTGAGCCTGAGCCAAGCGTTGAAACGGTTGAGCGTGGCGCTGCAATGATGCGTGACGAATTCCAGCCAGACACAATTATTGCTGTTGGTGGCGGTTCTCCAATGGATGCTTCTAAGATTATGTGGCTTATGTACGAGCATCCGGAGATTTCTTTCGCTGATTTGCGCGAAAAGTTCTTCGATATTCGTAAGCGCGCATTTAAGATTCCGCCTCTTGGTGGCAAAGCTAAGCTTGTTTGCATACCAACTTCTTCCGGAACTGGATCTGAAGTTACGCCTTACGCTGTTATTACAGATCACAAGACTGGATACAAGTATCCTATTACGGATTACGCTTTGACTCCAACGGTTGCAATCGTAGATCCTGTGTTAGCTCGTACGCAGCCTCGTCGTTTGGCGTGCGATTCTGGTTTTGATGCCTTAACTCACGCTATGGAAGCTTATGTGTCTGTTTACGCGAATGATTTCACGGACGCTATGGCATTGCATGCTTCGAAACTTATTTGGGAAAATCTCAACGATTCTGTGAATTGTGAAGATTCTCAGCGCAAGGTTGAGGCGCAAGAAAAAATGCACAATGCCGCTACTATGGCTGGAATGGCATTTGGTTCCGCATTCTTAGGTATGTGCCACGCTATGGCTCATACTATTGGTGCTTTGTGCCATGTTGTACACGGACATACGAACGCAATTTTGCTGCCTTATGTTATTCGCTACAACGGTCAGATTCCGCAAGAGCCAACTAGCTGGCCAAAGTACAATCATTATATTGCGCTTGAAAGGTATCAGGAGATTGCTAAGAATCTTGGTGTAGATCCTGGTAAAACCCCTGAAGAAGGCGTGGAAAATCTTGCTCGCGCTGTTGAAGAGTATCGAAATGAAAAGCTTGGAATGGACGCTTCGTTTAAGGCTTGTGGCGTAGACGAAGAATACTACTGGTCGATACTTGACAATATTGGCATGCGCGCTTACGAAGATCAGTGCGCTCCTGCAAATCCTCGTATTCCGCAAATTGAGGATATGAAGGATATTGCTATTGCTGCATATTATGGTGTTTCTCAAGAAGAAGGCCATCGCATGCGTTTGGAGCGTGAAGCCGCGTAATTATTTGCGTATTTAGTTAATAATGGCAGAAGCTAAACTAATTGTAGTTTCTGCCATTTTTTGTTGGAAAATAGCCGACACGCCCGGTTTTTAATAATCGAAGGTTGATGGTTTAATTACTTAGTTGCCTGTTTTAAGGCTCGCATATTGTAATTAAAAAAAGCGAGCGCGGAAGCAAAAACTTTGAATCGAATTTTTTTGTATGAATAGGTTTTTGATGCCGCGCACTGATGTGGAATTGCCCTAGGGGCTTATTCTCGCCGGTGCCCTTGAATTCAGGTTGGTAAACAGTAAACGAATCGCTAGAAAGGGCGGACGGCAATGGCGGGACAGAAAATCCGCATCAGGCTTAAGTCCTATGACCATGAGGTCATCGACCAATCGGCGAAGAAAATCGTCGAGACGGTGACGAACGCGGGCGCCACAGTGGTGGGTCCGGTTCCTCTGCCGACCGAGAAGAACGTGTTTGTTGTTATCCGTTCTCCTCATAAATACAAGGATTCTCGCGAGCATTTCGAGATGCGCACTCATAAGCGCCTCATTGACATCGTAGATCCAACGCCAAAGGCTGTGGATTCTTTGATGCACATTGACCTGCCTGCGGATGTAAACATCGAGATTAAGCTGTAGGAAGGGGGAGAAAATGTCGCATAATATGAATCGCACTGCATTGCTTGGCCGCAAGCTGGGTATGTCGCAGGTTTGGGATGAAAACGGCTTCTTCGTCCCCGTAACTCTGGTTGAAGTTGCTACTAACGTAGTTACCGCTGTAAAGACTGTAGAGTCTGACGGTTATTGCGCAGTACAGCTCGGTTATGGCCAGATTGATCCTACCAAGGTGACCAAGCCATTGGCCGGTCATTTTGCAAAGGCTGGTGTAACTCCTCGTCGTCACCTCGCTGAGGTGCGCACGGAGAACGCAGCAGATTATCAGCCAGGTCAGGAATTGACTGCTGAATTGTTCGCTGAGGGTTCTGAAGTAGATGTCACTGGCACTACCAAGGGTAAGGGCTTTGCTGGCACTATTAAGCGTTGGGGCTTCAAGTCCTATCGTCGTACTCACGGCTCGCACAAGAACGAACGTCGCCCAGGTTCTGTGGGCGCTTGCGCAACTCCAAGCCGCATTTTGAAGGGCAAGCGTATGGCTGGTCGCATGGGTCATGTGACTTCCACCGCGCTTAACCTCACCATCGTTTCTTCGGATGTCGAGAACGGCATTCTCGCTATTAAGGGCGCTATTCCAGGTCCTAAGGGCGCAATCGTTCTCGTCCGTTCGGCAGTGAAGGGAGCCTGATAATTATGGCAAACGTAACTCTGAACGTCACTGATACTAAGGGCAAGGCAAGCGGAACCGTTGAAGCTCCTGCTGAAATTTTCGGCATCTCCAACGAAGACGTTTTGGCTCACGGCCCACTGGTTCATCAGGTCGTAATCGCTCAGCTTGCTGCTGCTCGTCAGGGCACTCATGCTGTGAAGAATCGTGCTAATGTTTCCGGCGGCGGTAAGAAGCCATGGAAGCAGAAGGGCACCGGTCGTGCTCGCCAGGGTTCCATTCGTGCTCCACAGTGGGTACATGGTGGCGTTGTTCACGGTCCAGTTCCTCGTAAGTACGATCAGCGCACCCCGAAGAAGATGAAGGCAGCTGCTCTTCGTTACGTTCTTTCGGATCGTGCAAATGCTGGACGTATTGCTGTAGTTGACTTTGGTATTAAGGATGTTCCATCCACCAAGGCAGCTGTTGCAGCACTTACCCCTGTGACCAATAACCAGTTCACTACTGTTGTTCTTTCTCGTGAGAACATCAATGAGTGGATGTCTGTACGCAACATTCCAACTGTTCACGTGATCTTCGCTGATCAGCTCAACACTTACGATGTTGTTACAGCTCAGTACGTCGTCTTCTCCAAGGAAGGCTTCGAAGCCTTCGTTGCTGCTAAGACCGAGCCTGTCGTTAAGGAGGCCTGATTTAAATGGTCGCAGTCCATAACCCAGCACATGACGTAATTCTTAAGCCAGTTGTTTCTGAAAAAAGTTATGCAGCTTCTGATCGTGGTCAGTACACTTTCGTAGTGGCTCCAGGTGCTAACAAGGTTCAGATCAAGCAGGCTATCGAAGAAATCTTCAAGGTCAAGGTGACAAACGTTAACACTTTGAACCGCGCTGGCAAGTTGAAGCGCTCTCGCACCGGTTTCGGCCGTCGTGTGAACCAGAAGCGCGCTATTGTCACCGTGGCTGAAGGTCAAACGATTGACATCTTTGGTAACTGAAGGCTAGCCGAGAAAAGTAAAGGAATACTATATTATGGCTATCCGCGTTTATAAGCCAACGACTGCAGGCCGTCGTAACGCTTCGGTTTCGGATTTTGCCGAGATCACGCGTTCTACGCCTGAAAAATCGTTGGTACGCAAACTCAGCAAGACTGGTGGTCGTAACTCTTACGGCCGCATGACTTCTCGCCATCGCGGCGGCGGTCACAAGCGTCAGTATCGTCTCATCGACTTCAAGCGTTGGGACAAGGATGGCGTGCCAGCAAAGGTCGCTCATATTGAGTATGACCCTAACCGTTCCGCTCGCATCGCATTGCTGCACTACGCAGATGGTGAGAAGCGCTACATTATCGCTCCTGAAGGTATTGCCCAGGGTGACGTTATTGAGACTGGTGCTCAGGCTGATATTAAGCCAGGCAACAACCTGCCTCTGAAGAATATTCCAACCGGTACTGTGGTTCACGCAATCGAGCTTCGTCCACTTGGTGGCGCAAAGATTGCTCGTTCCGCTGGTGCTGCTGTTCAGCTCGTCGCTAAGGATGGCGCTTACGCTCAGTTGCGTATGCCATCTGGCGAAATTCGTAACGTTGACGCTCGTTGCCGCGCTACGATTGGCGAAGTTGGTAATTCTGATCACGCCAACATTGAACTTGGTAAGGCTGGTCGCGCTCGTTGGCTTGGTCGTAGGCCAATCACTCGAGGCGAATCCATGAACCCTGTGGACCACCCACATGGTGGTCGTACCCGTGGTGGCAAGCCGCCAGTTTCTCCATGGGGCAAGGGCGAGGTTCGTACACGTCGTCCAAAGAAGGCTTCGAACAAGATGATTGTTCGTCGTCGCCCGAATGGTAAGAACCGCAAGTAAGGGAGTGTCGAATAGATGACTCGTAGCATCAAGAAGGGCCCTTTCGTCGACGCCCACTTGCAGAAGAAAGTCGACGAGCAAAACGACAAGGGCACGCATAACGTCATTAAGACGTGGTCGCGTCGTTCGATGATCACTCCTGATTTCATTGGACACACCTTTGCCGTACACGATGGCCGCAAGCATGTGCCGGTATTCGTTACCGAAGCCATGGTTGGTCATAAGCTCGGTGAGTTCGCCCCAACCAAGACCTTCAAGGGTCATGTGAAGGACGACAAAAAGGCACGCCGCTAAAGGAGAGTTAGGACACATGGAAGCTAAAGCAATCGCTCGTCACGTCCGCGTGACGCCGCGCAAGGCTCGCCGCATGGTCGACCTCATCCGAGGCAAGCGTGCAAGCGAAGCTATTACCATTTTGAAGTTTGCTCCTCAGGACGCATCTTTGCCGGTGCGCAAGGTTCTTGAAAGCGCGATCGCTAACGCTCGCGTAAAGGCTGAAAAAGCCGGTGAACCATTCCGTGAGCAGGACTTGGTCATCAAGGAAACCTACGTGGATGAGGGTGTAACGCTTAAGCGTTTCCGCGCTCGTGCACAGGGTCGCGCTGCGCGCATTAACAAGCGCACAAGCCATATCACCGTTATCGTCTCGCTTAAGGAAGGAGCCCGCTAAAGATGGGTCAGAAGATAAATCCTTTCGGCTATCGCCTGGGCATCACCGAGAATCATCGTTCTAAGTGGTTCTCCGACTCCAACAAGGCTGGCGAGCGTTATCGTGACTTCGTCCTTGAGGATGACAAGATTCGCAAGGAAATGAGCCATGACCTCGAGCGTGCTGGCGTATCTCGTATCGTCATCGAGCGCACTCGTGATCGCGTTCGTGTTGATATTCACACCGCTCGTCCAGGTATTATTATCGGCCGTCGTGGTGCTGAAGCTGAGCGCGTTCGTGCAAAGCTGGAGAAGCTCACAGGCAAGCAAGTACAGCTCAACATCTTTGAGGTGAAGAATGCTGCACTTGACGCTCAGTTGGTTGCTCAGGGAATTGCGGAACAGTTGACAAACCGCGTTACATTCCGTCGTGCTATGCGTAAAGCACAGCAGGATGCTATGCGCGCTGGTGCCAAGGGTATTCGTATTAAGCTCTCCGGTCGTCTTGGTGGCGCCGAAATGAGCCGTTCTGAGTTCTATCGTGAGGGTCGCGTTCCACTGCAGACCCTTCGTGCCCTTATTGATTATGGCTTCTTTGAAGCTAAGACCACTTACGGCCGTATTGGCGTTAAGGTCTGGATTTACAAGGGTGATATGACCGAGCGTGAGTTTGAAGAGCAGCAGGCTCAGCAGGGTAAGCGTGAAGGCCGTCGTGGCGATCGTCGTCCACGTCGTGGCGCACGTCCTGCTAACCAGCAGAAGGCTGCTGAAGCACAGGCTGAAAAGCCAGCTGAAGCTGCAGCTGCTGAAGCTCCTGCCGCAACGGAAACGAAGGAGTGAGCAGATGCTTATCCCAAAGAGGACTAAATATCGTAAGCAGCACCGTCCTACCCGTAGCGGCATGTCTAAGGGTGGCACCGAGATTGCTTTCGGCGATTTCGGTATTCAGGCGCTGGCTCCGGCCTACATCACTAACCGACAGATCGAGGCAGCTCGTATCGCAATGACCCGCTACATTAAGCGTGGCGGTCGTGTGTGGATTACGATCTTCCCAGATCGTCCATTAACCAAGCACCCGCTTGGTGCGCGAATGGGTTCCGGTAAGGGTGCTCCAGAATTCTGGATTGCCAACATCCACCCAGGACGCGTAATGTTCGAGATCGGTGGTGTTTCTGAGGACATCGCTCGCGAGGCTTTGCGCCGCGCTATCGATAAGCTCCCAATGAAATGCCGCGTTATTGCGCGTGAAGGCGGTGACATCTGATGCCAGTCGGAACTGCAGACTACACCATCAAGAATTTGAACGAGAAGACCAATGCTGAAATTGAAGGCTTCTTGAAGAAGTCCAAGGAAGAGCTTTTTAACTTGCGCTTCCAGGCAGCAACTGGTCAACTTGAAAACAGCGCTCGCCTCAAGGCGGTCAAGCACGACATAGCCAGGATGTATACTGTCCTGCGTGAGCGTGAACTCGGCATCAGCCAAGAGCCTGGCGCCACTGAGGTCAAGGAGAAGTAAGCATGGCTGAGAACCAAGAGCGCAACTTCCGCAAGGTTCGTCGCGGCTACGTCGTGTCCGAGGCCATGGACAAGACGATTGCCGTTGAGCTGGAGCAGCGTTCGACACACCCGCTTTACGGTAAAGTCGTTCGCTCCACCCGCAAGGTCAAAGCCCATGATGAACACAACGAGGCACATATTGGCGACCTCGTGAGTATTATGGAAACTCGGCCCCTGAGCAAGACCAAGCGTTGGCGTCTCGACTCGATTATCGAGCGCGCCAAGTAAACAAGTTCGGCAAGGCTCCGCGCTTCACCTGTGTCTGTTCTTTGGGCAGGCACAGGTGAGTGGGGAGAACCAGCTCGGCTAAGGAGAATCAATGATTCAGCAGGAAACGCGGCTTCATGTCGCCGACAACACGGGTGCTAAGGAATTACTTGCCATCCGCGTGCTCGGTGGATCGAAGCGACGCTATGCCGGCATCGGCGACATCATCGTCGCCTCCGTCAAGGACGCGATCCCTGGCGGGTCGGTCAAGAAAGGCGACGTAGTTAAGGCTGTCGTCGTCCGTACTGTCAAGGAACATCGCCGTGTCGATGGTTCCTATATTAAGTTCGATGAGAACGCCGCCGTCATTCTCGGCTCTGGCCGTGAACCAAAAGGCACTCGTATCTTCGGACCAGTCGGTCGTGAATTGCGTGATCAGCACTTCATGAAGATTGTGTCCCTTGCCCCGGAGGTGATCTGATATGGTAGCCAAGATTAAGTCCGGCGACCAGGTGAAGGTTATCCGCGGTAAGGATCGCGGTAAGGAAGGCAAAGTACTTCGCGTACTTGCCGACGACCGTTTAGTCGTAGAAGGCGTTCAGGTCGTTAAGAAGCACGTTCGCGCCACCCAGCAGGGTCAGCAGTCGGGCATTGTTTCGGTTGAGGCTCCAATCCATCGCTCTAACGTGATGGTTATTGATCCAGAAACCAAGCAGCCTACTCGCGTCGGCGTGATTGTTAAGCAAGAGGCTCGTGACGGCAAGGTTAAGACCGTGCGCGTGCGTGTCGCCAAGAAGTCCGGAAAGGAGCTGGCATGACCGATACTACAGTTGAGTTGCCGGCAACTCCGCGCTTAAAGCAACAATACAAGGATGAAATCGTTCCAGCCTTGGAGAAGGAATTTGGCCACACCAATCCTATGCAGGTGGCTCGTGTACAGAAGGTTGTCGTCTCTATGGGCGTCGGCGCTGCAGCACGTGATTCCAAGCTCATCGAAGGTGCGATTAAGGATCTCACTTTGATCACCGGCCAGAAGCCAAAGGTCACTAAGGCAAAGAAGTCTGTTGCACAGTTCCATCTGCGCGAAGGCCAGGCTATCGGTGCTTACGTAACCCTTCGTGGCGATCGTATGTGGGAATTCTTGGATCGTTTGCTTACTCTGGCTTTGCCTCGTATCCGCGATTTCCGTGGTATTAACGGCAACCAGTTTGACGGTCAGGGTAATTACAACTTCGGTCTTACGGAACAGTCTATGTTCCATGAGATTGATCCTGACTCGATTGATCATCAGCGTGGTATGGACATCACCGTGGTGACTACCACCAAGGACGATGTGGAGGCCAAGTCTTTGCTTAAGCACCTCGGTTTCCCATTCAAGGAGAACTGAAATGGCAAAAACCGCTCTGAAAAACAAGGCGGCCGCTAAGCCGAAGTTCAAGGTACGCGCTTATACGCGTTGCCAGGTTTGTGGTCGTCCTCACTCCGTGTATCGCAAGTTCGGTCTGTGCCGCATCTGCCTTCGTGAGAAGGCTCATCGCGGTGAGTTGCCGGGTGTTACGAAGTCCAGTTGGTAAATATCGACGCTGAAGGTCCACTGCCTAAAGACAAAGGTCTTAATAGAGGCGGTGGAAACCACGGCGAGAAAGGGCGTTAGCCCACATGACAATGACAGATCCAATCGCAGACATGTTGACACGTCTGCGTAACGCGAGCGCGGCAAAGCACGATACCGTGGAAATGCCGTACTCCAAGTTCAAGGCGAATATCGCCGAGATCCTTAAGCACGAAGGCTATATTAAGGACTTCGCTGCTAAGGAAGCTAAGGTTGGACAGACGTTGGAAATTACGTTGAAGTATGGCTCCAATGGCCAGCGTTCTATCCAGGGCATCAAGCGCATTTCTAAGCCAGGCTTGCGTCGTTACGCTAAGTCTGATGCTTTGCCAATGCCTCTTGGTGGTCTCGGTATCGCTATTATCTCGACCAGCTCGGGATTGTTGACTCAGAAGGAATGCCTCGACCGAGGCATTGGCGGCGAAATTGTCGCCTACGTATGGTGAGAAAGGAGAGCTGAAGATGGCATCGCATATTGGTAAGCTCCCCGTCGACATTCCTCAAGGCGTGGAAGTAAAGATTGAAGGTCAGTCCTTCAGCGTCAAGGGCGCTAAGGGTTCTGACTCCTATGTAATTCCAGAGGGTATTACCGCGGAAGTTGCTGAGAATCAGATTGTTTTGACTCCAGCTGACGATTTGCGTCCAACTCGTGCAAAGCACGGCTTGGCTCGCGCAATTGTTGCTTCCATGGTTAAGGGTGTGCACGAAGGCTACACCAAGACTTTGGATATTGTCGGTACCGGTTATCGTGCAGTAATGAAGGGCAAGGGCATTGAGTTCTCGCTCGGTTATTCTCACACTATTACCGTTCAACCACCGGCAGGTATTGAGTTCGAGTTGCCAAATCCTAACCAGGTAATCGTTAAGGGAACCGATAAGCAGGCTGTTGGCCAGGTTGCTGCTAACATCCGCAAGCTTCGTGCTCCAGAACCTTACAAGGGTAAGGGTATTAAGTACACCGATGAACGTATCCTGCGCAAGGCTGGAAAGGCTGGTAAGTGATATGAGCGTTAAGATTTTCGGTAAGGGTACCAAAGTCGCACGTTTGCGTCGTCACGCCCGTCTTCGTAAGCGCATTGCTGGCACATCTGAACGTCCTCGTTTAGTTGTTTCTCGTTCTAACCGTCACATGGTTGCTCAGATTGTGGACGATACCAAGGGTATTACTTTGGTAAGCGCTTCCACTTTAACAGCTGACTTCGCTGGTTTCACCGGTACGAAGACTGAAGCTGCAACCAAGGTTGGCGAATTAGTAGCGGCTAAGGCGAAGGAAGCGGGCATCACCGCTGTAGTCTTCGACCGTGGCGGTAACAAATATCATGGTCGCGTCGCAGCAGTAGCTGAAGGCGCCCGTCAGGGAGGTCTAGCACTGTGAGCGACAACGAAAAGGAAACCCAAGTGGCTGAAGAAACTCAGAACACTCAGGCATCCGCTGAGGAACGCAACGATGATCGTCGTTCTCGTCGCAATAAGGGCGAGGGTAGGCGCGGCGAGCGTCGTAACCGTCGTGAAGAAAACCGCGGCGAAGAGCTTCTGGATCGCGTAGTTACTATTAACCGTGTTTCCAAGACCCACAAGGGTGGTCGTACCTTCAGCTTTGCAGCACTTGTTGTTGTGGGCGACGGTAAGGGCACTG
Organism: Gardnerella bretellae; assembly: GCF_048545135.1. NCBI lineage: Bacteria > Bacillati > Actinomycetota > Actinomycetes > Bifidobacteriales > Bifidobacteriaceae > Gardnerella > Gardnerella bretellae. The sequence continues at coordinate 39,218 of NZ_JBKQXU010000005.1, forward strand.
TTGGTGTTGGTTACGGCAAGTCTCGTGAAGTTCCAGCAGCTATCGCTAAGGGTCAGCTTGACGCTAAGAAGCATATGTTCACTGTTCCACGTATTCGTGGTACCGTCACTCATCCAGTGCTCGGTCACGATGCTGCTGGTACCGTGTTGCTTCGTCCAGCTGCTCCAGGTACTGGTGTAATCGCTGGTGGTGCTGTGCGTGCTGTTATGGAGTGCGCTGGTATTACAGATATCCTCACCAAGTCCATGGGTTCTGCGACCGCTGTAAACGTGGTGCGCGCTACTGTGGACGCTTTGAAGAAGCTCGAAGAGCCAGAAGAGATTTCTGCTCGTCGTGGTCTTTCTCTTGAGGAAGTTGCTCCTGATGCTTTGCTCCGTGAGCGCGCTGCCGGCATTGCCGAAGCTCGCAAGGCTCGCGAAGAAGCTCAGGCCGCCAAGGCAGCTGAAGCAAAGGATGGTGAGTGATGTCTAATTTGAAGATCACTCTGGTGCACGGTTTGGTTCATACCACTGAGCGCCAGCGCGCGAATGTTCATACGCTCGGCCTTCATAAGATTGGTCACAGCGTAGTTCGCGAAGACACCCCCGTTAATCGTGGCTTGGTCATGGCCGTGCGCCACCTGGTGAGCGTCGAGGAGGTCGACTGATTATGGCTAACGAAGAACCAATGCTGCATATGCACACATTGCGTCCAGCTCCAGGAGCTAAGAAGGATCGCATCCGCGTAGGCCGTGGTGAAGGCTCCAAGGGTAAGACCTCGGGTCGTGGTGACAAGGGCACAAAGAAGCGTTATCAGGTTCGTCCTGGCTTCGAAGGTGGCCAGCTTCCACTTTACATGCGCTTGCCTAAGTTGCGTGGATTCAAGAGTCCTTTCAAGAAGGAGTTCCAGGTCGTTAACGTTGCAGCTCTCGCTGAACTCTTCCCAAAGGGTGGCGAAGTTACTGTAGCTGACCTTATTGCAAAGGGCGCCGTGCGCGATGGTTACCCAGTTAAGGTTTTGGGCGATGGTGAATTGACTGTTGCTTTGAACTTGAAGGGTATGAAGGCTTCTGCTTCTGCTAAGGCAAAGGTTGAAGCTCAAGGCGGCTCCATCAGCGAAGAGTAGTTAGAACTACTTTAAGCTTGATGCAGTTATAAAGCTGTAGATAGTCCCTCTAGCATTGTCTAGGGGGACTATTTTTATCGACAAAACTCACCAATAATCTGTTTCAGTATGCACCGTGAGTTACACTATTGCCTCAGAGTTTGTTTTTTGCACTGTTGCGCCTAGGAGTGCGCGAAAAAAGGGAGGAAGACCCAGGTGAAAACGTTAATCCAGGCCTTCAGGACGAAGGAGTTGAGGAATAAGATCCTCTTCGTCTTCGCTATGATTATCATCTACCGTATCGGTTCGTTTATTCCGATTCCAGGTGTTGACTATAAAGTAATTCGTGCTTGCACAGCTAAGTTAGCTTCGTCAAAAGAGAACTTTATTGGGTTGGTCAACTTGTTCTCCGGCGGCTCGCTGTTGCAGCTTTCCATCTTTGCTTTGGGTGTAATGCCTTACATTACAGCTTCCATTGTGATTCAGCTTCTCCGCGTTGTTATTCCTCGCTTCGAAGCGTTGCATAAGGAAGGTCAGTCTGGCGAGACAAAGCTTACGCAGTACACTCGTTACTTAACTATTGGTTTGGCTGTTTTGCAGTCAACAACAATTTTGGTAACTGCTCGTTCAGGCGCTTTGTTCAATTATCAGTGCGGTCAGGTTATTCCAGATGGTGGCTTCTGGAGCTTGGTTGTAATGGTTTTGATTATGACCGGCGGCACTGGTTTGATTATGTGGATGGCAGAGCTTATTACAGATAAGGGCATCGGCCAAGGTATGTCTGTCTTAATCTTTATGTCTATTTGCTCCGGCTTCTTGCCAAAGCTTTGGGATATTGGTTGGGGTACTAACGGTTCTAATGGTGATTGGACTAAGTTCTCCATCGTTGGTGGCGTGCTTCTTGTAATTCTTGTTTTCGTTGACTTTGTGGAACTTGCGCAGCGTCGTATTCCTGTGCAGTACACTCGTCGCATGATTGGCCGCAAGATGTACGGCGGATCTTCCACTTATTTGCCGTTGAAGATTAATATGAGCGGTGTTATTCCACCAATCTTTGCTTCTTCTATTCTTGCTGTTCCTACTCTTATTGCCCAGTTCGGAGATAAGAGCAAGCCTTGGGTACAGTGGATTGAGAACAATCTGGCAAATTCCACGTCTGCTTGGTATATTGCCCTATACACTGTGATGATTGTATTCTTCTGCTTCTTCTACACCGAGATTACTTTTAATACGGATGAAACTGCAGATAACATGAAAGAGTATGGCGGATTTATTCCTGGAATCCGTGCCGGTAGCGCAACTAGCAACTACTTGAGCTATGTTATGAACAGGCTTAACACTGTCGGCGCTATTTATTTGCTTTTCGTTGCTTTGATTCCTACCGTTTTGATTATGGCTTTGCACTTGAATACAAAGTTGCCATTCGGCGGTACAACAATTCTGATTATTGCTGGCGTAGGTTTGGATACTTTGCGTCAGGCAAAGGCTCAGACTGAACAGTTCCAGTATGCTGGTTTCTTGTTCAATCACGAAAATCAAAAGCAAGTATCTAAGTAAATAAAATAATTTGTGAAGAATCAAGGAGATGAATATGCGATTGCTGATTATGGGTCCTCAGGGCGTTGGCAAGGGCACTCAGGCTGCTTTGTTAAGCGAGCATTACAATATTCCAGCAATTTCTACTGGTGATATTTTCCGCTATAACTTAAAAAATCAGACTGAGCTTGGCAAGCAAGTGCAGGTTTATCTTGACAAGGGCGAGTTGGTTCCAGATGAGCTGACAAACAGCATTGTTAAGGATCGTCTTGCACAAGATGATGCTAAGAATGGCTGGATTCTCGACGGTTATCCTCGCAACGCTTCCCAGGTTCAGGCTTTGGATTTAATGTTGGAAGAACTTTCAACTCCGCTCGACCACGTTGTGGCTTTAGAGGCTGAGCGTGAGGTTTTGCTCGAGCGCATGCAGAAGCGCGCAGTAGAGCAGGGTCGTTCTGACGATACTCCAGAAGTTATTGCTAAGCGTTTGGAAACATACGAAAAAGAAACTGCTCCGCTTCTTGATATTTACGATAGCCGCGGTCAGTTAGTTGAAGTTGATGGTGTTGGCGATATTAAAGAAATTAATAATCGCATCATTGAATCGCTAAACTAATAGCAGTAGAACAATAATACTAGACTGATTTATTACAGTCAGGTTTGTGTGAGAAATGCGCCCTATGCGACACGCCGAGTGTTGTATAGGGCGCATTTACTGTAATATAGAAGATTGGCGTGTCTTCGGATGCGCGAAGTAGTATGCCCAAGGATCGGAACGAGGCTCATGGCAAAAGACGGTGTGATTGAAGTCGAAGGCAAGGTAGTCGAAGCACTGCCGAATGCGATGTTTCGCGTTCAGCTCGAGAATGAGCACATCGTTCTAGCTACGATTTCCGGAAAAATGCGCAAGAATTATATCCGCATTCTTCCGCAGGATCGTGTAGTGCTGGAGATGAGTCCATACGATCTGAACCGTGGACGTATTACGTACCGTTATAAGTAAAGGTACAAGCAAAGGAAAACCATGAAGGTCAGCCCTAGCGTGAAGAGGATCTGCGAAAACTGCCGCGTGATCCGCCGTCACGGCCGCGTCATGGTGATCTGCATTAACCCACGTCATAAGCAGCGTCAGGGCTGAGCAGATTTCCATCGCGGAATACAAAGAATAAGGCGCTAAGTCACAGCAGAAGCTGAACCCTGGGTGCGCAGGCCCAGGCCGCATCTAATAATGCGGAAGACTTGGTGCACGACCTGCGTAACAGTAAAGGAATTACAATGGCACGTCTTGCCGGAGTAGATATTCCCAATGAGAAGCGCATTGAGATTGCCCTCACCTACATTTTTGGTGTTGGCCGCACTCGCGCTAAGGAAACGCTTGCCGCGACCGGTGTGAATCCGGACACTCGCGTCAAGGATCTTACGGATGAACAGCTGATCACCTTGCGTGATTATCTCGAGGCTAATTACAAGATCGAGGGCGATTTGCGTCGTGAAATTGACGCAGACATCCGTCGTAAGATTCAGATCAACTGCTATCAAGGCCAGCGTCATCGCAAGGGTCTTCCTGTGCGTGGTCAGCGTACCAAGACTAATGCTCGTACCCGTAAGGGCCCGAAGCGTACTGTCGCCGGGAAGAAGAAGGCCACCCGATAGTAGTCGGTGGTCGGCTCTAGGCCACGGATACATTTCCATCGTCTAGACATACCAACTCATTCGTCATTAGGAAACGAGGGTCAATGGCAGCTGCAAAGCAAGCCTCGCGCAAGCCGCGTCGCCGGGACCGCAAGTCGGTGCCGGTTGGGCAGGCGCATATTAAATCAACATTCAATAACACGATTATCTCCATCACCGATCCATCCGGTGCAGTCCTTTCCTGGGCTTCCGGTGGTGACGTCGGCTTTAAGGGTTCCCGTAAGTCGACTCCTTACGCTGCAGGTATGGCTGCTGAGTCTGCCGCTCGTAAGGCAATGGAGCATGGCCTTAAGAAGGTCGACGTGTTTGTTAAGGGTCCAGGTTCCGGTCGTGAAACCGCTATCCGTTCCCTCCAGTCCGCGGGTCTCGAAGTTGGTTCTATTACCGACGTTACCCCGCAAGCGCATAACGGCGTACGCCCACCAAAGCGTCGCCGCGTCTGAGCACTCTTACGAATCCATCCATCCAACCCGCTTATGGGCGGCGAGTGCACCACCGACCAGAAGCTGAAAGGATACCAAAGTGCTTATCGCACAGCGTCCGACACTTACCGAGGAATCACTGAATCCCCAGCGTTCTCGCTTTACTATTGAGCCGTTGGAACCAGGTTTTGGCTACACTCTCGGCAATTCGCTGCGTCGTACCTTGTTGAGCTCCATTCCAGGTGCTGCCGTTACTTCGGTACGCATTTCCGGAGCTTTGCATGAGTTTACGACTCTGCCAGGTGTTGAAGAAGATGTCACTGAAATTCTGCTGAACATCAAGGGCATCGTGCTCACTAGTGAGTACGACGAGCCTGTAGTGATGTATCTGCGCAAGAATGGTAAAGGTGAAGCAACCGCTGGAGACATTACTCCTCCGGCTGGCGTTACTATTGCCAACCCTGAATTGCATATTGCTACACTTGCTGAAGATGGTGAACTTGAAATTGAGTTTACTGTTGAACGCGGTCGCGGCTACGTACCAGCTCAGATGAACAAGCAGGAGAACAGCGAAATCGGCCGCATTCCTGTGGATTCGATCTACTCGCCAGTTTTGAAGGTGAGCTATAAGGTCGAAGCTACCCGCGTGGAACAGCGCACGGACTTCGATAAGCTCATCCTGGATGTGGAAACCAAGCCAGCTATTACACCGCGCGATGCTGTTGCGTCCGCAGGTTCAACCTTGGTTGAGCTTTTCGGCCTTTGCCGTGAGCTTAATCTTGAAGCTGAAGGTGTTGAAGTTGGTCCAGCGCCAATGCGTGAGGAATCTGATTCCCAGCTGGCTATACCGATTGAAGAAATGAATCTTACCCAGCGCAGCTACAACTGCTTGAAGCGCGAGGGTATTCATACAGTCGGCGAATTGGTAGTTCACACTGAGCAGGATTTGCTCGATATTCGTAATTTCGGCATGAAATCCATCGATGAGGTCAAAGAGAAGTTGCAGTCCATGGGTCTGTCTTTGAAGGCTTCGCCGATTGGCTTCGACGCCAATAATCTCGAAGGTGGCACTTTCTTCTCGCCTGAAGACGAGTAGAATTCACCTGCAATCGTCGTAAAATTCGGATGTTCGGGTTGATGCCCACCTGAGTTTTCGGCAATTGCGACAATAAGGAGTAATAATGCCTACACCGAAACAAGGCCCTCGTCTGGCTTCTAGCCCGGCTCATGAGCGCCTGATGCTGGCCAACATGGCGACCAGCCTCTTCCAGCACGGTCGTATTGTGACGACGTTGCCAAAGGCAAAGCGTCTTCGTCCGCTTGCTGAGCGTTTGATTTCATTCGCTAAGCGTGGCGATTTGCATTCGCGTCGTCGCGTGTTGCGCGTGATTCGCAACAAGTCCGTGGTTCACGTTCTTTTCACTCAGATTGCTGAGCAGATGAAGCAGCGTGAAGGCGGCTACACCCGCATCGTGAAGATTGCTCCACGTCGTGGCGATACCGCTCCTCAGGCAATTATTGAGCTTGTAACTGAGCCAGTAAGCCCAAAGAAGGCTGTTGTGAAGGAAGCTGAAGCAGCTACTAAGGTAGCAGCTAAAGAAGAAGCTGCCGAGTAGTCAGCATTTCAGCTTTACGCATCGGTAAAGTAAATCTTAAAGTTAAGCGTAAATTCGCTTCTTGAAGAATTGCTAAAACGAGTCGAGGATTTCCTCGGCTCGTTTTTTATTTGTATTATTATTGAATTATGTCGAATGTTATTGATTTGTTGCGCAACGATTTCTCTACCTTCGCTCAGCGCAAGTTTAATGCCGTAGATGCGCTTATTTTGTGCGAGTTATCTTATATAAATATGCCAACGTACGTGCCAAAATATTGCGATAATCCAAAGAATATTTCTACTGTATCTATTAACGAATTGCTTAGAATAGAAGAATATTCGTCAATGTTTTCTTCTGGATCTCCCAAAGTAGATAAATTCCGCAGGAAGCTGCTTCTTGCTGTCGCTTCCAGCCCTAGGTATAGGGGAATTCGCGTAGGGGAGTATCTTGAGAGGTTTGATGAATCAAATATTGACGAATCATTAGAGCAGCAGTTTGCTGGAGTTACTTTTGATCTTAGCAATTGCGAGGGGATTGATAATCCTCATACTCTTGTTGTGGCTTTTCGCGGCACTGACAGTACGCTTGTTGGGTGGAAAGAAGATTTCAACATGGCTTTCCGCTGCCCAGTGCCAGCGCAAGAATCTGCTGCTGAATATTTGACTTCTGTAGCGCAAAGATATAGCAAGCGTTATTCTAATAAAAACTTCTTTAATAAAATTTTTGCGAACAAACTTTTTGCCCGCTTTTCAAAATCTTCCGTAGACTTGCAAAATAATAATCCAAATATTATTGTTGTCGGTCATTCAAAAGGTGGGAACATGGCTGCTTATGCGGCTATGCGCTTAGATGCTACAAGTCAAAAACTAGGTGATCTTGTATCAAAAATTTATTCTATGGACGGACCTGGTTTTGCGTCTGATGTAGTGGATACAAGCGTTTTTGCGAATGTTTCAAGTCGTATTGAAAAAGTAGTTCCGCAGTCTGCCTTTATTGGATTGATTATGGATACGGGAGTGCCGTATAAGGTTACATTTGCCGATTCGATTGGATTAATGCAACATTTTGGCATGTATTGGCAGATTAAAAATGGTGATTTTGACTACTGTGATTGCGTAACTCCGCGCGCTCTGGCCGTTTCTAAGGCTGCAAACGAGTGGATGATGAATCTGCCATTTGAGGAGCGAAAGCGCAGAATTGACAGCGTTTATAGCATTTTTAGCAGTTTGGGTTACCCAACTTTTGATGAAATGTCTTCTCATTGGTCGGAGGTTGTTCCTAAATTATTGAAGATTGCAATGCATATGGATTCAAAAACTTATGAGCTTATTCGTAGTGTTATGAGTGCTTTTGCGCTTGCGGGCGGCAGCTCTTCGGATAAGAAAAGCTAGTGTAAAGTCTGTTTGGAAAGGTTTTGAATGCGACTTCGCTTAGATTTAGCTTACGATGGTGGCGGATTTTACGGTTGGGCTAAGCAGCCTACTTTGCGAACTGTGCAGGGTGAAATTGAGGGGGCTTTGCACACAGTATTGCGTGTGCCAGAAGGGGATGCTGCTGAGCCGCTGCGCCTTACTGTGGCTGGACGTACGGATACGGGCGTGCATGCGTCGCATCAGGTTTGTCATCTTGATGTTTGTGAAGAAACTTTGCTGCGGTGCGTAGGGCATACTGGATTGAACGGTGTTTGCGCGCTCGAGTACCGGCTTAAGCATGTTTTGCCGCAAGATATTTCGTTGCATAAGGTAAGTGTTGCGCCACTTGGTTTTGATGCGCGCTTTTCTGCGTTGGAGCGCACGTATGTGTATCGTATTTGCGACGCTTCTGATTATTGTGATTATGACCCTCGTATGCGTGGTTTTGTTTTGAAACTTGACGATGTTTTGGATGTTGATGCAATGAACCAGGCTGCTGGGCTTATGATTGGCCTTCACGATTTTGGATCTTTTGCTCGCCCTAATCCTGGTGGCACTACTATTCGCGATGTAAAGAGTGCTTGTTGGGAACGTGTTGGAGAGCGCGCTAATGACGTGCGCGTTAAGCTTAAAACTGGCTGCGTGCCGCCTGTTGAGCAGGGTTTGCTTGAGTTTACTATTGTTGCTGATGCTTTCGCTCACAATATGGTGCGCTCGCTTGTGCAGGCTTGCGTGCAGATTGGGCGTGGTAAGCGCACGCTTGATTGGTTTGTTGAGAAGATTAATACGCCGATTCGTGAAGGTTCTACTGGTCCTATTGCGCCGCAAGGTTTGACTTTAGAATATGTGGCGTATCCGCCGGATGATGAGCTTGCGGAGCGTGCGGAAAAGATTCGCGCTCGCCGTGATTCTGCTGAGTTATAGCGTTTCAACTCGCCATAATTTTATATTCGCGCCATGGTTTACAATTGAAAAGTTGCGTTTGTGCGCGATTTTGTTGCGCGAATCGCAAGTGGATGAATGTCCGAGCGGTCTAAGGAGCACGCCTCGAAAGCGTGTGAGGGTAAAATCCTCCGCGAGTTCGAATCTCGCTTCATCCGCGAATTAACCAAGCCTAAAGCATGTAAATTGCTTTAGGCTTTTTTATTCGCCGAGCTTTCTCAAAACTGAAAGTGCAGTGCACTTTCAGTGAAAGCGAGGTCTGCCTTCGTCTCGATTGACGAGGGCAGGGCAGGCTAGTGTGTTAGCGTAGTGTGTTAGGTTTGTGTTGCTGCATTTTTAGATTATATGACATTTAGTTTAATAAACTTTATTTTCATTTGCTTGTGATTCTTTTTCTAATACGGAACTAATCCAATCTAAGTCGTCCATAGTAGATATCTGCAATTCATTGGTATATCTACGAAGATATAGCCATCGTCCAATTACATCCCAAATAAAAATACTTCTTGGACAAGTATTTTTTTCATCAAAATTAGGTGTTTTTCTCTTTCTAACTAATTTAACGTATTTTTGCAATGATTTAGATTCTTCCATATCTACAACAACAGATGCAGTGGAATTTGCATTTACTACAGCATATTCACAAACTGATTCCTCATGTTCAAGAAGTATATATGATAACAAAAGTAAAATCATATACGAAGCAATAAAAACAGTAATATATTTACGAATACGTTTTTTAGCTTGCTCTGATAAGCGATTAGACAGTGTACGTTTTAAATAATGTAGTAATGACATTAGTTATACCTCTATTGGAGACCATACCAAATTATACTATTTCAAAACCAAATTTGTATCTGTTGGGTAGCCTAGAGCGTAGGCGCGCAATAATCTGGAAGTAATCAGCTTTATTACAGCATCTTTAAAATCCTTATGCGCTTGAACAGCAGAGTATTCGTAGCTTGTTTCGTTGCGATTGTTTTTTGACGCGCTTTTAGTTTTATTTTCTTCAATAACTATTATTTGATTAAAAGCAGTAAGTTCAGTTCGTGCGCAATCCATATAAGCTATGGCTGCAATCGGCAAATCTTTTCCGCTTGCCTTATCTTGCGCTTTTCCACTTTCAAGAGCGTCGGATGGAATCTCATATATTTTTTTGCGCAAATCATCGCCTTTTCCGGATGCGTTCATAAAAGTTTGAGCATTTGTTGATGCCATATCGCTATATTCCAACGGCAGTCCTGGAACTTTTTTTGCGGCCAAAGTTTGTAGTATAAACGCTAGCTGATCTTCTGCAGCTGCTGCGCTGGCCAAAGGGTGATGTGTCCATTGAAAATTGTTGTAATGCTTTACTGTTTTTGTAAATTGTATATAAGCGTTACGCTCTAGTTGATGAGTTATTGAAGATTCTGGGTTTTCTTGGTTTTCTGCGCTTTCGTAAGCATTTTCCTCATCGCTTGTGCCAGCAATCTCTTCGGCGATTTTTGACTTATTGTTTCCAGATTCTTTAGATAATATTTCCCATTTTGCTTTAGCGCTATAAACAATACTTTCGCTTAATCTTCCTGGGCATTGTTGTGCTACAGTTTCCCATTCTTTTGCGGAAGATTCCAAGTCTGAAGTAGATACATTATTTACGTTATTTTCAATAAATTGTTGATTTTTTTGCGCTAAACGGTAGGCTTTTGCGCAAATATTTTCGCCAGAATTAGATTTTACAGTATGATCTACGTGAATGTTTTGCAATGTGCCGCAAGATGCTAGAGTAAAAACTAGCGTAGGCGTCAATAAAGCACAAACGAAAATCTTAAGCGCAATTTTTATGCTGCGCTTTGCGTTAGTACGCACGGCTTTTAACAAAACATAAAGTGTCTGCATAATCTACTAAAATAGCCACTGACTGTGACCAATATCGACTGTATTAATTCAGTAAGGTGTTGGCTTGTCTGCAACTTAAAGCAAATCTGATTATAAATGCTGTATCAGAATGCAAAACGGTTGCAAAAATAATAATCATAAATGAATGCGTTATAACGAGAGGACGTGCGCGATGGAATTGGATTTGGCGGGAATGCATCAGCTTGCGGCACAGCAGGGGATTAATGCCGAGGAGCTGGACGAGGCGCTCGCCGAGGCCTTGCGTCTTGCGTATATGAAAACCGCTCATCCTGCAAAGCATGTGCGAGTTGAACTGGATGAACGTGCAGGTTCGTTCACTGTGTGGGCTAGGGATGAAATTCCTGGTAAGCCTACTGAAGATAACCCGTATCCAGCTCCAACGCTGGGAGAAGAGTACGACGATACTCCTCGCGATTTTGGTCGTCTTGCTGCGGCAACAGCCCGCCAAGTTATTAGCCAAATCTTCCGTAAGGCTGAAGATGATCGCGTATTTGGTGCTTTTTCTGGTCAGAAAGGCAAGCTGATTAACGGAATTATTCAGCAGGATGCCAAAGATACTACTAATATTCACGTTGCTGTCGGGGATGTTGAAGCGATTTTGCCTCGCCGTGAGCAGGTTCCAGGTGAACGTTACCGCCATGGTGAGCGTATTCGCGTATATGTTGTAAATGTTGCGCGTGGTCTTCGCGGACCAGAAATTGTGGTTTCTAGGTCGCATCCTGAGCTTGTTCGTCGTCTTTTTGAGCGCGAAGTTCCAGAGCTTGTTTCTGGTGCTGTTTCGATTATGGCGATTGCTCGAGAGGCTGGAGCTCGCACGAAGATTGCTGTACGCGCTAACTCTGAGGGCGTTAATCCAAAGGGAGCTTTGATTGGTCCTGGAGGCTCTAGGGTGCGTGCGGTAATGGAAAATTTGGGTCAAGAAAAGATTGATATTGTCGATTGGTCGGATGACCCAGCGAAGTTTGTTGCCGCCGCGCTTTCTCCAGCAACTGTTACGCAGGTGCAGGTAGTTAGCGAAAAAAATCAGACTGCTGTTGCGTTTATTCATGATGCTCAGCTTTCTCTTGCTATTGGCAAGGAAGGTCAGAATGCTCGTTTGGCTGCAAAGCTGACTGGTTGGAAGATTGGCATTGAGTCTCAAGAAGAGCATGATAAGAAAGTTGCTGCAGCTCAAGGTCAAAACGCATAATCTTTAGTAGTGGCGACACTCGCACCAATCCAACGTTTCGAGTATGCTGAAAGCTGGAATCTGGGCGAAAAAGCAGTAGCATCGTCCTGCACAAGACGAGGTACAAGATCATGGTCGCACGATGATATATCGCACGATAATAAATAATAAGCTCGCAATAATGTAAAGTGGCCGCGTGTGCTAGCGCTGCCACAGACAGAGGAGAACACTGAGTGGTTAAAAAGCGCGTGTATGAACTGGCCAAAGAATTTGGTGTAGACAGTAAAACCGTGTTGGAGCGTTTGAAGGGCATGGGCGAATTTGTTAAGTCCGCTTCTTCAACAGTTGAGGCTCCAGTAGTGCGTCGTTTGCAGGCGGCGCTTGCAGCTGAAGGAAATCAAGCAGGTAACAAGTCAGGTAGCAAGCCTGCTAAAGCTGCTGCAAATCCTGCTGCAACTACAGCTTCAAAGCAAGCTGCAAATCAGTCTGCAAATCAGTCTGCAAAACCTTCTGGTGCTGCAAAACCTTCTGCGCCAAAAGCTAAGTCTCAGGCTGAATCTCAAAAACGCGCTGCGGGCAATCAAAATCCGGAGCAATCCGAACGTTCTGCAGCTTCTAAGGCCTCACAAAAGTCTGAAACAAATCACTCTCGCGCAAATCATAATCCTCGTCCATCTTCTTCTGGCGAATCAAAGAATGCAGAGCGTCGTGGTGAAAACCGTGAGAATCGCGAGAATCATGCGCAGATGCCTCCTCGTCCGCGCCCGCATCAGGGTGCTCAAGGAGCAGGTAATGCAACCCCTCGTCCTGGTAATAATCCGTTTAGTCGTAAGCAGGGCATGCATTCTCCTACCCCTGGAGATATTCCTCGTCCTCACCCGATGTCTCGTCCAGGCGCTAAAGATGGCCGCGGTGGCCGTCCAGGCCAGGGTGGAGCTGGTAACGCAAATGGTGCGCGCGGTGAACGTGGCGGAAATCGTTCTCGCGGCGCTCGCTCTAACCAAGGAGCTGGGCGTTCTCAGTGGTCAGGTCAGCGTCGCGGTGGCGCATCTAATGGCGCTGGCTCTTCAAATAGCAGGCCGTCTGCAGAATCGCGCTTTAATGCAAATCAAGCTGCAACTTTCCAGGCTGCAGCAGCTGGTGCTCCAAACGGTGGTCCATCTCGCGGCGGCGGTCGCGGTAGAGCAGGCGCTGCAGGTGCATTCGGTCGTCAGGGAGGCAAGTCTTCTAAGGCTCGCAAGAATCGTTTAGCTAAGCGTCGTGAATACGAAGAGCTTAAAGCACCAGTTATTGGTGGCGTGCGCATTCCTTCTGGTAACGGCGCTACTATTCGTCTGCGTCAGGGTGCAACTCTTTCTGACTTGGCAGAAAAAATTGATGTCAATCCAGCAGCTTTGGTAACTGTGCTCTTCCACTTGGGAGAAATGGCAACAGCTACACAGTCTTTGGATGAGTCGACATTCCAAATTTTGGGTGAAGAAATCGGCTGGAATATCAATATTGTTTCTGCTGAAGAAGAAGATAAAGAGCTTTTGCAGCAATTCGATATTGATTTGGACGAAGAAGAGTTGCAGGAAGATGACGATTTGCAATCTCGTCCACCTGTTGTTACCGTTATGGGTCACGTTGATCACGGTAAAACTCGTTTGCTTGACACTATCCGTAAGTCGAATGTTATCGATCGCGAAGCTGGCGGTATTACGCAGCGAATCGGTGCTTATCAGGTAACTGTAAATCTTGAGGGTAAGCCTCGTAAGATTACATTCCTCGATACTCCAGGTCACGAAGCGTTTACTGCTATGCGTGCTCGTGGTGCTGAGCTTACAGACGTTGCTATTCTTGTTGTTGCAGCAGACGACGGTGTTATGCCTCAGACTGTTGAAGCAATTAACCACGCTCAAGCGGCTCACGTGCCAATTGTTGTGGCTGTGAACAAGATTGATGTTGAAGGTGCTAACCCAGACAAGGTTCGCGGTCAGCTTACTGAGTACGGTTTGGTTGCTGAAGAGTACGGCGGTGACACCATGTTTGTGGATATTTCCGCAAAGCAGGGCACTAACGTCAATAAGCTTCTTGAAGCTGTGCTTCTTACTGCAGACGCTGAGCTTGATCCTAAAGCAAATCCAAATATGGACGCTCGCGGCGCAACTATTGAGGCTCGACTCGACAAGGGTCGTGGTGCTGTTGCTACTGTTTTGGTTCAGCAGGGTACTCTTCACGTTGGCGATTCTATTGTTGCAGGCACTTCTTACGGACGTGTTCGCGCTATGCTCGACGAAAACGGAAATCACTTGCAGGATGCAGCTCCTTCCACTCCTGTTCAGGTGCTTGGTTTGACTTCTGTTCCAACCGCAGGCGACCTGTTCTTGGTTACTTCGGACGACCGTTCTGCTCGTCAGATTGCGGAGAAGCGTGCAGCTACAGAGCGTGCAGCTCAGCTTGCTAAGCGCCGCAAGGTTGTGTCTCTTGAAAGCCTTAAGGAACAGTTCGCTAAGTCTGAAGTTGATATGCTGAACATTGTTATTAAGGGTGATTCCTCCGGTTCCGTGGAAGCTTTGGAAGATTCCTTGATGAAGATTGAGGTTTCTGAAGAAGTTGGAATTCAGGTTATTCACCGCGGTGTTGGTGCAATTACTCAGAACGATGTGAACTTGGCAACTGTTGACAAGGCTGTGATTATTGGCTTCAACGTGCGTCCAAACCGTCAGGTTGCTGATTTGGCAGATCGCGAAGGCGTGGAAGTTAAGTACTACTCTGTTATTTACAAGGCAATTGAAGATATTGAAGCTGCTTTGAAGGGTATGCTTAAGCCGGAATTCGAAGAAGTTGTTACTTCGCATTCCGAAATTCGCGAAATCTTCCGTTCTTCCAAGTTTGGCAATATTGCTGGTGTTATGGTTCAAGACGGCGAAGTCAAGCGCGGTACGAAGTGCCGTATTTTGCGCGACGGCGTTGCTACAGTCAACGACCTGGAAATCTCCAGCTTGCGTAGGTTTAAGGATGACGTGCAGTCCGTTAGCGAAGGTTATGAAGCAGGTATTAACCTTGGAAGCTTCAACGACATTGAGCTTGGCGACGTAATCGAAACCTTTGAAATGAAGCAGATTGAGCGCAAGTAATATGGCAGGAACAAATCCTAGAGCTGCACGTATTGCAGCGTTAATTCAGCGCGTGATCGCCTCTAATATGGAGTCGCAGTTGCACGATAAGCGTCTTGCTAGTGTAACTATTACGGAAGTTAGAGTTACTAACGATTTGCAAATTGCAAAAGTTTATTGGACTCAGCTTGGTCATGCTGGAAAAGAGCAGGGTGAGCGTCAGCGTGCAGCCCAGGCTTTGCAGCAGGCTCACGGACGTTTGCGCTCTTTGGTTGGTGCAAAAGCTGGTTTGCGTTTAACTCCGCAATTGCAGTTCGTTTACGACGAAGTGCCTACGGAAGCGCACGAAATTGAGGATATTTTGGTTGCTGCTCGTCATCGTGACGAAGAGTTAGCTAAAATGCGCGAAAATGCTAAGTATGCTGGCGAGTCGGATCCTTATAAGAAGCCGCATGAAGATGATGAGTCTGACGACGATTTTGAAGATGACGACTTTGAAGACGATTCTGACGACTTTGAAGATGACGAACCTGCAGAATCTTCAGAACCTGTAGAATCTGCAGAATAGCGCGAAAAAATCTTAATTTGCATATGACGCAATTCACACCATCTTCCGGCATTTTACTTGTAGACAAGCCGCAGGGAGTTACAAGTCACGATGTAGTTTCCTGCGCTCGTCACCTTTTGCACACAAAACGTGTAGGTCACGCAGGAACGCTTGATCCTATGGCAACAGGTTTGCTAATCGTAGGTTTTGGTAACGCAACGCGCTTGCTCAACTACATGCTCGGTCACAACAAAACCTACGAGGCGGTAATTCGCTTGGGTGAGTCTACGACTACAGATGATGCAGACGGTGAGATTTTGCAACAAAACAATCTACAATTAGGTCCTGGAGTTGTTACTAAAGCTGCAGACGATTTGCTTTTGAAGCTTCTTTTTGAAAGCGATTCTTGTAATAGTGAGCTTATAAACCGAGCTTTTGAGCGAATTAAGCAAGTTATTAAAGAAAACTTAACTGGCAAAATTATGCAAGCTCCAACCGCTTTTTCTGCAATTAAAATTAACGGTCAGCGAGCATACGATTTAGCTCGCGAAGGAAAAACTGTAGAAATTCCGTCTCGCGAAGTAACTATTAGCGATTTTTATGTTGCTAATCCTTGTATTTCGCGCGGCAAAAGCGGAAGAAAAGTATGCGATATTACTGCAACTGTTTATTGCAGTAGTGGCACATACATTCGTGCTTTAGCGCGCGATTTAGGCCGTCTTCTTGGTGTTGGAGGGCATCTTATTTCGCTTCGACGCACAAGCATCGGCGATTTTTCAGTAACAGATCCTCGCGTTCTTAAACTTCGCACGGAAACTCGCGAATTTACCGATAGGGAAGGTGTTTTACAAAAACGTTCAAAAGCTGTGCCGGAAAAAGATTTTGACGCCGATATTTGTCTTCCTAAAACCTGCTTAAACATGTTTGAAGCAGCCGAGCATACTTTACCAATGCTACAAATTGACGAAACTCAAGCAAAAGACTTGCGTTTTGGGCGTTGGCTTAGTTTTGAATCAGAAGAAAATTCTCAACAATATCCTGCAATAGCCTACGTTAAATCCTCAAACAATGCGCAAAATGACGTAGTTGCTGTAGTTGAGCAAGCAAAAAATAGCAAAACTAATCAAATCAAACCAATTGTGGTATTTCCGGCAAGCCAGAAGACTGGTAAACTGTATTAAGGATTGAAAATAAGGAATTACGCAAGACGTATTGCGTACGTAAAGCTTCAACGCGGATAGTAAGGATATCATGAAGGTCATCGACATTCGACCAGATGCCAACGGCATGATTAATTGGCCAACGCTAAGTGCAGAGCGTAAAGCAGTTGTTACAATTGGTGTGTTCGACGGTATGCACAAGGGGCATCGTGAGGTTGTTCGCCGCACTGTTGAACTTGCGCACCGCCACGGCGCGTTTTCTGTTGTTATTATGTTCGATCCGCGCCCAAGTGTGGTACATGCAAACCCTGATTTATACGACGATTTTGGCGATTGCAACACGGATCTTCCGGAAGATTCGGATGCGCTTACCAGCGTTCGTCAACGCTTGCGTGTGCTTTCTGAGCTAGATGTTGATCACGTTGTTATTGTGCGTTACAGCCTTGCTTTTGCTGCAAAATCGTACCGTTTCTTCTTAGGTCAGCTCGTAGGAAAGCTTGGTATGCGAGCTTTGGTTCTTGGCTCTGACGCTGCTCTTGGCGCTCGCAGGGCTGGAAATATTCAAGCGATTCGCGAATTATCTAAGGCAACGGGCGTTTTTGAGCTTATTGAGGTAGAAGATTTAGGCCCGGAGGATGTTCGCGTGCCAGATCCTATTGTGCGCGAAGTTCCTAAGGGTTCTGGAGAGCCGGAAGATCCTGCTGAAGGCATGAATAAGGCGGAATATCGCGCTTGGAGTAAGAGTATGCCGAATAAGAAGGTGCGTGCTTGGAGCTCTACGAATGTTCGCTGGATGCTTGCAACTGGGCGTGTTAAGGCGGCTCGCGAAATTTTGGATCAACCGCATCGCGTTGAAGGAACAGTGGTTCATGGAGATGAGCGCGGTCGTGAGATTGGTTTCCCAACAGTGAATCTTGGTGAAAAAATTGAAGGATATATTCCAGTTGATGGCGTATACGCTGGTTGGGTTGTTGATTTAGATTCAGATAATAAGAATGAAATGCGCCCAACAAAGAGCACTGTGCCGGATGTTAGCGTTTTGCGCCGAGATGAGCTTCATTTAGGCGTACATTCTCCATGGCGTTGGCCAGCTGCGATTTCAATCGGCACAAAGCCAACGTTTAATAAAGATGGTGAGGACGAAGCTGAGCGCACAGTTGAAGCTTACGGATTGTTCGACGATTGGAAGGATTTGTACGGACACCGCGTTTGCATTGAGTTTGCTAGTTTCTTGCGCCCACAGCAGGCTTTCGATTCTGTTGATGAGCTAAAAAATATGCTTAAAGCCAATGTTGAACAGGTGCGTGAAATTACCGACGCTGAGGCTGAAGACTAAGTTTACTTAACTTGTCTTACATCCTTTACAGCCCAAGCGCTTGCAACGCATCTCGAACGTTGCGCACTTCAACAATCTGCAATCCTGGAATATTAATTTTCTTTCGAAGCGGGCACACAACAGCGCGCTTGTATCCTATTCTGGCCGCTTCGCGCAAGCGCGGCTCCATTCTAGGAACAGGACGCACTTGACCAGTTAAGCTTATTTCGCCAATTGCGCACGTTTTTTTAGCTACAGCTTTTCCGCTTGCGGCGCTTGCCAAAGCAGCAACAATTGCAACATCGCACGAAGGCTCTTTTGCAAGCGCGCCGGCAATCGTAGAAACATACAAATCTTTTGCAAGTAAATTAACTCTTCCATGACGATACAAAACAGCCGTAAGCATTGCAATACGGTTTGCATCAACCCCAGAAACTGCGCGACGAGGTGTTGGGAGTGCAGATTGCGTTACAAGCGCCTGTATTTCAATTGGCAGGCTTCGGTGTCCTTCTAGCGTAAAAGTGACGCAAGTTCCGTCGTTTGTGCCATCTTGCGCATTTTTACCTTGATTATCGTTTTCTGTAGAAGACAAAAACAGTCCGGAAGGATCTGGCACTTCCTCAATTCCCTCGCCACTCATATCGAAGCAGCCAACTTCGTCAGTTGGTCCAAAACGATTCTTAACAGCTCTAAGCATGCGCAAAGCCGTCTGCGAATCTCCCTCAAACTGGCAGACTGTATCAACTAAATGCTCAAGAGTGCGAGGGCCTGCAATAGAGCCGTCTTTAGTAACATGACCAACCAGCATAACTGGAATATTATTCGTTTTAGCAACATCAATAAGCGCGCTCGCAACTTCGCGCACCTGAGTTGAGCCGCCGGTAATGCCTTCAACGTCTCGAGCAACGATTGTTTGCGCAGAATCGACAATGGCAAGCGTTGGCCTGTGAGCTTCAATAAGATCAAGAACAGTGTCTAAGTCTCCGGTTGTTGCAAGAAGCAAGTAGTCGTTTACAGCGTTAATTCTAGATGCGCGTAACTTTACTTGAGCAGCTGACTCTTCGCCGGAAATGTATAAAACAGGAGGATTTCCATTTAATTTCGCCTGTTTTGCAATATTTGACGCAGCTTCTAAAAGAAGAGTTGATTTTCCGATTCCAGGCTCACCTGCAATAAGAGTTACTGAACCCGGCACAAGACCGCCGCCTAAAACGCGATCAAATTCGCCAAAGCCTGTGTGAATACGAAGTGCATCGTCGGCTTCAATTTCGCTCATCGGTTGAGCTGATATTGATGAGTTTATTGCGTTTGCAAAGTTTGCTGAGTTTACTGAGTTTGCTGACAAGTATCCTGCGTTTGCTACCGTATTTCTAGCATTTCCTGCGCGCGTCATCCTCGAGGCGCGAGTGGTTTTTGAAAGCCCACTAACGCGCGCTTCTTTAAACTCGTTTACTGTGCCCCATTCGCCACATTCCGGGCAGCGTCCATACCATTTTGACCCGCTCCATCCGCATTCGGAGCATAAATAGTGCAGGGGAGATTTACTAGCCATATTTAGACGCTATATGTCTTTAGCGACAATGACGCGCTGTGCTTTATAAAGCCTCAAAAAAGCAGCGTTACAGACTTACGCGTCATCGTGCTGTGAGATAATGCAAGTATGTCGGATATGAATGTTTCAAATGCTAATGGATCAACACATCACAAGTTATTAGTTGTAGTTACGTCTGCAGCAGTAGTGGTTATTTTAGCGTTTCTTTCAGCTTTCGTGTGGCCGGGTTGGGCGCTTAATCACGATAATTCTGCAAATAAAAATCATGTTGCTGTGCCAAAAACACCATCTATACCAGCTAAAGCTTTGCCGGTTTCTTCAACAGCTTTGTTGAAGTCTATGCCGGATAGTGTTCTTGATTTTGCGCGAGTTGACGCAATTCCTAGCGCAACTTGGACTGAATCGTCGCCTTTGGAAGAATATAGCGTAAAGTATTCAACAGGTCAGAGCGATGGTGAGGTTTCGTTAACTGTTGCGCAATGGTCGAATCGTGATTCTGCAAATAAGCAATACGAAGCATTGCTCGACGGTCTTAAGGGTTCGGACGTTGCAAGCGGTAAGATTCAAGTTGCTGGTAAAACGGTTGGCAGCTACGTGCTTCGTGTTGATGAGAATGATAAAACTCAGGCGAGCGCATTATGGCAAAACGACACTGCTGTTTTTGAGGTAACTGGTTCGAAGCAGTCTGTAGAGCGTTTTTACCACAGCTTCCCAATGTAAATTTCTTCAAAAAGCACTGTTCTTTGTGACGGTACTGTCCAAAGTCGTCAAAACGGTGTAACATTAGGCAAGTTGCACACTTTAGATAGGAATGGAGGCTTCAGATGGGTTCTGTCATCAAGAAGCGCCGCAAGCGGATGAGCAAGAAGAAGCACCGCAAACTGCTGCGTAAGACTCGTCACCAGCGCAAGTAATTATGCTTATGCGTTGATGCGTGTCTGAACGTTTAGGCACGTAAATACTTTTTATAAAGCGTCGGTTTTTCCCGGCGCTTTTTTATTTATTTATATATTTCGCGGATTGTCTTGCAAATATTCGTGTGGTGAGATTTGAGATTTTTCGCACTGAGAAGACGATAAAAATAGATAGTTGCACCTACCCGCAGCTTAATTGCGATACTTTAGTTGCAATTAGTAAACCACGCACTTTACGTAACTTTCTGCACGAGTCTATGAGTTTTGTGTTGACGGTTAGTGTGTTGAGAGGCTGGAAAAATTGTGTTCAGCAATAAAAGAGGACTGAGGAAGCAACATTGTTAAAAATAGGCGAACACGGCAAAATACTTTAACAGTTAAAGCGACGAAGGACGGGGCTTGCGCAAACACAAATTTTCCAGCCTCGTCAAGAACCGAAGAACAAGAATACCAGTCAAAACTCATAGACGAAACGCAAGAATATCGCAAATAAAAACTCACAGTAATAAAAAAGTAGAGCCCGCGTTTGCGGACTCTACTTTGCGCTTAGTTTTGTTACTTATTTGGGTTTGTAAGTGTGCGAGGACCGTTTGGGTCGCCAACAATCACGGTGTCAACCATGTTCAAGAACAAGCCGTGTTCTACGACGCCGACGGTTTCAATCAAATCTTTAGCCAACTCCTGTGGATGCTCAATGCGCTCCATGTGCAAATCAACCACGAAGTTGTTCTCGTCGGTGCGCACTTCCTTGCCGTCCGCATCAAGACGCAAAACTGGCTTATATCCGCGCTTTTCGAACTTACGAATCACCTGTGCGGAACCAAACGGAATCACCTCAACTGGAAGTGGGAACTTGCCAATTGTGTCAACTACCTTGCTTGCGTCCACAATCCACACAATGCGGTCTGAGTTAATGGCCACAATCTTTTCCCAAAGAAGTGCCGCGCCGCCGCCTTTAATGCCGTTGAAGTTCTTATCGACTTCGTCGGAGCCGTCGATTGTAACGTCAATGTGGTCTACTTCGTTAATGTCGAGAATTTTAATGCCGTAGCCTTCTGCCTGCTCTTGAGTACGGCGTGAAGTGGTGACTCCCGTGAAGCTCAAGCCTTCTTCTTTAACTCTGCGGCCAAGCTCATCTACCAAAAAGCGCACGGTGGAGCCGGTGCCGAGGCCAACCATCATGCCATTTTTCACAATCTTTGCGGCTTCAATGCCGGCTGCTTTTTTAAGCGCGTCTTGTTGTGCTTTATCCATTATTCCTGCTTTCTTATGTTTTGTTATTCCCGAGTTCGTCGATGAACTTCCATCGCATTTGCGGGAGAGGCGTTTTACGCTTTATGCTGTTGCGCTTTTATGCGTGCCTCATTTTCGTACATTTCCATATTAGTCTGCGTGCAGATTTTTTGAATTGAATGAAGGACGCTCGCGCGCTCCAAATGTGAGATAGATTCCTCGCGTTTGGAGCGCCAGATACACAGAAACCCTCCAAATGTGAGAGAAGTTGCGCGCGTTTGGAGCGTTACGCAACGAATAGCCCTCCAAATGCGGGGAAAGTTGCGCGCGTTTGGAGCGTTACGCAACGAATAGCCCTCCAAATGCGGGGAAAGTTGCGCGCGTTTGGAGCGCCACATTAAAAAATAACCTATGAAAGGTAGAAGGCGGTTGGAGCAAAGTGCAAAGTGCCGTCGGGTTCAACGTATCCGCTTACGTTAATTGTGCCGGAAATAAAACGCGCCTGGCCGTTAAAAGTTGGGCTTGTGTTTGGTGGAGGAGTAAACTGCAGAACGCCAGAAACGCTTAATCCTTTAACTGGCTGCGGCTTTATTTGCGCCTTGTTTTCGGGATTGTTTTCGGGCTTATTTTCGGGATTTACTTCTGACTTGTGCGCCTCGTTTGATTCGTTTATTTTGTGCGCCTCGTTTGTTTCACCTGCTTCGTTTGTTTCACCTGCTTCGTTTGATTTTTGCGTAGAATCTTGCATATTTTCGGCAATTTTAGACGCGTCTTGAGTTTTTGCTTCGTCGCAATCGTTGCTATTTTTTACGAAATCTGGGTTTGTGTCTTCTCCAACTGCGCGCCCAATATGGTATTCCTCGCAAGAAATCTTATTTTCCATTAGCGCTTTTGCGTCTTGCGGAACGTCAGTTCCACTTGCGTATGGTGAAGAAAGTAGCGACTTCCAGCCTTCTAAAGGCAAGTATCCGCTTTTCACGCCGCTTCGGCAATCTTCTGCGTATGTGCGCGCTAATGTATCAACTTTTTCGTTTCCAGCGTTTCCAGCATGCCCTTTAACCCACACGAATTTTACAGCACCTTCGCGCTTAGTAAGTTCCGCGTCGATTGCGCGAATCAAATCTGCGTTTTTTACAGGCTCGTTTTTGGAATTTTTCCAACCGTTCTTTTTCCAGCCGTGAATCCACGTAGTTGAGCAGTTGATTGCATATTGTGAATCAGTTTCGATTGTGAGCGGCTCGCTTCCTGGGTGCGCTCGCAAAGCTTCTAAAACAGCGCATAATTCGCCGATTTGATTCGTGCCATTAGTTGCGCCTCCAGCGTCCGCGTTACCAGTGTGATGGTGCTCGCTAGTGCTACCAGCCTCGAAGCTGTGATCTGCCCATGCCCAACCCATTGAACCATTCGGATTTCCTAATGCGGAACCGTCTGTAGAAACAACTATCATGGCAAACCTTTCAAAAATGCGCCGGCTGCAAATTGCAACCAGCGCAATTAGTGTATTTTTTATTTACGCAAGATTATTACGTTACGCAAAGTCTTGCAGACTATGCTAAAGCCTTGTCGACTACGGCAGTGGCTTCTTCAAGCACTTTGTCAAGTGCTTCTGGAGAAACGAAGGATTCTGCGTAAACCTTGTAAATGTTTTCGGTACCAGATGGGCGAGCAGCGAACCAGTTGTTCTTGGTAGTCACCTTCAAGCCGCCAATCTTTGCGCCGTTTCCAGGAGCTTCCGTAAGCTTTGCGGTAATATCTTCGCCAGCAAGCTTGGTTGCTTCAACATCGTCGCCGCTCAAAGCTGCGAACTTCTGCTTCTGTTCAAGCGTGGTTGGGGTATCAACGCGCTTATACCAGCTTTCGCCAAAGCGAGCAACCTGATCCTGGTGAAGCTGAGCTGGGTTCTTGCCAGTCTTTGCAGTAATTTCAGCTGCGAGCAAGTCTGGAATCAAACCATCCTTATCGGTGGTCCACACGCGACCGTCCTTGCGCAAGAAGCTCATTCCGGAGCTTTCCTCGCCGCCGAAAGCAACTTCGCCGCTAAAGAGTGGGTCAACAAACCACTTGAAGCCAACCGGTACTTCCACAAGCTTTGCGTTAATAGAAGCAGCCACGCGGTCAATCAAGGAAGAAGACACAAGCGTCTTTCCGATTGCAGTATTCTTTGGCCAATCTGGGCGAGCGCCGCCGAACAAGTACTCAACGCACACTGCAATGTAGTGGTTCGGGTTCATAACACCCCAGTTAGGGCACACAATACCGTGGCGGTCGGCGTCCGGATCTGTGCCGCCAACCAAATCGTACTTATCCCAAGCGCCAGCGTTAAGCTGATCAACTAAGCCCTTCATTGCGTAAGGGGAGCTTGGATCCATACGAATCTTGCCATCGTGGTCAATAGTCATGAATCGCCAAGTTGGGTCAACTTCTGGACGCACAACGCCAATGTTCAGGCCGTACTTTTCGTTCATAAGTGGCCAGTAGTTTACGCTTGCGCCGCCGAGTGGGTCAATTCCCAAACGCACGCCGCTGGAACGAATCACGTCGAAGTCGATTACGTTTGCCAAGTCGCTTACGTAATGTTCGCGGTAATCGAAGCCTTCAACCAAATCAGACTTGATTGCTTCCTCGAAAGGCACGCGCTTTACGGACTTGTAGTTGTCGAGTAATTCGTTTGCGCGATTTGCAATCGCATTAGTCACGTCTGCAGGTGCAGGGCCGCCGGTTACAGGATCGTACTTAAAACCGCCGTCGGTTGGAGGATTGTGCGAAGGGGTGACAACAATGCCATCAGCCAAGCCGTCTCCGCTAAAACGCTGAGTGCCGTCGGATGCGCGATTATGAGTCAAAATAGCCTGAGAAACAACAGGAGTTGGCACGAAGTCGCCGCGAGAATCCACGCGAACGTGAACGCCGTTAGCAACCAAAACCTCAATAGCGGTTTTTTGAGCAGGCTCAGAAAGAGCGTGCGTATCGCGACCAATATAAAGAGGGCCAGTTACGCCAGCGCTCTTGCGATATTCAGCAATAGCTTGCGTAATTGCCACAATATGAGCTTCGTTAAACGAAGTTTTCAAAGCAGAACCACGGTGACCGGACGTGCCGAAAATCACGCGCTGTTCTGGAATGTTGGAATTTGGAACTTCATCATAGTAAGCGCCAACCAAAGCGTCGACGTCGACTAGATCTTCTGGGGTGGCGGGCATTCCCGCATTTTTTGCTACCATAATTTTTTATTTTGCCACGGCGCTTGTATTTTATATTATTCACTCACAGTAACGCTGGTTTTTACGCTTGCTGGCACGCGCACGCACAGTGCTTGTTTGTCAACAGTGAAGCGCAAATGCTTTGTGTAACCCAAAATGTCGCCGTCCACCTGCACTGGCGCCGCTTTTTCCAACTGCACTTCCGCGCTAAATCCTTGCGTTTGGTCAATTCTGGAGCCTGCGGATAGCGACTCCTGCTGCAGGGCGTGACCGGTTACGGTTTGGTGTACTACTCCTCGGAATAAATTAGCCCAGCCGATTAATCCGCCCGAAGTGTCAATAATTTCAAAGTCGAGTACGCCGTCGTCGTAAGCGGCTTCTGGCATTAGCGAGAACATAGGAATTTGCCCGCAGTTTCCTGCCATAAGTGTTCGGAAGGTGAGTCCTTTTAGCACGCTTTCGTCGCCGTTTGATCTTTGTAAGGTTACGGTTGCACGATACTTCGGCATAAACAAATGTTTAACTCCGGCCACAAAATAAGCAAGCCAACTAATATTTTTCTTTAGCTTCGGGTCTGTGTCGTCAATCATAAGCGCATCAAAGCCAATTCCGGCAATAATTAAAAACGCATGGCCGTGGTCCTCTTTCGGATTGTCCAGAATTGTTACTCGTCCAACATCAACCTGCCTAGATCCGTGCGAAGTAGCCACGCGCAATGCAGCTTCCACATCGTTTACAGGTATGCCCATGTTTCTTGCAAAAAGATTTCCGGTGCCAATAGGAATAATTCCCATAGCATGTCCTTTGCCGCTTACTGCGCTCGCAACTGTTCTAACTGTGCCGTCTCCGCCAACTGCCACAACAACGTTAGCTCCGTTGGAAAGTGCTTCTTGTGCGCATTCACGTCCGTCTTTGTCTAACTGCGTGTCGATTATTTCGTAAGTTAGTTTGCGCTTGTTGCAATAATTTTGAATACTTTCGCGGTAAGATTCTGCCTGCGGCTTTGAAGGATTTAGAATAAACGCGTAATGTACAGAGTCGCCGTGTCGTTTTGCGAGTTTTTTCGCTAAATGATGCCGTTTCATGGCGCGCGTAACAATCATGATGACGAATGGCGCAATAACTAGCGCAAAAACAATCACCATAAGTGCAATGGTTGCTTGGATAGGCATAATTGGCATACTCTCTATTCTTGCACATTATTTCTATTGCTACGATAAATTTTGCTTAATACTGTGAATATTTACGTTTTTTACACATTTGTTTATATGGCTAAGACTATTATTAGGCACTATGTGTGAAGCTTTTAACAACGCAAATAGTAAGTGCGATTCTTTTAAGGATTGCTCACTTTTTCAGTTGCACAATACGGTTTATAGAGATGTAAAAAATTCTGACGATTCAAACAATTCCAATATTGTTCCAATCGTTTTAATCCATGGTTTTCCGGTTGATCACCGCATGTGGGATGCTTGTGCAGATTCTTTGAACGCACAAATTGATGCCGCTCTTGAATCCGGATTGTTAAAGCATGACGTTCCTATTTTTGCTCCGGATATGGTCGGTGCCGGCTTGAGTGAGACTCCAAAAGCCGAGCGCTCTGAGTTTAACGAGGCTGATTACGCTCACGCTCTTGATGCTCTTAGTGCATCTTATGTAAAACTTATTAACGATTTGGGCTTTGAGCGCGCTGTATGGGTTGGTCTTTCGATGGGCGGCTATGTTGCTTTGGATGTTCAGCGTCTTCTTCCTAAAGCTGTTGCCGGCATTGCTTTATGCGATACTCGAGCCTGCGTTGATGCTCCTCAAGCACGCGCTAAGCGTCTTGAAATTGCAGACGTTTGTGAGCGCGACCAAACAGTTGAGCCTGTTATGCATTTTGCTCACGCAACCGAAAAAGATTCTACGGTTAAAAAGTCTCCTGAGTTTATTCAAACTTTTGAAAATTGGATTCATGACCAGAAGCCTGAAGGTTTGGCATGGCGTCAGCGCATGGCAGCCTGCCGTCCAGATATGGAAGACCAGCTGCCTTTGATTACAGCTCCGGCTGCGGTTATTAGCGGCACTTTGGATCCATCTAGTGCGCCTGAAATTATGCGTCCAATGGCTGACGCAATGAAATCTTCCTCGCACGTAGATTTTGTTGAGATTGAAGATTGTGGACATTTCAGCGCTACTGAGCATCCGTATGAGGTTGCTTCTGCCTTGGTTACTTTATTGTCTGCAGTGCAGCGTTTGCAGAGAAATCTGTAATTTCGTGCGTCGCTAGTGATAAACTGTACAAGCGTGTTTTTGCGTACAATTATTGAGCAGAGGTTATTAATATGACTGATATGCAGCACAATCCTGAAGGCGAAAATTCCTTCGATCAAATGCCGGGTCATACGCCTGATGACGCGAGCGACGATACAGTTGCTTTTGCGCAAGTCGAGCAGAATCAGGTGGATAATCAATCTGCCGATAATGATGAAAAAACTCTTGCCGAAAATCTTGGTGAAGTTGCAGACGAGTACGAAGATCAGGATTCTTTCGACAGTGGTCTTTCTGTACAAGAAATACTTATTAACAATTCTGCTGATTCTACAGCAACAGACACTTTTAAGGCTGTAACGCCTGATTCTCAATCAGCGTCCGAAAATGGCGGAAGCAGAAATGGTAAAGATGGCAATCGAGGCGGTCGTGGTGCTAACGGAGCGAAGGCAGGCTCAGCTAATCACGGCAATCGTTCTGCGCTCGCATTGCTTTATTCTCTTCTAGTTTTTGTTATTTTGATAGCTGTAGCATTCTTTGCACTACAGTGGTATTTCCACGATCGCGTATCTCCAGGCGTTAATTTTGGTGATGTTTCTGTTGCTCGTAATCTTACGGGTTATAAAGAGGATTCCGTAAAGCGCGTTGTAAGTGATGCCGTGGATGCTTCTTCTTTGGTTATTAAGGACGACCGTGGAAACAGTATTACTGCAGATTTGGGTGAGCTTGGTGTAAAAATCAATCAGCCGAATACTGTGCGAGCAATTATGCAAGCTAAGCATGATAATTTATTCACTCGCATTATGCCTTGGATTCAGCAGTCTGTTAGTTTGCAAGCTAAGGTTGATCATTCTGCAATGGATTCGTATGTGCTTACTAGGTTTGTTCGTGAGCGTGATCGTGCCGTTCCTTACAGCGCAAAATTCGACAAGAATTCCGAGTCTTACGTTGTAGAAGATGGTATTCCTGGACGCACTATTGAAACTTTGTCCGTGCGCGAAGCTGTGAAAAAAATACTGGCTCATCCTGGTAAAAGCTTAAAAGTTTCAGTTACTTCTCGCAAAACGCAAGCTCCTATTAAGCGCGATGCTGCACAGAAACTTGTTGACGAATTAAATAAGTTGCTGTCGAAAAAAATTGCGTTTAATAATGGCGACGGAAAAGATTTTACTGTTCCTAAAACAGTTCTTGCTTCTTGGATTACTGTAAAAGCTGATACTACGCGTCGTAAGCTTTCTTACACTATTGATACAGATAAAGCAGACGAGTTCTTGTCTCAGGCACTTCCTAAAGAGCTTAATCAGCAGAAAGTTAATCAGGAAGACGCAATCAATAAAGACGGAAAGTTTATTTTCACAACCATGAAGGGTTCTAATGGTGTTGAAATCACTTATGCAAAATCAGCTGCAGAAAAAGCAGTCGATGCTTTGCGTAAGGGTAATGATTTTAAGCTGACTCTTCCTACGAAAATCACTAAGTTTACGGTTGAGAAAAAGCTTGTGGAAATGCGCATTGTTGTTGATAAGTCAACTCAGACTGCGTCTGTTTATAGAAACGACGAGCTTGTGAAGACTTTCCCTGTTTGCACCGGTAGAACTGGCGCGGATGATTCAACTCCTGGCACGTTCTTCATTTACTTGCGTTACGCTTCTCAGGATATGCGCGGTAGAAATGGCGATGGTTCTTCTTACTTCTCGCCTAATGTGCGCTGGGTTAGCTATTATCACGCTGGAGAAGGATTCCACACTGCTTCTTGGAATTATGATGGTATTGCTACTGGCGATGCTGCAAATCACGGTTCTCACGGATGCATCAACATGTACGAGCAGGATGCGCGCTGGATTTATGAGAATTGCCCGCGCGGCACGATTGTTCAGATTGTAGGAACTACTCCGGATGGTCCTGTGCGCGAGAAATGAGCGTATGAGCATGTATGATGAAGGTTCTGAGGATGAAACTAGCTCATTCGATGAGAATGTAGCTACTTCTGCAGCGCCATCAAAGCATGCTGTTGCGCAAAAACCGGAAGCGCTGTTAAAACCGGCTGTACAATCGAAACCGGCAGCACCTTCGTTATCTCGTCGAATTAGCAGCACCCCAATTCCTGTACATGTTACAGCTACACTTTTTGACGCACCGTCTGAAGACGAAAAAATCAGCAATAAACCTTGGTTTGTGCGCGTAGTAAGACGTGTTATTACGTCTTGTGTTGGAATATGGATGCGATTTGCTTCTCGCATTGCTCGCCGGTCAGGGTGGTATCCAAGCGTAGAGCCGTATATTGGCTATGGAACGCATCGCTATGCTCGCTTAATTTGCCGCACAGTGTATGCTCCAAAGCGCGGGCACCGTTCAGTGTTAAAGCGCGGTATTTACGCCATGCTTGTGATTCCAGCCGTACGTGTTCGTGTTGCTCTATCAATAGACAATATTCCTGTAGAAACCGCGCAAGTCGGTGATTCTGAAGTTTATGACAAGCCGGAAGAGGCTCGTGGCTGTAGTGCTGAATATTGTATTTCTGATCGTGCAGGCTACTTGGATTTGATTACAGAACGCGCGCTTTTGCCGGGTCGTCATGTTGTTTCTTACACGCTTGAAAATCGTGAGCCGGTTAAAGCAAGCTTGTTTGCTATTGATGACAACGTGCCAATCGGAATTATTTCCGACGTTGACGACACTATTATGGTCACTCAAGCGCCTTCTCCAATTCGTGCCGCGTACAATCTGCTTATTATGAATCCGGCGCATCGTTCGCCTGTTGCTGGAATGTCGGAGTTTTTCCAGTCGCTGTCTAATTTGCGTAACGATATTCCATTTTTCTATCTTTCTACTTCTCCTTGGAATGTTGAGGCTTCAATTCGTCACTTTATTGAGCGCGAAAAGTTTCCTGAAGGCCCTCTTTTGCTCCGCGATTTAGATCCGCGTCCTAAGACTTTTATTCCAAACGGTCCGCAGCATAAGTTGGAGTTTGCCACCCAGCTTATGGATGATTTTCCAGGTATGCGTTTTGTGCTTATTGGTGACGACGGCCAAAAAGATCCAAGCACTTATGCGAATATTATTCGTCAGCATCCTGGCCGAGTGCTCGCTGTTGGCATTCGTCAGCTTCATAAGCGGGATACTGTAGACAATTTTCGACGTAAATTATCGCGTGACTTTGCGGTTGCTCTTAGTGCTTCTCGTCGTGCTTATATTTTTGCAGATGAAAGTATTCCGGAAATTCCTGAAACGGAACTTGAAAAACTTGACGATAATCTAAATGTTGTAGAAGCAAAAGGTGCTGCTGGAACATTGCAAGGAGTTCCATTTTTTGCAGCGCCTACAGGTCAAGGATTGTCGGAAGTAATGCTTCCGTTTATAAAAGAGGCTATTAAAAGCAGAGTAAGGTAAAAAAATATTTATGAGTGAAAAGATTTGCGAAACAAGCTGTAAAACAACTTCCCAAACAGTCTTTGAAAAACCTGCAGAAGCTAAGCGAATACCCTCAAAGCGCGAATTTCATGGCGATACTTATGTTGACGACTACGCTTGGATGAAAAATCGTAGCAGCAGTGAGCTTCTTGAATATATAAATTCTCAAAATGCGTACACTGCTAAGCGCGTTAAGCATTTAGAAAACTTGCGTTCTACCTTATTTAATGAATTGCGCTCTAGAGTTCAAGAAACAGACATGTCTATTCCTGTGCGAATGAATAATTACTGGTATTACGTTCGTACGCAAGAAGGAAAACAGTACGCTATTCAATGTCGTATGAAAGTTAGCGATGAAGCTAATTGGAATCCGCCTACTATAGATGAGTCTGCTGATCCGGGCGCAACTGTAGGTGAAGAAATACTGTTTGATGCAAACAAAGAAGCAGAGCTTGCTGGAAGCAAATTCTTCCGGCTTGGAGGCATGGATTTAAGCTCCGACGGATCTCGCATGCTTTACGGAGTTGATACTCAAGGCGACGAACGTTTTAGCTATTTTATGCGCGATTTTTCTTCCAGCACATGTTCTTGGTCTCCTTTGGAAGAGTCTTGGGAGAATCTTTCTTCTGCTTCACTTTCTCCGGACGGAAAATGGGTGTTTTATGTAAAAATAGACAGCGCATGGCGTCCTTACCAGGTTTGGCGGCACCGCGTTGGAACACCAACAAGCAGCGATGTAAAAGTGTTTGAAGAAAAAGACGAGCGCTTTTTTGTTGACGTTTACGAAAGCTTTGACGAACGCTACATGATGATTAGTAGCAGCTCTAAAACAACCTCTCGTGTGCTTATGCTTCCGCTAAGTACGCCTGAAGGTGATTTTCGCATGGTGATTGAGCCGTCTGAAGGCGTTGAATACGACATTTCCTTCGCATGCTTTGAAGGTGCTGGTAAAAATGGTGAGGATATTCCGGTTGCTATTGTTTGCCACAATGCTAAAAATCCTAATTTTGAGATTGATGTTATTGATATGCGAAATCTTCCAAGCGCAGATTTGGACGCAGATTCGGACGCAGATACAAGCGCAGGTGCGAACGCAGTCTCATCTAAAATTGCGACTTATAAACTAGGCGATGGCGTTTGCGTTGCTTCCGGTTCTCCTTACGGCTGTGAAAATGGAGATTTGTGGGAAGATTCGGCCAGCAAAAAGCCTATTTGCCAGCCGTATAATTGCGAACAAAATCCTGAAATATTGCGAAACTCAGTCGGCTTAAGTATAAGCGGATTGTCAATGTATAAAAATTATGTTGCGTTGGCGTATCGCGCTCAAGGATTGCCGCATCTGGCTGTAGTCAGCAAAAAGCGCGCTGCAGAAGACTTTTTAAGCGGAAAGCCGTGGCGTTTTTACGAAGTTCAGCCGCAAATTGTTTTAGATCACGAATCTACTTGCGTTAATGTTCAAAACGTAAGTATTTCGCGTGTTAATAATCTGGAATCTTGTATAACTAATCAAGCTAAATCTTCTTCGCGCGAATGTCTTTGCAAAATATCTAAAGAAGAAATCAAAAATAATCGCTTGTTCAGCATTTCTATGACTGGGAATCCTTCTTATGAAGCTCCTCGCATGCGTTACGCTTTTGGAAGTTACGCAACTTTAGGTCAGCTTCGTGAGCTTGATCCTTCAAGCGGCGAAGACTTGTTACTTAAGCGCGGGAAGATTCTTGGCGAGTTTGACGAGCATAATTACGCCGAAAAACGCATATGGATTACTGCTAGGGATGGCGAGCGTGTGCCGGTGTCTATTGTTTGGCGTCCGGATAAAATTTCGCAAAACGAATCAATGTTTATTACAGGATACGGCGCGTACGAAGTAAGTTCTGACCCTAGTTTTTCCGTTGGACGCTTGAGTTTGCTAGATCGCGGAGTGCTGTATGCTCAAGTGCATGTGCGCGGCGGCGGTGAAATGGGTCGCGCGTGGTATGAGCAGGGTAGGCGCGTTAATAAAAAGCACACTTTTGAAGATTTTGTTGACGCAACGCGCGCATTGCAGAATGCTGGTTTTGCTTCTGCTTGCCATACTGTTGCAAATGGCGGTTCTGCAGGCGGCTTGCTTATGGGTTCTATAGCAAATATGGCTCCGGAATGTTATGCGGGAATTGAAGCGGATGTGCCGTTCGTTGACGCACTTACTTCTATGCTTGATTCTTCTTTGCCGCTTACTGTAACCGAGTGGGATGAGTGGGGAAATCCGCTTAATAATGCTGAAGATTACGCTTATATGAAGTCGTATACTCCTTACGAAAACGTGCCTTGTACTGGTAGTGAAGATGGGCGCAAAAAATTAGCTGATTTCCCGAAAATCTTAATCACATCGTCTATTCACGATACTCGCGTACTTGTTACTGAACCTATGAAATGGCTCGCAAAATTGCAGGCTTCTGGGGTGGATGCTATTGCGCGTGTTGAAACTGACGGCGGCCACGGCGGTACTTCGGGCAGGTATAGGCAGTGGCAGGAGCTTGCGTATGAAAACGCCTGGTGTCTTGGTGCTATGGGCATAAACGAATAGTCTAAAACGACCGAAACTACTCAGCTGTGTGCTGTTTATGTCGCCTACGTGCCAGCATCCGTGATATTATAATTCGAAGTGATGTTCGTTTACGCACATACGTTTACGTTCATCTGTATGCGTAGGTAACTCAAAGGCGATATATCTACTTTGCTTGAGAAGGGTAAAGCAATGGTGATAAGCAAAACTAGTGCAGTGATTACAAATAGTGATAGATTGTCGCTGCAGCATACTGCATTGTTTAAGCAAGTTCCTGCGGATCAAATGAAGGAACTTTTGGTGCATCTTCAGGAGTCGATTTTTAACAAAGGTGAGTCGATTTTTAATGAGGGAGATACCGATCACAGAATGTACCTTCTTGAGCGCGGTCGCGTAAAATTAGTGCGTCATTCTAATGATAATCGTGTGCAATTGCTTAGTATTCATACTTCTGGTGAAATTTTGGGCGAAATTCCTGTTTTTGACCCAAAGGGCGGTCCTCGTACCGCTTCAGCAATCACCATTACAAGCAAAACAAAAGTTTTGTGGCTTGAAAACGATATTTTATTCGCCTGGCTAAATAATCATCCTCGAGTTGCTGTAGATATGCTGCAAGTTTTGGCTGCGAGACTGAGGGCTAATAATGAGAGAATTTCAGATTTAGTTTTTATGGATGTTCCAGCTCGTTTGGCAAAAACTCTGTTGAATTTGGCATCTAGATTTGGCGAGCCAATGAGTGACGGTTTGCTTGTGCCGCATGATTTAACTCAGGAGGAATTAGCTCAGTTGGTTGGTTCTTCTAGGGAAACTGTGAACAAGGCGCTTATGGATTTTGCAAATCGCGGGTGGATTATGCGAAAAGGACGTTCGATTATTATTTATAAGCCGGGAATGTTAATTCGAAGAGCAGGACG
The DNA here is from genome assembly GCF_048545135.1 of Gardnerella bretellae. Lineage (NCBI taxonomy): Bacteria > Bacillati > Actinomycetota > Actinomycetes > Bifidobacteriales > Bifidobacteriaceae > Gardnerella > Gardnerella bretellae. The sequence continues at coordinate 73,109 of NZ_JBKQXU010000005.1, forward strand.
CTGATTATTCAAGTAGAGGCAAACCTTTAGAATAGTACGCATGCCGAAAAAGAATTCACTTACTGCTCGCCGTGTGCTAGCGCTGTTTCTTACCTACATCACTTTGTGTGTTGCTGGTGGTGTTGCTGCAAGTATTATGTTCGTTCCTGGCGTTATGAGTGTGAATAGCGTGGTGAAAACAGTTGTTCCTTCACTTCGCGTTGATGGCATCGATTTTGACGTAACTGCTTTGCCGCAAAAATCGCGACTTTATGCAGCTGATGGCAAAACAATTATCGCAACATTTTACGCGCAAAATCGCACTGTTGTGCCACTTAGACGTATTTCGCAATATATGCAGCAGGCAATGGTTGCTCGTGAAGATAGGCGATTCTTTGAGCATTCTGGCGTTGATGTTCAAGGCGTTATGCGCGCGTTTGTGAAAACATTCGTTAAAAAGTCAGATATGCAAGGCGGCTCTTCTTTAACTCAGCAGTATGTGAAAAATGTGCTTATGATTAAAGCGCGCGAAAATAACGATCCTTTGGCGGAATATCACGCTTCTGAAGGTACGATTGCGCGTAAGCTTCGCGAAATGCTCATAGCAATTCAAATGGAAAAAAAGTATTCAAAACTTGAGATTTTGCAAGGCTATCTTAATATTGCGCAATTTGGTAGCAATAATATTTACGGTGTAGAAACTGCAGCCCACCGCTACTTTAATACGAGCGCGGCAAAGCTTAATCTTGTGCAGGCTGCAACTATTGCTGCAATCACAAAAAATCCTTCTCATTACGATCCGTCTATTGAAGAAAATCAGCCAGAAGCGCAAAAGCAGCGCAATATTGTGCTTGATTTAATGCTTCGTCAAGGTTTTATAAATAAGAAGGAGCATGATTCTGCCGTAGCAATCCCGCTAAAAAATACTCTTAATGTTCAGCGAGAAGTGTCTAAGATTGGTTGCCAGGCTGCAGGTGACGCTGCATTCTTCTGCGATTACGTAACAAAGAGAATTTTGCACTCTCGCGAATTTGGAAAGACGGCTGTTGCGCGAGAAAAGCTTCTTACTGAAGGTGGTCTCGATATTTACACCACTATGGATTTGCGTGCAAGTAAGGCCGCAATGAAAGCTGCTCGTGACACGATTCCAGTAAACGATAAAAGCGGTTTTGAAGTTTCGATTGCCGCTATTAAGCCTGGAACTGGTGAGGTTTTGGCCTTTGGTAGCAATCGTATTTATGACGCGTCCGACGCTGCTAGGTCTGATCCAACTCATACTGCTCTTAACTACGCTGTTGACGAGCGAGATGGCGGTGGTCTTGGCTGGCAGATTGGTTCTACTTGGAAGCCTATTAATATGGTTGCGTGGATGCTTGCTGGAAAGTCAATCAACCAGCCTCTTCGCACGACTATTCGATACAATAATTCTGATTTTAACTGCAATAAGTTCCGCGGAGTCGGCTCATGGTTTGTGCAAAACTCCGGCGGTGGCACTGTTAGCCCAGAAACGCCTTTGCAAGGTCTTGTTCGTTCTCACAACACTACGCAGGCGTCTATGGCTCAGCAAATTAAGCTGTGCTCTATTGCAGACGCGGCTAAAATTCTTGGATACCATAATTCGCCTCTTGGTCAGGAAAGTGTGTATTCTGCTAATTCTTTGAACCCGCCAATGACCATTGGTTCTGTGCAGGCTTCTCCTTTAACTGTTGCTAATGTGTATGCAACTTTGGGCGCGGATGGTGTTGCTTGCGATCCTATTGCTATTAAGCGAGTTATTGATAAGAACGGCAAGCGTCTAAGAGTTCCTAGTGCGCATTGCCATCAGGCTATTCCAAAGGGTATTGCACAAACTGCCGCATATGCACTTAATCAGGGTGTTGTTCAACCTGGTGGTGAGGCTTCAACAACTCAGCTTGACGGCGGACGTAAAACCTTCGCAAAAACTGGTACTAACGAACAGTACTACATGACCACAGCAGGATTTGTGCCGTATCAGGTGGCTTCGTTTGTGGCCGTCGGCAATGCCGAATCGCAAAAGAGCTTCAACGGCATGACTATTAACGGTCGCACAATGGCAGCTTGGTATGGTATGTATATTGCAACGCCTGCCTGGAAGCAGTTTATGAACGACTATTTGAAGGCTGCTAATATTCCTGTTGATAACGATTACGGAAAGCCTGATCCAAAGTACACTGCCGGAGCTTCCTCAACGCACGACTCGCTTTATAAGAAGCCTGCCCAAACTGAGCAGGAAAAGCGAGATGAAGACGCTCGTCGTCAGGCCGCTAGAGAACAGCAGGAAGAGGCTAATAATCAGCAGCAGACGCAGGATCAGTATGGAACTGCTCGTCGCGATGATTACAACACTTCCACAGGAGATGCGTATTAAGTTTTAGATGATTAAAACAGCGCAAGCGGCATGCCTACTCAACGCTGCGCTGTTTTGGTTGGAATTACGCAAAAAAACGGCATAAACTACTCGCGACTGGGTAGTTTATGCCGTCACTTTTAGTCTAAATCTGCTCCAACAGCGTCGGAAACATGCTCGAATCCGTCTCGCTTCAAAAGATCCGCAAGTCCGCGCTTTAGTGTCGTAATCTGCTGCGGTCCTCTGTACATAAGAGACGTAATAAACATAACCAAATCCGCTCCAGCGCGAATCTTTTCGTATGCTTGCTTTGGTGTAAAGACGCCGCCAATTCCAGCAATAGCAAAACGATTACCAAAAGCTTTGCGCGTGCGACGAATAAGTTCGTTGCTTGCCTGGTAGGTAGGACCTCCAGAAAGTGCGCCTTGCCAATCTGCTGGAACGTCAAGTCCGGAGCGGTTCTTCTGCAAGTTCGCAATACTTACGCCATCAACCTTATGTTCGGCAAGAACATCTAGAAGCGACTTAAACTGCTCCCATCCTCCCGGCAAATTAAGCGGCATTTTAACAAGCGTTGGCTGAGGTCGCTTAATAGTATCAAGATCGCTAAAAAGTTTATCCAGCGCTTCCGGCTCTCTAAAAGGTTCACCTACGCGAGTATTTGGGCAGGAAATATTCACCTCAATAATCGAGCTACGTCCAGCCGCGCGCTCCATAGAAATGTGATAATCTTCAATGCCTTCGTTTAAGTCGCCAACTAAATCGTCGTTTGTGCGAGCAATTGAAATAGACATATTCATTGATTTAGCTTTAGTCCACGCTTTTTCTGCACGCGCAACAACCGCTTCGCTGCCGTCGTTTGCCAAACCTGCGTGTACCAAAATAGAGTCGTATTGCGGAAGACGATGATACCAAGGCTTCTGATTTCCTTCGCAAGGACGGCTTGTAGTTGAGCCAACTGTTTCAAAACCAAAGCCGGCATTGTCTAGCACGGTTGCCATTTGGCAGTTTTTATCTAATCCAGCGCTTAAGCCGAACGGGTTCGCAAAATCCAATCCCATAACATTAGTTTCAAGAACAGGATCCGTGTAGTTAAGCATTGTTCGAAGAAGCCACATAAGACCCGGCGTATTTTCGCTGAATTTGCAGAAGTCAATCATGCGTTCGTGAGCTTCGTCAGGCGGAATGTTGAACACAAAATGTGGTTTTATTACATGCTTGTAGGAGAAAGTGAACAAATCAGTCGTGGCTTTATTGACGACATTGTGCAATGAATTTTCAGAAACGTAATGCATATCTATATATTAAGGCATTATTTGTGCGTTTACCACCCTAATGCGCGTTCGTTTTTGTGCGATTTATTACAAAAATAAGATTTGAATGCGGGTAAATGTGCGTTCTTTTCGTTTTTACGCCCCAAAACGCTCAATTGCGTTTGTTTTTTGCGTATACTTGTGCGATAATGTTCGTATGATTTCTTCGCAGCGTCAACATTTGATTTTAAGCCGTCTTCGCACGCGTGGTGCAGTTCGTATTACCGCGCTATCTAAAGAGCTGAATGTTTCTGCAATGACAGTTCGCAGGGATATTGCCGAGCTTTCCGATCGAGGGCTTTTGAAGCGAGTTCACGGCGGCGCTGTAACTACTAACACTTTGCTTTCTGAGCCACTGTTTTCTGTGAAATCGCAGATGGATATTGGTTTGAAGGATGCTATTGCGCGCTTGGCTGTGGACTATGTTTCTCCGGGGGATGTTATTGCTATTGGCGGCGGCACAACGGCTTACGTGTTTGCGCAGCATTTGCTGGAGTCGCGTAGGGCTTCTGGAATTACGATTTTGACTAATTCGATTCCTGTTGCCGAGCTTGTGCAGGCGTTGGAGTCGAAGGATGTTGAGGTTATTGTAACCGGTGGCGTGATTACGCGCTCCAACTCGCTGGTTGGCCCTATTGCAGATAAAGTTGTGGCTTCGCTTCGAGTGAATACCGTGTTTCTTGGAACGCACTCTGTGTCTCTTCCTCGAGGATTCCTTATGCCGAACTCTTTGGAAGCGGCTACGGATATGGCTTTAATGGATATTGCTGACCGCACGATTATTTTGACGGATCACACTAAATGGAGCTGCACGTCGCTTTCGCTGTTTGCGCGTTTTGATCAGGTTGATACTGTTATTACTGACGATGGTTTGGATGCAGATTCGCAGCTTCGCACGCGAGAGCTTGTTAAGGATTTGGTTTTGGCTCCTGTTTGTGACGATCGTGAAATTCTTAATTCCGCTTCAGATTCTGCGGATTTTGATTTAGCACATAATTCTGTGGACGAAGACTGATGTGAATTATTGCGTGAAGTTTTGCGTGAAGCTGTAATACGCTTTTGCTTACCGCACGCTTTTTTCTTACTGCATGCTTGATGCAATACTTATCGCACGTTTACAAAAAGCGGTTCGCTATGCAATCCTGCAACGCGCTTATGCTCAACTCTAAGAACATAAGTTCCGCGATCTACCTTCGGCAAATCCTCGTCTGCAGTGCAGCCTTTTCCTGCATTCGTGTTGGTATTCCAGGTAATCTTCTTTTCAAAATGATCGCCCTTAGCCATAAGAAGCGGTTTTAAAGCAGTATCGCAAGTGTCTGAACGCCACACTGCGTTGGATAAGTAGTTGCTGCTATTTGCGTCTTTAGAGTCTTTTGCATCTTTACCATTTTTGCTATCTTTGCTATCTTTTGCGTCATCATTCGACTTACTAACAGCATCGCTACTGTTTACAGACAGCACAGAATTCATGTCGGAAGCATCAATAAGACACGAAGTATTTCCTTCATATACAAAACGCTCAGTAAGCTCAACGCTACCGCCCATCGGAACGTTTTGAGATTTCACAGAAAGCTCAATATTAATATCGTGCGCAGTGCATCGGGGAGTGAGACCAACCGGGCGCGGCTCAGGCACGGATTTTCTAGAAACATCAACTTCATGCCCTGCAATCGCTCCGCCAACTGCAGCAAGTCCCTTACCTAAGCTAATGACGCAAAATATTGCCAGCGACACAATCAAAAAAAGCACTACACACACAAAAACGCGTCTGCGAAAATACATTTTTTGCTGCGACGTGCTCATTTTTTTGCCGGATTTACGCAATTTACTGCGATTAAATATGGCGCTCGCTTTGCGCTGCACCTGTCGCTTTATTTTGCGCTGTATTCCGGATGGTGTGAACATATTATCCATTGTAATGCATAGTTTGATGTGCTTACTTGCCGCCGGCGAAACCGAGCTGTCTCCACGCTTCGTACACTGCAATAGAAGCGCAATTTGTAAGATTTAAGCTACGAAGCGAAGGTCGCATTGGAAGACGAACCTGCTCTGCCACATGCGGGCCTGCCATAACATCCATCGGATCCGGAATATCTCCAGGTTCTGGACCAAAAAGCAGAATATCGTTCGGCTTGTACTCAATTTCAGTGTAAAGTTTCGTAGCATTTGCGGTAAAAGCAATAATTCGCGAATTAGGCATCGACTCAACTAAATTCTCAAAATTCGGGTGCAAAACAACGTGAGCCATATCGTGATAATCCAAGCCTGCGCGACGCAATTTAGTATCGTGCAAATTAAAACCGAGCGGCTCAACCAAGTGCAATATAGTGCCAGTTACAGCGCAAAGACGAATTGCGGAACCGGTATTTCCTGGAATACGAGGGGAGTAGAAGCAAAGATGAGGCGTGTGCGTTTCTGCTCGCGCGGCATCGTCTGCGCTGAGCATGGCGTCCATAACGCTAATTGGATTTCCATGAGCGTCGGTTACAAGCTCGTCCGGACCGTAGTTTGACTTGCGGTATCCGTACTCGTACATTTGCTCTACGCGGCTTGCGGCGGCTTTGTGCGCGTCGGTTTGCTCTTCGGTTTTTGCCGCTGCTTCTTGCGTATTCTCGCTGTTATCCATTCTATTCCTTAGCTTTTAAGTATTCCTTACGTAACTTCGTAATCGTAACGTATTTAGTTTACTCGCAACTTGTATCGTTTGCCGTTGCGCGGGTTTTGTGTAATCCTACTTAATGTTGCGCGAGTTTTAGGGGATTTCTCTCCTCGCACGTCCCGTCCTTCGGGCGCTCTGGCTGTTAAAGACGTTTAGTGTGTTCGCCTTTCTTAAAGAATGTAGCTTCTCAGTCCTCTTTTAGTGCTCGTAAAGAAATCCCCCAAACTCTGCATGCTAATTCGTTAATAACCGTGCCAATCGCAGAGATTTTTCGATTTTTCTTCTTCGCTCGACGAATCAGCAGCCTTCGGCTCTGACGTTCGCCTCGCTCAGTGCGAAAAATCTCAAATCTCACCACACGAATATTCGTTCCACTGAAGTAGAGAATATTAAGCATCCAAAAAATTGCAAGCGCTAGAGCAGACTTTTTTATTAATAAGGAAGTCTGGAGCTTTCGCTAGAATAGACAGTCTGTGTAAGGTGTGTCATATAGCGGGCATGCTCATGGAACCGAAGAAGGCGCCCGCGAATCAAAATATGCTTAAATAAGCACCAAATTTGCCGCGATTTTCTTCAGTTTTCAAATATTGATATTAACTAGCGAGTGATAAAGGAACGTCCATTGGCTGCTGAACAAGCTATGACGAGCACCACGAAAGTCATCGCACGTGCTGACGAGCATGATATTAAACTGCACAAAGCGTCAGATCGTGTGAATTTTGGCTCCATTTGTGAGCCTATTGATGTGCCATACCTCCTCGGCGTGCAAACCGACAGCTTTGATTGGTTGATCGGCTCTGAGCGCTGGAAGAAGCGCGTCGCTGAAGACGAGGCAAACGGAACTCACACCGTGCCTCATGTTTCCGGTCTTGACGAAGTCTTCCAGGAGATTTCCCCAATCGAGAACTTTGCTGAGACAATGAGCCTCACATTCTCCGACCCATACTTTGAAGAGCCACGCCACACTGTGCTCGAGTGCAAGGAAAAGGATTACACCTATTCTGCTCCACTTTATGTGAACGCTGAGTTTGAAAACGGCGAAACTGGCGAAATTAAGAGCCAGACTGTTTTCATGGGTGATTTCCCACTTCAAACTCCTCACGGCACCTTCATTATTGGCGGAACCGAGCGAGTAATCGTTTCTCAGCTTGTGCGCTCCCCAGGCGTGTACTTCGACCGTGCGCAAGATCGCACTTCCGACAAGGATGTTTTCGGTGCGAAAATTATCCCAAGCCGAGGCGCATGGTTGGAATTTGAGATCGACAAGCGCGACGTTTTAGGCGTTCGCGTAGACCGAAAGCGTAAGCAGTCCGCAATCGTATTCCTTATGGCAATCGGCATGACGAAAGACGAAATTGCCGAAGCTTTCCAAGGATATCCTCTTGTTTTGGATGCGCTCGCAAAAGAGCCTATCGATACGCAAGACGATGCACTTACCGACTTGTATCGTAAGATTCGCCCGGCTGACACTGCAACTCCAGAAGCTGGCCGCAATCTTCTCGATTCCTTCTACTTCAACACAAAGCGTTACGATTTGGCTCGCGTTGGTCGCTATAAGATCAACCGCAAGCTTGGTCTCGAAGCAGACTACAGTGATCGCAGCTTGAACCGCGAAGATATTATCGCCACTATCAAGTATTTGGTAACCTTACACGCAGGCGAAAAAACCTTCCCAGGTAAGCGCGACGGTCAAGACGTGCAGTTGCGTGTTGACGTTGACGATATTGATCATTTCGGCAACCGTCGTATTCGTCAGGTTGGAGAGCTTGTGCAGAATCAGCTTCGTACCGGCTTAAGCCGCATGGAGCGCGTTGTGCGCGAACGTATGACAACTCAGGATGCGGAAGCAATTACTCCACAGTCCTTGATTAACATTCGTCCAGTAAACGCAACTATTAAGGAATTCTTCGGAACTTCCCAGCTCAGCCAGTTTATGGATCAAAACAATCCATTGGCAGGCGTTACGAACAAGCGTCGTCTTTCCGCACTCGGCCCTGGTGGTCTTTCTCGCGATCGCGCTTCCATGGAAGTTCGAGACGTGCACCCATCCCACTTCGGACGTATGTGCCCAATCGAATCCCCAGAAGGTCCAAACATCGGTCTTATCGGTTCTTTGGCAACCTTCGGACGCATCAACCCATTCGGCTTCATCGAAACCCCATACCGCAAGGTTGTTAACGGTCACGTAACTAACGAAGTCGAATACATGACTGCAGACCGTGAAGCTGAGCACGTTATTGCTCAGGCAAACCAGGAACTCGACGAAAACGGCAACTTCGTTGGCACTCAGGCACTTGCCCGCGTGGACGAAGAAGAAGCAGTCGATGTGCCTGTAAGCACTGTAGATTACATGGACGTTTCCCCACGCCAGATGGTTTCCCTCGGCGCTTCCTTGATTCCATTCTTGGAGCACGACGAAGGCCACCGTGCTTTGATGGGTACGAACATGCAGCGTCAGGCTGTGCCGCTTATTAAGTCCGAGCGACCACTTGTTGGTACTGGCTCTGAATGGCGTGCAGCAGTTGATTCTGGCGACGTAATCTTGGCAGAAAAGCCAGGTGTTGTAACCTACGTTTCTGCAGATATTATTCGCGTTATGAACGACGATGGAACTCAGTCCAGCTACAAGCTTTCTAAGTTCCAGCGTTCTAACCAGACTACTTGCTACAACCAGGTGCCACTTATTAAAGATGGCGAGCGTGTTGAAGCTGGTACTGTTTTGGCAGATGGTCCTGCAACCGAAAAGGGTGAACTTGCATTGGGTAAGAATTTGCTCGTTGCATTCATGCCTTGGAACGGTTACAACTACGAGGATGCTGTGATTATTTCCCAGCGTCTTGTGCAAGACGATACGCTTTCTTCTATTCATATTGAAGAATACGAAATCGATGCTCGCGAAACCAAGCTTGGTTCCGAAGAGATTACTCGCGATCTTCCAAACGTTGGCGAAGATGCGATTGCAAATCTCGACGAGCGTGGCATTATTCGCATCGGTGCTGAAGTTGAAGCCGGCGACATTTTGGTTGGTAAGGTAACTCCTAAGGGTGAAACCGAGCTTACTCCAGAAGAGCGTTTGCTCCGCGCAATCTTCGGCGAAAAGAGCCGCGAAGTGCGCGATACTTCTTTGCGCGTGCCACACGGCGAAACCGGTACTGTTATTGCAGTTAAGGAAATCACTCGTGAAGACGCTGAAGACGACGGCGACGAGCTTCCAAACGGCGTGAACCAAATGATTCGCGTCTACATCGCTCAGCATCGTAAGATTACGCAAGGCGATAAGCTTTCCGGCCGCCACGGCAACAAGGGTGTTATTTCCCGCATTTTGCCAGAAGAAGATATGCCATTCTTGGCTGATGGTACTCCAGTTGACATCATGCTTAACCCGTTGGGCGTGCCTTCTCGAATGAACTTGGGCCAGGTGCTCGAGCTTCACTTGGGTTGGATTGCTCACGCTGGCTGGGATATTAACTTGGATCCAGACCTTGAGGCTGCTTGGAAGAAGTACGTGCCGCAGGGCGCTGAGCATGGCGATCCATGCACTCCAGTTGCAACCCCAGTATTCGACGGCGTTCGCCCAGAAACTTTGAAGGGCTTGCTTTCTACAACGCTCGCAAATCGCGATGGTGAAAAGCTTGTTGGCTCTGACGGCAAAGCAACTTTGTTCGACGGTCGCACTGGCGAGCCATTCCCGAAGCCAATTTCTGTGGGCTACATGTACATTTTGAAGCTGCATCATTTGGTTGATGATAAGATTCACGCTCGTTCCACTGGTCCTTACTCCATGATTACCCAGCAGCCGTTGGGTGGTAAGGCTCAGTTCGGCGGCCAGCGCTTCGGCGAAATGGAAGTGTGGGCGCTCGAGGCTTACGGTGCTGCTTACACATTGCACGAAATGATGACCACGAAGTCTGATGACGTCGACGGTCGCGTGCGAGTGTATGGCGCTATTGTTAAGGGCGATAACCTCCCACCAGCAGGCATTCCTGAATCCTTCAAGGTGTTGCTTAAGGAAATGCAGTCGCTTTCCCTTAATGTTGAAGTGTTGAACGCTGAAGGCGTTGCAATCGACATGAAGGATGAAGAGGACGACCCAGTTTCATCTTCCGACGATCTTGGCTTCAATATTGGCGCTCGACCAGATTCGTCCGCCAAGGAAGACCAGATTGCTGTTGAACCTGAATACCAGTGATTCGGTAACCGATTCGGTAACGAACACACTTTAAGAAATTAAGAAACATTAGAAAACAATTTCATGAGACAGGACGATAAGAGTGCTGGACGTCAACGCATTTGACAAACTGAGGATTGGACTGGCCACCGCCGAAGATATCCGTAGCTGGAGCCACGGCGAAGTAAAGAAGCCAGAAACCATTAATTACCGTACCCTAAAGCCAGAGAAGGACGGTCTGTTCGGTGAGCAGATCTTCGGTCCAACTCGCGACTGGGAGTGCGCGTGCGGCAAGTATAAGCGCGTGCGCTTTAAGGGAATCGTGTGCGAGCGATGCGGTGTAGAAGTTACCCGCAGCCGCGTTCGCCGCGAACGCATGGGTCATATTGAGCTTGCAGCTCCGGTAACACACATTTGGTTCTTCAAAGGTGTGCCAAGCCGTTTGGGCTACTTGCTCGACATTGCACCTAAGGATCTTGAAAAAGTAATCTACTTCGCAGCCTACATGGTTACGAAAGTCGACGAAGAGCAGCGTCATCAAGATCTTCCAGATTTGCAAGACGAATTCGATACTGAAATCGGCAATCTTCGCAAGCGTCGCGATAACGAAATCGAAGCGCGCGCTAAGAAGGTTGAAGAAGACTTGCACGAGCTGGAAGAATCTGGCGACGGTAAGGGTGCTGCAAAATCTAAGTTGCGCGCTAGTGCAGAACGCGAAATGTCTGCTATTCGCACTCGCTACGACGAGCAGATTCAGCGTTTGAACGCCGTGTTTGACCGCTTCAAGGGCTTGCGTGCCGGAGACATGGAAGGCGACGTTGACTTGTGGCGCGAGATGGAAGATCGCTACGGCGACTACTTCGAAGGCTGCATGGGTGCTGAAGCTATTAAGAAGCGTTTGCAGGACTTCGATTTGAAGTCTGCCGCAGAAGAGCTTCGCGCAGAAATCGACAACGGAACCGGTCAGCGCAAGGCTCGCGCTTTGAAGCGACTGAAGGTTGTAAACGCATTCTTGACTACTGGAAACAAGCCAGAAGCTATGGTTTTGGACGTAATTCCAGTAATCCCACCAGATTTGCGACCAATGGTTCAGCTTGATGGTGGTCGTTTCGCAACTTCCGATTTGAACGATTTGTACCGTCGCGTAATCAACCGTAACAACCGTTTGAAGCGACTTATTGAGCTCGGCGCTCCTGAAATCATGCTTAATAACGAAAAGCGCATGCTTCAGGAAGCAGTCGACTCGCTCTTCGACAACGGTCGCCGCGGACGCCCAGTAACCGGCGCATCCAACCGACCATTAAAGTCGCTTTCCGACATGCTTAAGGGTAAGCAAGGCCGATTCCGCCAGAACTTGCTCGGTAAGCGTGTTGATTATTCCGGACGTTCCGTAATCGTCGTTGGCCCAAGCCTTCGCATGCATCAGTGCGGTTTGCCAAAGCCAATGGCATTGGAGCTTTTCAAGCCGTTCGTTATTAAGCGTTTGGTAGATCAGGGCTTCGCTCAGAATATGAAGAGCGCAAAGCGTTTGGTTGACCGCGGCGACTCCGAAGTTTGGGGCGTGCTTGAGGAAGTTATTTCCGAGCATCCTGTGCTTCTTAACCGCGCACCTACACTTCACCGCTTGGGTATTCAAGCATTCGAGCCAATTTTGGTTGAAGGTAAAGCAATCCACCTGCCACCACTTGCCTGCGCAGCATTCAACGCAGACTTCGATGGTGACCAGATGGCAGTGCATCTTCCGCTTTCTGCAGAAGCTCAGGCTGAAGCGCGCACTTTGATGATGGCTTCCGACAATATCTTGAAGCCAGCAGACGGTCACACCGTTACAATGCCTTCTCAGGATATGATTTTGGGTCTTTACTACTTGTCTACCGTAATTGAGGGAGCCAAGGGTCAAGGCCGAGTCTTCTCCTCGCTTGCTGAAGCTGAAATGGCTCTCGACAAGCATGAGATTGACATGCAAGCTAAGGTGCTGATTCGCGTTCCTGCAGACTTCGTTTTGCCAAAGAATTGGGAGCCTTCCGAGCTTAAGGTTGTTGATCCTGAGCCAGGCAGCCCAGACGTTGTGCGCGAAGAGCGTTTTAAGGACGGAACTGTACTGTTTGCAACTTCTTGTGGACGCATTTTGTTCAACGGAACTTTGCCAGTCGACTATCCGTTCGTAAACGAGCAGGTGCCGAAGGGCGTGCTTTCTAAGATTGTCGACGAAATCGCAACCCGCTATTCTACAGCTCAAGTTGCTGCAACACTCGACGCTTTGAAGGATCTCGGCTTTACTCGCGCTCCATGGTCTGGCGTAACAATGGCATTCTCCGACATTGTTCTTCCTCCAAATCGCGAGCAAATTGCGCAAGATTACGAGGATCAGGCTGCAAAAATCAACTCCCAGTACGATATGGGTCTTCTTACCGATGAAGAGCGTCGTCAAGAGTTGATTAACTTGTGGACTGAATGCACCGACAAGGTTGCAGACGCAATGCGCGAAAACTTCCACGACGACAACAACGTGAACATCATGGTTCAGTCTGGCGCACGTGGTAACTGGATGCAGATTCGTCAGATTGCTGGTATGCGAGGCCTCGTGGCAAACCCTAAGGGTGAGATTATTCCTCGACCTGTTAAGTCAAACTACCGCGATGGTCTGTCCGTGTTGGAGTACTTCATCTCCCAGCACGGCGCTCGTAAGGGTCTGGCAGATACCGCACTTCGTACGGCAGAATCTGGCTACTTGACTCGTCGTCTTGTGGACGTTTCGCAGGAAGTAATCGTGCGTGAAGAAGATTGCGGCACTAAGCGCGGTCTTATGATGAAGATTGCTGATCGCGACGAAAACGGCAATTTGACGCTTGTTAAGGCTGCTGACGGTGGTCCATACTCGCGCTTGCTTGCTGCAGATGTTCTCGATCCTGCCGACGGCACAACAGTTTTGGCAAAGTGTGGAGATGCGCTTTCTATGGACGTTTTGCGTGATTTGGTTGCGCATGGCGTTGAGGAAGTTAAGGCGCGTTCTGTGCTTACTTGCGAATCTAAGCGCGGCGTTTGCGCAAAGTGCTACGGCTGGTCCTTGGCTACGAGCCGACTCGTGGATGTTGGCGAGGCTGTTGGTATTGTGGCAGCACAGTCCATTGGTGAGCCTGGTACGCAGCTTACGCTTCGTTCCTTCCACTCTGGTGGTGTTGCTTCGGCTTCCGATATTACGCAGGGTCTTCCTCGTGTTACGGAGCTTTTCGAGGCTCGTACTCCTAAGGGTGAGGCTCCAATCGCTGAGTTCCCAGGCGTTGTGAAGGTTGAGGATACCGACCACGGCCGTCAGGTGACTTTGACTCCAGACGACACTACGGTTGAGCCAATCGTTTACCCTGTGACGCGTCGTGCGCCAATGCTTGTAAAGGATGGCGAGCATGTTGACGTTGGTACGCAGCTGATTGAAGGTTCTGTGGATCCTAAGAAGATTCTTCGAATCCTTGGTCCTCGTGCGGCTCAGGTGAATATTGTGGAAGAAGTTCACAACGTTTACCGTTCTCAGGGCGTTGATATTCACGACAAGCACATTGAAGTTATTGTGCACCAGATGCTTCGCCGTATTACGGTGATTGATTCTGGTGACACTGAGCTTCTTCCTGGTGAGCTTGTGGATCAGGCAAAGTTCCGCGAGGCAAACTTGGCTGCTGTTAAGAACGGTGGCAAGCCTGCTGCTGGTCGACCAGAGCTTATGGGTATTACCAAGGCTTCTTTGGCTACGGATTCTTGGCTTTCTGCCGCATCCTTCCAGGAGACTACGCGCGTGCTTACTGAGGCCGCCTTGAGCCAGAAGGAAGATGACCTTAAGGGCTTGAAGGAGAACGTTATTATCGGTAAGCTCATCCCAGCTGGTACTGGTTTGGCGCGTTATCGCAACGCTAACGTTGAGCCGGATCCTCAGGTGCGCGACTCCATTTACCCTAACTTCGGTTTGGGTGGTGCGGATAGCACGCCTTCGAACTTCGGTGAGAGCGATATGGGCGATGTTGACTTCTCCAACATTGATTTTGGCGACATGAAGCTCGGCGACGACTTTAATCCAGATGACTTCCTTGATGATCAAGGCGGTCAGGGCGATTATGGCGACGAAGCTGAGTGATTGCGATAATCTGATATAAATTGGGGCTTCAAGCTTTCGGGCTTGAAGCTCCTTTTTGTTACTGGCGCAGTTGGTGTTCTGCGCGCGTGTCTCTTGCGTAATCTTACGTAACTACTTATTTTCGTGCGTTCAATACCTTTTTCGTGCGCTCAATACCTTTTATCCACAATGCGTTAATCTGATTGCGAAATTATTGTCAAGTCGAATAACCTCAGTCGTATGATTGCAGCAAATACTAGTACTATCAGCATGGTTTCAAGCGCTGAACAAGAGCATCGATGCATCATACCTATTAATTCAGCTCAAAGACTAATAAATCTACGCACGATGTTGTTTATTTGTTACTGGCGCAGTTGATTTAAAAAAGTTACGCAGTAAAAGTTACGCAGTGCGTGGCGGATTGGAAAAGATATTTAGATAATGTTGGGGGCATTATGGCAGAAGAGAATAAAGAGATTGTTGTAATAGATGGAACTACGCTTAAAAGTAAGATTCACTATATAAGAAATCAAAAAGTTATGCTTGATTCGGATTTAGCTGAAATTTATGGTTATGAGACAAAAATGTTTAATAGACAGGTCAAAAGGAATATTGAAAAATTTGATGACGATTTTATGTTCCAATTAACCGATGAGGAAGTATCTGAACTTTCAAGGTACCATTTTGGCACCTTGAACGATGGGCAAGTATCTGAACTTTCAAGGTCGCATTTTGCGACCTTGAACAAAGCGCAAGGTAGAGGCAGTAATATTAAATACAAGCCCTACGCCTTTACAGAACAGGGAATCTATATGCTTATGACCGTATTAAGGGGAGAGCTGGCAGTTAAGCAAAGTAAGGCTTTAATACGAATGTTTAAGCAGATGAAAGATTTCATTATTGAAAATAGAGACTTTCTTAGCTCAAAAGAAATGGCGCAACTGTTATTGCAAACAAGTCAAAATACAAATTACATAATGCAGCATTCAAAAGAAATAGCAAATATAAATGATAAAATTAGCACCTTTGCAACAAAAGAAGATCTGAAAAAGGTAATGGATAATTTTATAGATAGTAACACCTACAAGCATTTTCTTTTGCTGAATGGAGATAAGATAGAAGCAGATGTTGCCTATACAAAAATATATAAGTCAGCAAAGAAAAGCATCTATGTTATAGATAATTATATAGGGCTTAAAACTTTGGAACTTTTAAGGGCTGCAAGAGATAACGTGCAAATCATAGTTTTTAGCGATAATGTAAGAAATAAAGATATGCTTACGAAAAATATTTTTAGATGATTTTAGAAAAGACTATCCTAATATAGATTTGAATTTGAAGATAGCTGATAAAAAATACCATGATAGATATATTGCAATAGACTTTGGGGCAGAAAATGAGGCCTTTTATCTTTGTGGAGCATCATCAAAGGATGCAGGAAATAAAATATCAAGTATTACCAGGATAGAAGAATCGTCGAAGGATATGTATCATACAATGTTTGCTGGAATGTTAAACAATAAGAATTTGAAAATTTAATACACAGAGAACAAAGTAGATAGTTGTATGAGCTTTAAGCAAGACGGTAGAAATAAAAATCTATCGTCTTTTTAATTACTGCAAATTAGAGAACGCGTGTGTTCTGCGTTAGTGGCTGATTTTGGTTGTTTTGGGACATGCGTGCAGATTGGCGACTGCGTTAGTAACGTATGGTTGCTTGTTTTGACAAGATGTATACAAGAGATTATGCTATATATAACATAAACAGGGGGTTGGGGAATCGTTTGATGCGAATAAAATTATTGTTGTCACCAATGGGTTTGTTAAAAAGCAGCAGAAAACTCCGCGTAGTGAAATATTGGTAGCTATGCAGAGAAGGGCTGAATATTTTAATAGAAAGATAGGCTTGTGATGAAAAAGCAAGAGTTGCAGGGAATGCAAGTAGGGCAGGGAACGAGTGCAGTACAGGAAACGCGAATGAATGATTTGCATGAACTTACGGACGAGCTTATGAAGGATCCTGAATTCAAGAAAGAGTATGATGCGCTTCAGCCGGAAAGAGACTTGACTATGTCGCTTGTGATGGCTAGGAAAAAGGCTGGTTTGACTCAGGCTGAGCTGTCGGAGAAGACGGGTATAAGTCAGTCTGATATTAGCAGGTTGGAAAATGGTTCGAGGAATCCGACTATTGCTCTTTTGAATCGTATTGCAAATGCTTTGAATGCGACTTGCAGGATTGAGTTTGTGCCGAATACGCGACTACATGCTTGAGCGTTGCGATTTAACATGTGAGTTACCTCGCATTTGTGGACTTAGTGCGTGCGTAACGCTCGCGCGGGTAACGCGCTCGCTACTGAGCTTGCGTGGAAAGCCCACTGGACTTTCCGCATTGAGCAAGCGCTACCGCATTAGTGTATCGAGAAGCGCGCTGTGCTGCTTCTCGATACTCTAATGCGACACGCCGTATTTGGTTTTGAGAAAAAAATAAAAACGCACAAAAAGCGACTGAGCTAGTAATTTGTCACCCCCAAACCCATTGATTTTTAACGATTTTTGTACCGGGGGGGGGGGTAGATGCTCAGAAATATAAACATTTGACTATGTTATACTTCACGTTATTTTTCGTCTAATTATCAGCTATTATTGTATTTACTCATGGTTGAGCGTTATCGCACAATTGCGAAAAATAGCTGAATGATGAAGGTTGAAGTTGTATTCTGCATTCGCATCGTGTGTTTACAGTCGTGCGTCTGCGTTGATGCAGTTGTTACAACATTATAATCTTTTTTGTTTGGTCTACGATCGGCCTTTTTGAGTCTAAATAAAGAGAATAAGACGATTAATTGATTTATTGAAGAGAGGGAATATGCGTCTAAAGACTTTAAAGTTAAAACGCGCTGTTGCCGTATTAGCCGCGACCTGCACACTCGGAACGTGCTGCGTTGCAGGCTCCATTGCCTGGGCTGCTGGTCCAGAGAGTACTCCTGCTGAAGGTGAAAACACAGCAAATATTAAATCTGGCCAAGCTACTTCTATTACCATTTACAAGTATGAAGGTCCTGAGAGTCAGACTAAGAATAATGGTAAAGAGCAGACTATTCCATCTAAGCAACTACCAATTTCAGGCGTGAAGTTCAAGCTCACTCGTGTTGTTAAAAATGATGGTTCTGCCATTGATTTGTCCAATACGGCTGGCTGGGAAGCAATTAAAAATCTTAATGTTGAGAATAAGACTGCTGCTCAGGCTTTGAAAGATGCAGGGTTGAAGGCTTCTGATACTTTCACAGAACAAACAACTTGTGCTAGTGGTGAGCAAGGTTGCGATAAGCCAGGTTCTACAACATTCAACCTTGACAAAACATACGGCTTGTACTTGGTAGAAGAAGACTTGGCTAATAGTGCGCCTAAGAAAGATGGCCAGCCTATTAAGGTTACTAAGCAAGTTAACCCATTCCTTGTAACGGTTCCTCTTCCAGATACGCAGACTCACACCTGGATTTACAATTTAAAGATTTATCCAAAGAATGATGTCAGCACCAACAAGGTAGAGAAGAAAGCTCAAGCTGCGCCAAATCAGCCGTTCATCGATGGCGCTAAGACAACAATGGGCTGGGATATTTCCATTCCACTTACTGCTATCAAAGATGGTGGCACAACTTATAACAATGTTTCCTTCACTGATCCAATTAACACAGACTTCTTGAACTATAACAGTGTTAAAGATCTTAAGGTTACTAATAAAGAGGGCAACGCCTCTGATACTTTAGTGGCGACGGATTATGAAGTTGAAGGATATTCTTCAATTGGTGATAATCCAACTAAGGTAGATTTAACTAAACCTGAGAACCTCAAGACCGTCAAGTGGATTCGTGTTAAGCTCACTGCATCCGGTCTGACTAAGGCTTCTGCCAAAGTTGGCGGTAAACTTACAGCAACAGTTGTAACAACAGTTATTGCTCCTGGAAATATTAAGAACTTTATAAACACTGATGTGGATGGAGTTGCAACCGGTGATGGAGATAAAACTCCAGGCTGTGTTCCAACTAAGGATCAGCCATGCGAAACTCCAGGTAATCCTACTCACGAAGGTGAAGACACCACTAATTTCGCTACTCTCAACATCAATAAGATTGGCTTGAGTGATAACGATAAGAAGGATAATGGTAAGCCTTTGGAAGGTGCAGTGTTCAAGGTTTATAAAGCTGCTGACGGTAAGAAGGTAGAAGAACTTAAAGGTAAGACAGTTGCTGATGCTGGCAATGGTTTAGTAAGCGATGAAAGCAAAGTTCGTACAATGGCTGCGACCGGTAAAGACGGTAAGGCTTCTGACTCCTTCTTCGTTGGTAATGGCGATAATATTTCGCACGTTTATTGCGCAGTTGAGACTAAAGCTCCAGATGGATTCAAACTTGATAATACGCTTCATTGCGTGAATCTCACTGCTGGAACTAATGCAAACAACACTTTGCAGATTGATAACGCTAGAGCCACCGAGCTTGACAAGATTCTTGGCAACTTGCCAATGACCGGTGCTCGCGGCTTGGTGATTTTGACGGTTTGCGGCATTGTTGGCATCGCTGGCACGCTCTTCTACATTGTGATGAAGCGTCGCAAGGAGCAGGAACAGGAATAAAACTCGATCGGCTGGCTGAGTGACTTAGTTGGCTGAGTGGCTTGAACAATTGTTCAGCTGATTTGCTCTGCCGGTTGCGCAGTTTGGTTTCGAAACAAGCTGCGCAACCGGTTTGAGCGGATTAGTTGTGCAGTTATTCAGTTGTGTGGATATTCGTGTGGTGAGATTTGAGGTTTTCGCACTGAGTGAGGGATGCTCGCGCGCTTTGACCGAGCTTGAAATCAATGGGATTTCAAGCTCCGTCAAAGCATGATTTGGCATTTAAAGCACACCATGCTTCACATGTTAAATCAGCCGAACGGCTATGCTGTGATGAATATGCGCGAAAGCAGGTCTGAGCGCAAACGCCGGAAATCTCCGTCAAATGTTTCCGAAGCTTTGCAGTTTTGCTCTGCTGACGTTGTTTCCGAAGCTTTGCACCAATGCTTCTGCGAAAAGTGGTTTTGTAGCTTTGCACCAATGCTCTGCAGACGCTGATTCTTGTTGATCAGCGAACACTAGCATTAGCGCTGCTGCACACACCACACCAAGCACACAAACCACGCACCCACCCGCAGCTTAGTTGCGCAACTTTAGTTGCACTTAGTAAGCCGCGCACTTTCGTAACAAACTTAACGAGTCTATTAGTTTTGTGTTGTTGTTTAGTATGTTGAGAGGCTGGAAAAATTGTGTTCAGCAATAAAAGAGGACTGAGGAAGCAACATTGTTAAAAATAGGCGAACACGGCAAAATACTTTAACAGTTAAAGCGACGAAGGACGGGGCTTGCGCAAACACAAATTTTCCAGCCTCGTCAAGCTCAAAGAACAAGAACATCAGTCAAAACTCATAGACGATACTCAAAAATATCGAAAATAAACTCGCGCAACAAAGCCAAAAAGTGGCACTTCTCTAAGTCCTGCATAATCCCCGCTTTGCTGTTGCTCGCGTCGTTTGCGTCGCTTATTTATCCGCATGCCGCCATGTGGCTGAGTCAGTATCACATGTCGGAGGTTGCGGCTGAGTACGCGAAGCTTATTACGCATGCGGTTCCTGCTCCGCACGAGCAGTTGCGCCGCGCGCGCGAGTACAATCAGAAGCTTTCGTCTGGCGCTATTTACGAAGCGAATACGAATATTCCAACTTCGCATGGAGAAACGTCGGATGCTAGTCAGGACTATTGGGATCAGTTAAAAGCTAACGATGATGGCCTTATGGCTCGTCTTCGTATTAAGAAGATTGATCTTGATTTGCCGGTTTATCACGGCACGGAGGATGCCACTCTTCTGAAGGGTCTTGGCCATTTGCGTGGAACTTCGCTTCCGGTTGGCGGCAAGGGCACGCGCTCGGTTATAACCGGCCACCGTGGTCTTGCTAGTGCGGAAATGTTCACGCGTCTTGACGAAATCGTTAAGGGTGACACTTTTACGATTGAGGTTTTCGACGAGATTCTTACCTATAAGGTAGTTGACAAAATCGTTGTGAACCCGGACGAGACGAAGAAGATTGCGGCTGTGCCTGGCAAGGATTTGGTGACGCTGATTACTTGCACGCCTCTAGGCATTAACACGCAGCGCATTTTGGTGACTGGTGAGCGAGTTGTGCCAACACCTGCGGCGGATAAGTCGCTTCGTGGCAAGAAGCCGGATGTTCCGCGATTCCCGTGGTGGGTTTTGGGCTGCTTTGGAAGCCTGTGCGTGGTGGGCGGCTACATTTGGTGGGCTGGTCTGCCGGTTAAGAAGAAAAAGAAGGAAGACGAAGAGGATAGCGAGAAAGATAAGAAGGAAGATAGTGCGAAGGATAGGGAAGAGGATAGTGCTGCAAGTAGCGCGAAAGATAACGCAAGTAGCGCAGTAACTAGCGCTGTACGCAGAGAAAATCTTGCGCGCGAGGAAGCTAGGGCGATTGCGAATCGGCCAAAAAAGAGGCCGAAGGTCAAAAAGTCTAGCTCGCGTAAGAAACGTAAGAGGGGCAGTCACGGCGAAAAGACGTTCGACTGGCTTATAAACATTCTCGGTTTATAAGCGATTGCGTATAGCAGCAAAACTGAACACTAAAACTTAAAAACTAAAGCTTAACAACAAAACTTAATATCAAAACTTAAAAACAAACTTACGTTGCCGCGAGGCTACGTAAAGCGCGTAAAACAATGTAAAACAGGTGGAATTATGAAGAGTATTTGGACGATTATGCTAAACGTTCTTGTTCGCATAGGTCAGTTGACCCAGTGCGCAACTCGTGCGGCTGTTCGTGCGGCTCAGCATGTGTATAGTGCGGTTAAACGTGCGGATAAGCATGTGTATCGTGCGTTCGTCAGCGCTTTCGCGAGAGTGCTTAAGACGGTGCTTAAGACGGTGCTGGTGTGCGCTATTTCTGTGGCTATGTGGCTGCCTGTTTGCTTGACTGCTGAAACTGCGGTTGCGGCGGATGGTGCTAATTCATCTTCTGAGACTTCCGCTAATACTGCTAACGAAGCTTCTAACAAAGCTGCTAACAAGCCTTCCGCAAATACTTCCGTAAATACTCCCGCAAGTCCAGATTCTCATTCTGGTTCTGAGCCGGTTTCTAATTCCGCCGATTCCGCTAATTCCGCCGCCTCTGCATCCTATCAATCGTTCTCCTCGTCTTCATACGCGTCCTCTGACCTTTCCTCATTACAGAGTTTCGGCAATCATCGAGTATTTGTAAACGAAAGCAATCCGTTCGCGCAAGATTTAAGCTTTGCAAGCGCAGATTCAAATTCCGCTTCTCAAAACATGTCACCTATTGAGCGCGCTGCCAAAGAAGCTCAAGCCCAAGCACAAAACCGCGACGCTAAGAATTACACAGCTCGTGAATCTTACGAAGTGTATCGCCCTGGATGCAACAAGGATTACGCTTTAGGTGCATGTATTACTACTGACGGCGACGGAGCTGGTTTGCGCGCCACTAACGGCCACGATTTGGATGTTAATAGTCTTGGATACAACTTGGAATCGGGTGACCAATTTGCTAGTGCAGCAACGAGACCTCGCGGCCACTACGAGAACGGTCCTGTGCCTGAAGATCCTTCCGGCACGGATCATTACGGCGCAACTTACTTCACTCCATACCCTAAGGGCACTTTTATTATGGGCCGTTTACGCAACATGGCCTTTAATTATAAGGGTTCCGGCGTCGACAGAATTAACTTGCCTATAGATGACACTGCAGATTTCGTGTTTGTAAAGCGTACTCCTAAGCTTTCCGGCGGCGGCTTCGTGTGGGATGTTATTTTTAACGCTGGCGGCCGTACTCAAGGCGCTGGTGCTGCTCTTGATTACTTTACGATTCCAAAAGGTCAGATCCTAGACAAGGGTAGTGAAGGCGGAAGGCAGTATATTCAGCGTGTTCTTTACAGTGGCAGGGAAGTTACTGCTTTGTATAAGAAGAAGCAAGGCAACAATAATCCTCCTCGCGAAACTTGCTCATTTTCTTGGGATAATCCTAACGGTTTATGCAGCATTAAAACTGACGGTAACGATTTTGATACTGGAGACGATTTAGTTGCAGCTTGGAATAAGATGCGTGGCACTGACGACAGTAAGAATGGCAATTATTCTAGGATTCTTCCGGATGCTGTAACAACTGAGGATTTGGGTAGTACTGAAGCTATTGGTTGGTGCCGTGATGGCACAGGTTTGGACTGCATTAGATCCAGTAGCTATGGTGCTTTGGATGAAGGCGATCTTAGAGTTGTTCCTAAAGTTGAAGGAAGCTATAGCAGAGGTTATAGTCCTGCTTATGTTGCTCTTGTGCAAAATCTTTATAGATCTATAAAAGATGACACGCAGCGCGTATTTAGTTTTGTGAATAATATTAAGCCTGGCGAAATTGCTTATACGTATAAGATTCACTTCACTACTACAACTTCTACGAATAAAAACGACGCATATTGCACTGCTAACAAGGGCGATGGCACGGGTTGTGAAAACTTTTCATTCTTCTACGCTGCAGGATCTTACTACGGTAAGAGACAGAGCAAAGGTTTTTATGGTGCCACTGATCCGTTTGGTGTTACTAAAGCCAGTAAATATTCCATGACTAATTTTGGTCGTGACGCTAACTTCTACATGTACACTGTAATGCATCAGCAGTGGTATGGTGCGCCGCGAATTATGGATATTCAGGCTCCTAGATACCACTTCCTTAAGGGTACTGGTTTGGGACCGTACAACAGTGACAGCGGTAATTATCTTAGGAACAGGCTTATTTCATTCTCTAGTGTGTTACTTGGAATAGTAAATCAGCCTTTGGGATCTTCAAGTCTTATGAACGAGAGTGAAGATATACGCTTATTGCCTGATTATTATTCTCCAAATAACGGCTATGCTAGAGGCAATCAGTGGTTCCGTAATCCTGGTATGAACGACCATAATACGAAGGATTCAACTCCTGGAAGGCATAAGCTTGAGCTTAGATATAACGATAGAACGTATCATATGAGCGAAACTCAGGATTTGTGGTATAGGGTTATTACGCAAGCAGACGTGTTTAAGCCTTTGCAAACTGAGGAATATGACGAAAATAACAAGACTCCTAAGTATTATTCTTACGATCAGCCGCTTCCTAATCCTCTTATTATTGATGATCGTGATAATAATGCTGGATTTGTGAATTTTGTTGGTAAACGTTCCGACTTGTATAAGCAGGTAATGGCTTTCGACCCTAACTTGTTCCCGCCTGTTAATAAGGATGAGTATGGTACAAGGCATAGGTATGGTTCCATAAAACAGAAGAAGGGTTCAAAGGCAAACGATTATCCGCTTGATGCGAGCTATTTGACTAGTAATCCGGATGGAGATTCTAATACTCCTCTTAAGAATCTTGCTGTTTATAAAGCTGAGTGGACGGATAAGTGGGGTGATGAGCCTCGCTCGAATACTCTTCAGGATGCTGATTTAAGCGTTGCTGCTAAAGTGCCTATTGTCAGCGTTGTAAATCCTTGCGGCCATTCTAAGATTCTTGACGAATACAAGGATAAAATTACCGGTCAGTCTAGGTCTTCTATTCAATTTAGATCCGTAGATAGTGACGATGCTTCCGCTGCAAACAACGATCGTGCAGCTATGGGTGAGGATCGTGAAGACAGCATGCCTGAATGCTGGCCTAAAGCGCAAAATGCTACTAAGCGTAATGTTTGGTTTGTAAGTAACGCTCCTAAGACTGGTGATGACGGTAAGGAGTTGAAGCCGGGCGATCCTGTAAAGCAAGAATTGCAGACGAAAGTCTTGGCTAAAATCAAGCGTATTTACAGAAACTGGATGCGAAACAAGTATAGTGCTCAGTTGCAGGATGGCAAGGATCCTAAAGTTTTGCCAAATTACGTGTTTGTAAAGTACGTAAAGATTACGTTCTGGGATAATTCGACTACTGTTATACCTGTTGTATTCCCGTACGTTGATTACGAGAAGCCAACGTTGGATGTAAAAGTGAGCGTGAATAATGGGGATCCTGTTGATGTTCCAGCTGATGGTTTGAAGATTCCTGTTAATAGCAAAATTAAGTTCTGGGTTAAAGGTCATGACGATAAGAGGATTTTGCTTGGTGTGAAGCCGAAGGAAGCTACTGACTACTTTACTAACGATAAAAATAAGAGATTCTTTGATGGTAAAAAAGTCGTTGTGCGCAATGATTTCGATATGATTACGACTAATCGTGATAAGAAGAATGATTGTGATAATCGTGGTTGCGGCGATTTTACTACTATAAGCTACGATCAGTTCATTCATAAAAATGGTGAATCTGATAGTCCGACGGATCAAGTTGGATGGGTTATTAACAGCAATAATTCTAAAGATGAGGGTTCTCCTACAGTATTAGTGGGCGATCAGAATAGAAATCACGGTGTGCATGATTTAATATTCCACGGTTGGGATGCTGCAGGTAATTCCGTAATAAAGAAACTTAGGCTGATTATTGTATCTCCTGGTTACGGTTTGCCAAACGTTTGGTGGGATAAGAAGCCGAATGGGCATTATGTTGGGCGAGTGAATCCTTGGGATGAAGATAAGCGCGTGCGTTCGATTATGGTACGCATTTGGGCGCGCGGTAAGGAAGCTCCTAAGAAGGATCATAACTACTTTACGATGTGCCCGAATGATGGCAGCTGCTACGGCATTGTTGTTCAGCGAGACGGTAATAAGAAGACTGATCTTTGGCATCAGGTTAATACGTATAACCACAATAATGATGCTGCAAGACCGGATGGGTCTAGGGCTGCTGAGGATAGGTCTGCTGAAGATAGGTCTGCTTTAGAGGACAGAGACGCGGCTGGCGATAAGGCAGCTGATGGCAAGTCGGCTGATGGCAAGGATAAAGATAAATCTAAAGCTGACGATAAGAATAAAGCTGGCGATAAGGCGAAAGTTGACAACAAGGCTAAAGCTGATAACGAAAAGACTGAAAATGCTAAACCTGGGGAGAACTCTACCCAAAATCAGCAGGGTAAGCAGGAACAAGGTCAGCAGCAGAAGTCGCAGAAGTCAGAAAATAAGCAGCAGGAGCAGCAGACTAATAAGTCTCAAACTAGCAACAAGCCTGCTTCTTTGAAGATTACTAAAGTGACTAAGAAGAACGCTAAGAAGAACGCTAAGAAGCGCAATGTTCCGGGAAGGCGCGGTAGTGTAAAGCTTGCAGTTCTAAACGAAAGCGATTCTTCTAAGAAAGAAAATACACAAAAATCTGAAGTAAATAACGGTAGCAAGCAGAGCGATGCTGCTAAAACGTCCGAAAATGGTAGCGCAAGCAAGGATGACAAAGGCAGTAAAGATAGCAAGTCTTCCGATAAAAATGACTCCAAGAACGCTGAAGATTCTAAAGATGCTAAGTCGGAAGAATCTAAGGGTCAGGATCGAGATGCTGAAGGCGAAGATCGTTCTGTTGGAATGAATAACGATCAATGGCGTGAAGAATTTAGTAAGCGTATTATTACAGCAAATCTTGGAGACCATATCAAGGGTTGCACAGCTAACGGCGGCGACAGGTGCGAAATAACTTTTGATCCTGTAACTGGAAATATTACGATTCCGGAATACTTTGCGGAAATTGGTTCCAGAATTTACGTAGACACTTACTCTGTGCCGGAAAATAATCCAGATTGGCGTCAAGATAAACTTTGGAAGCTTATGGAGCCAGGCAATCTTCAGGATTACGAAGAGTCCGACCCGCTTCCGCTCGATATTGCGTGGCCAAACGGCTTAGTGCAAGTGAACCCGTTTGAGCTTAATAATAACGAAATCGTGGCAATGCTTTCTTGGATGAGGCATGATAAGCGAAACGAGCGAATCTTCGGCTACCGCAAGGAAGAAATTGGCGTTAAAGGTGAAAATAAGTACGATACTTATGACCAATACGATAACGGTTTTAATCCTGCAAAAACTACAGCAAAGTATGCTTATGGTGAGAATAAGCCTCAATACTCATGCCAGTCTAAGACGGATCAGCAGTGGAAGCTGTGCTTAGGTGGTGTTACTGGTATTGGCAAGCTAGGAGAAATTTCCGAAAAGAAGTATGCCGAAAAGAAGCTTTCTTTCAAAAAGTTGGAAGCTGATGACGAGACTACGCTTAACCCGATTGACCATAAGGTGACGCGCTTCGTTGATATGCGTAAGGACTATACGTGGGGATTAGTAGACAACAACAAGAAAAGTGTTGACGGGCGAAACGATCCTGGATTTGACGGGCCGCAAAACGGATTGCATGGAAATCAGAAGTTTGGCACGCAATACTTTGTGTACAAGTGGAACATAAACTCATACCGCAAGGGCGGCAATGGTAAGCCGTTAAACCTTCAGGATGTGCTAAAGCTTGTAAAAGGTACGCCTAGTATCAATACGAAAGATGAAAATAATCCGCAGCCTTCTCTAACTCCTATGAGCGCGGCGGATAATAGGCAATTTGACGCATGGAATGGTTCGTACCCTATGGCAGTCGATAATGGATTAGGTTACGCTGTGCATGACAATACATGTGCTGCATCTATTGCTTCTCATAACGGTGTTGCGCAAGAAGGTACGTGCCAGTGGCGAAATAAGCTTAATTTAGTTAAGTATACGCCTAAAGAATTTATTATGGATCGTTCTTCATTCTCTTACAATGCTTCTGTAAATATGAAGAACGGAAGTGAAGTACATATTACAGATAGGCTTATTGAAAATAAGGGTAGTCAGCATGCTGGTGAAGATAAGTATGTTAGTGAATATGCTATTCACAAGGACTTCCTTATGCCTGGCGGTGAAGATCTGAACGGTCAAGCGGATGGCGAAAATATTGGCGACATTATAACTAAGAATATTGATGTTGACACTATGAACGACTACGACGCGTACGGTGAAGGTACTTCGAAGCCTGAGGGATACGCAAATAACAGGCCGTTTATGCATGCGCAACTTTATGTGAATAATGGTCAGGTTACGAACGATCTTCTGCTTCGTGAGCCTGGTAAGACGCCAGATAACACAACGAACGTGATAAACGTATGGTTTATGCCGGTTGATAATGAGAAGCCGACGATTAGTGCGAAGAGTTATCAGGAGTGGGACGGTAAGCCGTGGGATATTCACGGAAGATGCATGATTAACGGCGATGTGAATAACTGCAATACAATTGATGATGATGTTATTACTCTTGATAAGAAAATTTATGAAAATAATACGAAAGCTTGGTATGAAGCTGATAAGGCTACGATTAATTTGCCTTCAGCGTTAAAGCTAGACGATGATTTCAATGAGTACGAACCAGGCAAAGGTGATCGCAAGTGGGTGCAAGGCCGTGGTTTTAATAGGAAATACGTTACTTTATACCCGAATAGTATAAACAGTAAAGTGCTGGTTAATAATCTGAATGTGTATATTCAAGCGAATAATATTCAGGATTCTAGTGGTAAAACTTCTAGTCCAATGCTGAAGTTTGTTAGTAACGGCGTTACGAATAAACATTTGCTTAGAAGGTTTGTTGAAAAATACAGAAGCACAGATTTAGACAATCCAAGTGTAAATAAGCAAACTGTATTTACAATGTATGCTGAAACTACAGATAGTGCTGGAAAGCAAAGTGCAAAAACTGTTGTTGGATGCTTTAAGGCTACGTGGACAGACATGGTGAAACCATCTGTTGTTGCGTACGATGGTAAAAGTGATGAATTTGCAAAGTATGATAGCTGGCTCAGCAAAGATGGTTCTTCACAAAATCGCGATTATAAAGTTGTAGTTAAATCAGGCTATGGAGCTAAAAGAATGGTAGTTTACTATCACCCTGCTTCAGAGCTTGAAAAGCCTGTTGCTGTTAATGGTCTTTTTGGATCTGCTACAAGTTCAAATGAGCCTGACGTAGAAACCAGCATTGGTAAAACAATTTCCGTGTGCTGGGATAAATCGTGGAGTGTATGCGCTGGTACTTCCAAGCCGAATGAAGTAACGCTTAATCAAGATGATAAGGGTAATGCTGTTATAACATTCCCTAGTGGTTACCTAGCTCCAGGAAGCGTGGTTCGAGCACGCAGCCGTCTTGAAGTTGGCCCATGGACGTATATGCCTGGTGTTAGAAGCCCTGAAGATCTTTCCGATGATTCGCCTAATAGGGACGGAAATAAGACTGCAAGAAGCGGCGGAAGTAATCGAAGCGGCGGAAATAGCAGAAACAGCGGAAATACGCGTGCTGCAAAAGGTAAAAATGCAAAAGGTCGCGCTGCAAAAGATAAAAACTCCTACAAAGACGACGCTAGTTCAGAAGATACTCTTGACGTGCTGCCAATGGCTTACGCAAAAGAAAAGCCTAGCGAAGTATGCCGTCCGGATTACTGGAGCGCAGACAACTGGTCTGGTTTGAAGAAGCCGTCCGACTGCGTGTACTTCGGTGTTACTATGAAGCGTCAAATAGTGCAAATACACCCGATGCTTCTAAGTGGTCACGAGGAGCGCGCAATACGAATGGATTTGCGCAGCGAAAACAACTTTGCGGGCGAACCAAAGAAGGGAATTTGGCTTCAAAACGATAGCGAAATCGTTACGAATGAGGATCCAAGGCTAGATCCTGGTAGAACTATGGTGACTTTTAGGAAGTATGACTATAATGCTATGGACGATGACCATAAGCCTTTGAATCTTCCTGGCTATGGTGATCGTCAAGTAGGAAAGATACAAGACGTTGCTGTTATGACTCGAGGCTGGAGAAGCCGCGTACTTGTGCCAAATCCGAGAGAAAATAAGATTACGCGATTTGTGCGATTGCGTGCACCTCAAAACGTAGATAGTGAGCATGGTGGTGATAGTAACGGTGCTGCAGACTACTTATCTGATGCGCCTACTAGCTTCGACGAAACTAAGGGCGATAAGGCTCTGCGCGTAGATGGTCGTCCGTATGATCCAGGATTTGTTCTTTCGCAAGATAAGAAGTCTCTTCTGTATCTGTACAATGCTTCAACTAAGCGCAACTTTACGCTTAATGATTTGCAATCTGCGTTGAAGCTTAAGCGTAACAGTACTTTGCACCCAGAAAACGAGTGTGGAAACTATGTTGATGGAAGTGATTGGGCGTTTGCTGATTGCCAGCCATCCTTGCTTCCAGAAGTAAGAGGTAGCGATAAGGTTGATGGCGAGCACAATCGAAACGGCTTCAGCTTTGATGGGAGTACGCACTTCTATACGTATAATCCATCTGAAGACCATAGGTCTGGTGCTAACGGCGCTGATAACGACAATGGTGGTGCTGCTAAAGAAACTTGGTATGTAAACGTCATAGATATGATTTCAAAGGGCGGTACCGGCGGTGGATATTCTATTCCTAATAGCTCTGGCGTAACGTCTGAGAGTAGTAATACTGGTCTTTCGCTTACCAACTTCGCTAGGATTGGCGCATGGGGTAGGTCTGGCGCAATCAACAGTATCTTAATCGGCCATAAGATTCTTAAGAATCTAGATAATGGCTTATCGATTATTATGACATATGGCGATAGCTGGGTTGGTGATACTCATAAAACGCGAGGTAAAGACGGCGGCTGGAATAACGATGCCAATTACGAATTTGTAATGCCTGTGTATCTGATTCCTGTAGATAACGAGAAGCCAACTGTTGCAGCAACTGGAGGATCGCTTCTAAGTGGTCACACGAGTGCTAATAATCCTTATGTTGTAACAATGGAAGAGAAGGACTACGCTAATCTCACGGTTAAGGGTAATCCTGTGGAATACAAGGACGGAAAAGTTTCGAAGTCGGAAAGCAAGGAGAGTGGAAAGACTCTGTTTGCGGATGTCCACGACGATTACGACAGATTTGGCGATCTCAGCAACCTTAATTTGGTTGCATGCAAAGTCAAGAAGCTTGGCGGCGCAACTGATTTTAATAGCTGCACGTCGATAATGGGCAATGATGGCTCCGTGGATACTTCGGCGTTTAAGAGGCTAAAGACTGACGGCAGTGGAGTTGAGTACGCTTTGTATGGACGTGCAAAAGATAAGTCCGATAATGAGAGCGACGGCTTTGGTGACAACAATAACATAGGTCACTTAGTCGGATACTTTAGCTTCGGTTACTTAGTGCGTCCGGTTGCTCTGCCTTACAGCGGCGGTCAAGCTGCAATATGGTTCAGCTTCTTGTTCGGCGTGCTTCTTGCGCTGGCTATTTCCACCGGCGCGTTCGGAAGGCGCGGATGGCTTGGATCGGTGCTTAGCGGTTACGGATTCGGCGCGTTAACCGACAGCAAGCATTGCGACGCTTCTGCGGAAGCGATGCGCTGCGGAGGATTGTTTAAGTGGCTTCGGCTGTGATGAATAGGTGTGCGCGACGACCTGCTTGAGCGCAGCACAGCGCGCGCGAAAGCAACTCGGAGCGGAAACTCGCTTAGGTTGGAAGTCCAGTGGACTTCCAACGCGAGTTTCGTAAGCGAGCGCTTATAGCGCGAGCGTTGCAGTGGGTGTAAGTACACATTTGCGCGCGGCTGCGCAATATAATAAAATTATGACGCTAGTATCAAGCAAACAGCATGCGCAATCGTCCGCGCAGTCAATCGCGCAATCGTCCGCGCAGCCTGCCCAGCATGCGCAATCTCATACGCAGCAATCAAATCCAATCATCCCGCGCGTTTTAAGCGTGGCCGGCACAGACCCAACAGGCGGAGCCGGAATACAGGCGGATCTTAAATCAATCATGGCTGCGGGCGGCTACGGCATGTGCATACCAACTAATTTGGTTGCACAAAACACGTGCGAAGTGCGCGAAGTGTTTACGCCGCCGGTCAGCTTTTTCCGCACTCAACTTTCGTGCGTGTACGACGACGTTACGGTTGACGCGCTAAAAATCGGCATGCTTGGTTGCGTGGAATACATTGAAGCAATGCGCGATTGGATGCGTGATAATCCGGTTCCTGTAAGCGTGCTAGACCCTGTGATGATATCGACTTCCGGAAAGCGTTTGCTTGAGGCGAGTGCCGAAAATGCGATGCGCAAGTTTATAAGCTGCGTTGATGTTGTGACGCCAAACGTGCCGGAGTTGGCGGCTTTGTGTGAGTTGCCAGTTGCGGAAAACTTTGAGGAAGCTTGCAATCAGGCGCGTGAGTTGGCTGCAAAAAATAGCGTTGTTGTGATTGTAAAAGGTGGTCACTTAACTGGCGAAGACGTTGGAAATACTGCGGTTTTTCCGGATGGTGACGCGCGACACGTGCCAAGCGAGCGTGTTGAAACAAGCACAACTCACGGAACTGGCTGCTCGCTTTCTTCCGCAATTGCTACGAAAATTGGGCTTGCTTTGCGTGAAGGAAAGAATTTGAGCGATCATGATACTGTGATGCGCGCGCTTGAATGGTCAACGGCGTGGCTTCGAGAGGCGATTGCGGCCGGAAGTGTGTTGCATGTTGGTCGCGGAAGTGAGGGCGGCGGCGAGCGCGGGGGTGTGCGAGGCAATGTGTGCGGCCATGGACCTGTGAACCATTCCGTGCGAATCTTGCAGCAAACTGTGTGAATGCGGCAAACTACGAATGCAAACTGTGTGAATGTGGGCTGTGCCTGTAAAAGCGCGCGATTCTTTCGTAATAATGCAAACCTTAAAGAAACCTGAGAAAAGTATTAAAAAGTTCTGGTTACGGCGTGTCTTGTAACTTTTACACAAAATCCATATAAAAGCCGTAAATATTTCGCCTTTTTAACACAAAAACAGAAAATTTATCAAAAATTCGTTGCATTTGGGGGTATAAAAATTGAACACAGGTGTTGAGTTTTCTGAGAGTATGCTGTAAGTTATAACTCAGCTACCGGTGAAATCCCTAGTTCCACCGGTGCGCGCGGGAAACCGCAAATGGCAAATTTTTCTTCGCATACCCTAGTGCGAAGGAGAAGAAGAAAGGAAAATATTATGTTGAATAAGAAGGCTATCGCCGCATTCGCTGCTGGCGCCACACTTCTTTCCGGTATGGCATTCGCCGCTCCAGCTTTCGCTGCTGAGACAGAAGCTCCTAAGAAGGAAGAATGCAAGCCAGCTGATGCTGCTAAGCTCACTGAGCTTAAGCATGCTGTTACTGTTGCAGAGCGTAATGTTTCCAAGAAGGAAAATGCTCTTGCTGATGCTAAGGATGACCTTAATGCAAAGAAGGAAGCATACGCAGCTAAGAAGGCTGTAGCAGATGCTTACAACAATGCCCTTAAGGCTTACAATGATGCTAAGACTGGCGATAAGAAGGATGACACCACTCCAAAGCAGTTGGAAGCTCTTAAAGAAGCTTTTGCTAAGGCTGGTAAGGCTGCTAAGGCGTTTACTGCTGCAGATAAGACCAAGCCTTTTGAAGCTACTGCTAAGGAATCTGTAGACGATAATCCAACAGATTTGTCCGCTGGTGCTGATCCTTCTGAGCAAGGTGTGAAGGATGCTAAGCATGAGTTGCAGGATGCTAAGGATGAGTTGCAGGATGCCAAGGATGCTCTTGCTAAGGCTCAGTGCACGACTGCTGATCCAGAGCATAAGGATCCAGAGCATAAGGATCCAACCCCAACTCCAAAGGGCAAGGATGTTCAGCACACTCTCATCGACCAGGTTCGTTTTGCTAAGATGATGCTTGACGACGCTGATGATGCTTTGGCTCACGCAAAGGCAACTCTTAAGGATAAGACCGCTGCTCTTGCTGCTGCTACTGCAGAGCTTAAGGCTCGTGTCAACGATCTTGACAACGCTAAGTTGCGTCTTAACGAATTCTTGGCTTCTGGTGTAAACGATTCTGCTACCGAGACTCGTTTGCGTGACGCTGTGGCTCGCGCCGAAGCTCACGTAACTCGTGCAACCGCTGCTTTTGCTAAGG
Source organism: Gardnerella bretellae (assembly GCF_048545135.1). Classification (NCBI taxonomy): domain Bacteria; kingdom Bacillati; phylum Actinomycetota; class Actinomycetes; order Bifidobacteriales; family Bifidobacteriaceae; genus Gardnerella; species Gardnerella bretellae. The sequence goes on from NZ_JBKQXU010000005.1 coordinate 106,608, forward strand.
CTAATGCTGAGTATAATGATGCTTTGACCAAGGCTCTTGCTGCAGTTGACGCTTACAACAAGGCTTTGCTTGACTACAAGGCTGTTTACAACGAGGCTGTTGCCAACGGTGTAAACCCAGCTTTGCTCCCACCAGTTGTAACTTCTGACCCATTGTCCAAGAACTTCCCACAGGTTCCAGGCGCTAAGGCTCTCTACGACGAAGCTTTGTCTGGCAAGTTCGGCCAGGAAGTCAAGAAGATTCTTGAGGAAACTTCTTCTAAGAAGAACGATGCTAAGAAGGCTGATGCTAAGAAGTCTGCTGCTCCATTGGCTAAGACCGGTGCTGCTGTA
>NZ_JBKQXU010000006.1:0-90592 GCF_048545135.1 Gardnerella bretellae
GCTGAGCAGCAAGAGATAAACTTACACCAAACCACACTCAAAAGCAAATCCACCCCACAAATCAGCCACAAAAACGTTGGAAATACTAGCATCCCCCGGAGTGTCGAAAAACTAGAAAAAGTAACTAAAAATACGTGCGTTAAAGAAATCCGCCAAAGCAGCAATATTCGGCTCACCATACTGATCAACCAACTGCAACCAACGGCAAGCATTTTCTTCCCCAAATCGCGCAGCTTTGCGACGATACTCTTCAACAGTCAAAAAACGAGGCGGAATAGACTTGCTATTGTATTTATCCGCAACCATAACAATTTCTTGTTCAACAGTTTGCGGCTTATAGTCGTCCACAGGAAGCGGCAGGTTTTGCATAGCAACCTGCTCACGAGTCAACCCAACTCCAGTATGATTGCGCGCAAACTGGGCAGCTTCCTCGCTAAAACCACATTTAAGCAAATAGTTGTAGCCACGCAATCCGTGCAAAATATAATTCGGACCGTCAAAACTCAATTCGCCATCAAAATTTGCGGATCCATCTTTCTTCAGCACAAAATACGTGCCAATATCGTGCAACATTCCACCAATAAAAGCAGCGTACTCATCAATAGGTTGCTTTGGCGCGCGCCCACCTTTAATAGGCGGAAAATCAGAATAATTATTCCCAATAAGTTTTTTAATACAAGATTGCGCGAGTTTAGAACGCTCCAAAATAGAAGGCGAACACTTTGCTTTAGACTCAAGCAACATATTGCAATGATGCGCAATTTGCCAAGAGATTGTGGCAATTACCACACAATGACCGTGAATAAGGTTGTACGCAGATTCAGAAGGCGCAGTAGTGCGATGCAATTGCTCTACCTGGCTAAAATCAGGCAAATCGGCAATTTTTACTGCATCGCACTGTAGCGTTTCTTCTGAATTGTTACGCATTTTATTCACGATTCTGTATTCACGATTCTGTATTCACAATCATGTATTTACAATTCTTTATTCAAGATTCTTTATTCAAGATTCTTTATTTTCCGCACGCTCTGCATCTTTTACAGCCTGCACAACGGCATGAGTTACGTTAGCAGCGTCAAGATTAGTTTTATCGCCACTAAAATTCGCATTAGATGCCTTTGCTTGCGCCTTAAGCGGCACAGGACTAATGTTCCCAGTGTTCGCAAGTTTTTCATCTGCAAACAGAACATTAGCTGCAGCAATATCACGAGCGTTCATAACTGCAGTCTGCTCCGCATCCGTAGGACGAATATCAGAATCAGCCTGCGTGGCAGTTTCCACAGCCGAAGCACCTTGCAACGATTGCACTGCGCGCTGCGAACAATCTTCACGACTCAAGCGCGGAGGTCTGCGCGTAGAAACAAACAGCGGCTGCACTTCGACCACAGGATTATAAGGCGCCAAGCCGAACCACTTAACTGGAGTTCCAGCAATATGGCGAATCGCATACTTCATTTTTAGCGACAATGCGCCACGCACAGAAATATTAGACTCCGGCATTAAAGCCTTATGCAGCAGGACGTAACGGATTGGGCCAATATCTGGATCCGCATCAACCTTTGGATACACAGATTTTTGACGAGGAAGTTCGCCAGTATGCGACAAATCGTGCATAATTTGGTGCAAATATGCAGGTATAGATGGCGAAACTTTAAAACCTAACTTTATTTTTACGCGGAACAAATAATCCGTACCAAAATTTTCAACGCAATACTCGCGCGTAAACGGAGCGTCGTCAGTTTCCACAGATACAGCCCACCAAGCTCTAGCTCGCTTAGGGTGGTCAGCAAAAATGGAGAAGAAAATTCCAGTATCAAGTCGCTTCATTTCGCGATCAGAAGTCAAGTAAACAATATTGTCGGCAAAATACGGAATCCTAAAATCACCATGCAATTTATCGAGCACAGGCAGGAAGTCTTTAGGCTTCATGTGCAATCGCTGCGAACGCTCAATCTTGGTACCGTCTTTCCAAGTAACCATGATTGTTAAAATCGAGGCTCCAAGAAGCATAGTGAACCAGCCGCCGTGCATAAACTTTGCCATGGAAGCAATGAAGAACATGAGCTCGATCGTTAGGAAGATTACAGCAAAACCAAGAGCTGCAAAACGCTTCTTTTGGTACCACATATGCACCGTAAGCAAAATGGTTGTTGCGAGCATTGTAAGCGTTAATGCCAAGCCGTACGCGCCAGAAATATGTTCAGAATCGCGGAAAACGACAAGTACTGTAATAGTCGCAACGCAAAGCACAACGTTCACTACAGGAATATAAAGCTGTCCACGAGTGCGTGCAGGGTAACGAACCTGCAAATGCGGCATCCAATTAAGGCTAGTAGCTTCAGAAACCATAGTGTATGCACCAGTAATCAAAGCCTGAGAAGCAATAATGCCAGCCGTTACAGAAAGAATAACTGCAATATATCGAACATTAGGTTCGAGCATTTGGAAGAATGGATTTAATCCTTCAACAGACCACAATGATTTATCATTCTGATGTTGCAGCATCCACGCGCCCTGCCCAAAGTAATTAAGCAGCAGAGCAACTTTAATAAACGGCCACGTTGCGTATACGTTTCCTCGACCAACATGTCCCATATCTGAATACAACGCTTCCGCACCAGTAGTAGAAAGGAAGATTACGCCCATAACTGCCAGGCCCTGCACGTTGTGCGAGCTGAACAGGAATTCCACACCATAAATTGGGTTAAGCGCTTCAAAAATAGTCCAATCTTGGCCAATATTCATAACTCCAACTAGCGCAAGGAAAGCAAACCAAAGCATAACTACTATGCCGAATACTTTACCAATACGCTCAGTTCCGCGCTGCTGAACAGAAAACAGTATGACGATGATAACAACCGTAATCATCATCGACAAATTCTCGTTTTCTAAGAATATTGGTTTAAACGCTGCAATAGTGCGCAAACCTTCTACTGCGGAAGAAATAGAAACTGCAGGAGTTAGCACAGAATCTGCCAAAAATGCAGCTCCGCCAATCATTGCCGGTATTGCAAGCCACGCACCTTTTTTGCGCAAAAGTGAGTACAGTGCAAAAATGCCACCTTCGCCTTTGTTGTCGGTTCGCATTGCAACGAATACATATTTGACGGTTGTAATCAACGTAATTGACCAGAATAAGAGCGAAAGCATGCCGAATACGGTTTCGCGATTAATATTTTGCAATCCGCCTTGACCGGCCAAAAAAGTTTGAGCAGTATACAAAGGCGATGTACCAATATCGCCATAAACAACACCAAGAGCCACAATAGCCATGCCCAAGGTAAAGCGGTCAGAGCTTGTTTGCAGCTTTGCCCACCATCTGCCTAAAGGACCTCTAACAGCGCTGGCAACAAGCTTTTCTGCTTCCTTAACTTCCTGAGCCTGCTGTTGAGCCATTACTTTTCGCTCTTCACGAGTTGTTGTTTTTTGAGACACCTTCGGTGCCTTTGTAAAAGACGCAGCTCGTAATATAGCGTCCTTCGAACTCTTAGTAGTCTTCGGACTCTTCTCGGAATCTTTCGCGCCGTTGCGAGGATCCTTTGCGCCATCTGCTGACGGCACAGTAGTGCGTGACTTCGTCATGCTTAATTGTTCCTCCTGGGTAAGGCTCTTCTTGATGCCACAAGAAGATGCAGTCACCTTGCCCTTCACAGTTTTATTTCCGTACTTGGATATTGTATACAACAATAGCTATATAGTGCAAAAAATCTTTAGAAATCGTTGAAAAATAAGGATTATTAAGATTAGCTTTTTGCTTAAAATCCGTAAATTTTCTTCGTGTTTTCTCTAGTTACTTTAGCCGCCTTCTCAAGCGAAATATCGAGTACATTAGCGAGCGCTTGCAAAGTATACGGAACCATATAAGGCGCGTTTGGCCGCCCTCTGTAAGGCATTGGCGTTAAATACGGCGCATCTGTTTCTACAGTTATGTGACTTTCGCCAATAATCTTGGCAGACTTACGCAAATCTTCGTTTCCTTTGTAACTCAAAGTTCCGGAAAAACTTGCGTACCAGCCGTGTTCTTTTAGTATTTGGGCTAAATCTTCGCCGCCTGCGTAGCTATGAAACACTGTTCGTTCAGGCGCTCCGTCTTGTAATAAAACTTTTACTACGTCTTCGTGCGCGTCACGATCGTGAATTTGCAATGGAAGATTCAGCTCTTTTGCGAGCGCAATATGGTCGCGAAAAGCTTCTCTTTGGGCAAGTCTCGCAGCCTCTCCCGTACGAAAATAATCCAAACCGGTTTCGCCTATTGCAACAACTTCTTTTGGATGCGCAATTACAAGCGAACGCAAATGTTGCATAGCTTCGTCGAATGGAATATCGTGATACGGCTTATAAACTACTGGTAATCCGTCTGGGCCTTGCGCTCCCCTGTGTCCGTGCAAAACGGCTTCGTTTGGGTGTATTGCAATTGCTGCGCGAACGCAATCCGCGTGTGATTCAGCAAATGAAATCGTTGGCTCCCAGTCTGGGTATTCACAACCTACTTCTAGCATGTTGGAAACTCCAGCGGATTTTGCTTGAGTAACTAAGTCGTCTGCAGTCGGCTCGTTAATAGGTTCGCGGCCTTTTTCTTCTAATTCTTGGTTAAGATTATGCGCAAAATCGACGACGCTAAGCATATGCGTGTGGTCGTCCGCAATTGTTACGCCGTTTTTTATTAGATTTTCCCATACTTTAGATTCTTCGGTTAATTCAGGCGCCCAATTATGCTCGCGGTGATGTTTACTCATGTTTTTAAGTCTACTCGCAAATAAAACAGTATTTTGCCAGCGATTTTTTACCGGCAATCTTCTACCAGCAATCTTCTACCAGCGATTTTCCACAAATAATTTAGATGCTTACAAAATTGTTTTGCGAATTGCGTCGTATTGAGATTTAACAAGGCGATAGTAAGATCCCTTTTCTTCCATAAGTTTTTCATGCGTTCCACGCTCAACAATTTCGCCATGATCTATTACGCAAATTAAATCAGCATTTTCAATAGTAGAAAGCCTGTGCGCGATTACGAAAGACGTGCGATTTTTAAGCAACTGAGCCAATCCTGCTTGTAGCGCTTCTTCCGTACGAGTGTCAATATTGCTGGTTGCTTCGTCGAGAATTAAAATGCGAGGATCTGCCAAAAGTACGCGCGCAAAAGAAATAAGCTGCCTTTGGCCTGCCGAAAGCGTAGCTCCTCGCTCCTCAATTTCAGTGTCGTAGCCTTTGTCCATTTCGCTAATAAATTCGTGCGCGTGAACAGCTCGAGCCGCGGCCTCAATTTCTTCGTCAGTTGCGTCTAGTTTTCCGTATCGAATGTTTTCGCGCACAGTTCCGCTAAAAATAAAGCTATCTTGCAGCATTACGCCCATTTGTTTTCTAAGCGACGCTAAGGTTACTGAGCGCACATCGTGGCCGTCTATAGTAATCGATCCTTCTGAAACATCGTAGAATCTAGAAAGGAGACTTACGAGAGTAGTTTTTCCAGCTCCTGTTGGGCCCACTAAAGCAACGGTCTGACCAGGCGAAACGTGCAAGTCAACCAGGTTCAAAATCGGTCTTCCGCCTTCTTCGTAGCGGAACACAACGTCGTTTACGTCGACTTTTCCACTAATTTGCGGCAATTCTTTAGCATCCGGCTTATCTACAATATTCGGCTTAATTCTTAGAGTTTCAAAAATTCGCTCCAAATAAACTGAGCATGTTACGAGCTGCGTGTAAAAGTTTCCAATATTTACTACTGGATCCCAAAAGGTAGTCGAGTACCATACGAATGCTATAAGCGTTCCCGTACTCACGTTCATTCCGCCTAAATTCGACACTCCAACGTAGTACAAAAGCGCTATTGCAGCGGTTTCAATAACTGAAGCTCCAGGCCAAAGCAGCATTTGAACCCTAACGTTTCGCATCCATGCGCTTCTTACTTCTGCTTGCTGATTCTGAAAAGTTTCGTATGCTGCAGACTCTCTTGCAAAAGTTTGTGTTGTTTTTACGCCTGCAATTGATTCGTGCAAATACGCGTTTAAATTACTTTGCTTGTTTGATAGTTTTTTAGACGCTTTTCGTTGCAGAATTTGCAAAACGCGCGTCCAGATTATAAATATTGGAAATAGCGCTAAGCTCCACAACGCCATTCGCCAATCTATAACGAACATTGTTATTAATGTAATAATCAGCACAAAAACATCTGAAAATACGTTAATAAATCCCGAAGAAAGCGTATCCGAAAGCGTGTTTATGTAGTTTACTATGCGAATCAGAATCTTTCCGTGCGGGCGCGAATCAAAATAATCAAAAGATAACGACTGCACATGCGTAAAAATATCGCGGCGCATGTCTCTAATTATCATCTGTCCAATTCGCGTAATTGCAAGCGTTCTGTACGCTAAGCCCAGCTCGTACAGCACAATAAGCAGCATAAAAACCGCAATGATTGCGTATAAGTACGTGTAGCTTTTCTGCGGCAATACCACGTCGATTAGCATTTTTGTAATCATTGGCATTGCTGTCATAATTATGCTTCCGCTTATAACCACCATAATTACGAGTAGGAGTTTAGTAGCGTACGGCTTCATGTATTTTTTAACGCGCATAAGCTCGTGCACGTTTACATGTTCTTCTTGTTCTTCATCTTCGCGATAAGTGTTTCGTTGAGCCATTTCTACTCCCCCTTCGTTTCAAATCCTGCAGACTTGCCGCTTTGCAACCCAAGCTGCTTCCTATAAATTTCCCAATACCGTCCATGCTGAGCAACAAGACCTGCATGAGTGCCGCGCTCTACTATTTTTCCGTGATCTAACACAACAATCATGTCTGCATCTTTAACAGATGAAATTCTGTGAGCAATAGTGATTACTGTTCGCGTGCCGTCGAGTTTCTTTAGCTCCTGCTGAATATGTTCTTCTGTTTCCATATCTACAGCTGAAGTTGTGTCATCCATAATTAGGATTGCAGGATTGTTTGCTAAAGCGCGAGCTAAGCTTAAGCGTTGCTTTTGACCACCAGAAAGACCAACTCCGCGCTCTCCTACTACAGTTTCGTAACCTTCTGGCATGCTCATAATAAAATCGTCAGCCGCTGCGATTCTAGCCATTCTGCGAATCGTATCGTCTAATTCCTTGCAATTTTCTTTATCTTGAGGCAAACCGAAGCCAATATTTCCTGCAATCGTGTCCGAAAACAGGAAAGTTTCCTGAGCTACTATGCTGACTTCGTTTCGTAAACTTTCTAGCGGCCATTCGCGCACGTCTTTTCCGTCGATTAAAACGCGTCCGCGCGTCGGGTCGTAGAATCTTGCAATAAGGCTTACAAGAGTTGATTTGCCAGATCCGGTTTCACCAAGAATACCAAGTTTGCTTCCGGCAGGAACGCTTAAATCAATATTTTTTAAGATTGGCGAGTCTTGATCATCTGGGAACGCAAAATCAACATGCTCAAAAGTGATTTCGCCTTTGATTTTTACGCTTGTGTCCGTTTCTTTTGGAAGATTAATATGCGATTCTTGCGTAAGAAGCTTTCGAATATTAACGCATCCTGCGTTAAAACGCTGCCAGTCGTTAATAAGCCATCCTGTCATTCTAACCGGCATATGAAGCATCCAAAGGAAGCTGTTAAAAGTAACGAATGTTCCTAAAGTCATGCTGCCATTTAGAACAAGCCATCCGCCGAAGCCAACTGTTATAAGCTCAAGCACAAATCCCATTCCGTCAAGCCAAGGCATGTATTTTTGTGTGTTTTTTGCAAGCGTAATATTTCGATTAAAGTAGTCTTCGTTACATTCGTCGAATTTTTTGGTTTCGTAAGCCTCGCGCACAAAAGCTTTTACAACACGATTACCTTCAATATTTTCTTCCACCATTGAATTCATGCGCGCAAAAGATTCGCGAATTGCAAGGAATTTTGGCCTAGCTTTTTTGCCCATAACTCTTGCAAGCATGAACAAAAATGGCGTAATTGCTATAAGCGCTAAAGCAAGCTGCCATTGGATTGAAAACATTATTACTAGCGCAAGCACGAACATTACTACGCAATCTAACGCCATATAAGAAACCCAGCTTAAAATATGGCGAATCGCATCCGTATCCGACGTCATTCGGCTCATAATATCGCCAGTGCGCGTGTGATTAAAGTACGTAAAATCTAAAGAGTGCAGCTTTTCGTACTCGTCGCTTACAAGGCGGTACACGGCGTTTTGGCCGAATCTTTCCATTTGAAGCTGGTAAATGTACCTTGAGCCTACGCGAATAATCATCATCGCAACCATTAAAACGCATACGCTTATAAGCAGATTATGCTGTTTGCCAATAATGATTTTGTCCACAATAAAGCCAGAAAGCAACGGCATTGTCATTGCCATTGTGTCGTTAATTGTAAAAAGTATAAGCGATACGCCTACTCTCCACATGTCTGGCTTGCAATATTGCAATACCCAGCGCACGTTGTTCGCGTCTTTGCGTTGATTTGGGTTGACGTACATGCGCCGAGTGCTCCTTTGTTTTAGATTTTTATTTTTTAAGACCTATTTTTTAAGACTTATTTTTTAAGTTTATACTATTTTCTGCCTTAGCAAGCGCAAAAAGATGTGGCGCGCAGCCATAAGACTACACGCCACATGCTATAAGTTAAGCAATCAGCTTAGTAAACTTGCGCGAATTATCGCTACAAATTTACTTACTTCTGCCAGCCCATATCCTCTGGGTAGGTGGTTGCGTAACCAGCAGGGCCGTTGTTAGCAAAGCCCTTCTTGAACACCTGGTAAATAGGAGGAGCAGAAACTGGAAGAGTTCCGTAGAGTGCGAGAGCTGCAGACTCTGCCTTGTTTGCATAATCAGTCTGTTCCTTGTAATCGTAGGTCTTGCCAATCTTGTTGAGCATAGCATCAATCTTCTTGTTGCCAACGAGACCGAGGTTGGAATCGCTATCAGACTTGTAAACCTGGCTTGCTGCAGACAAGAAGCTCAATGGAGATGTGGACTGCCATGCCAATGGAAGCACCTGGTACTTGTGCGAAGCAACAACCTCGGAGAACTTAGCAACAGCATGGTTCACAGTCTTGCACTTAATTCCAGCCTTCTTCATCATGGCCTGGAATGCGTTAGCAAGAGCTGCCTGAGTAGAATCGTCACCGAAGAAGGTGAAGGAAATCTCAAGAGTCTTGCCATTCTTGGCGTAGTAGCCGTCCTTGCCCATCTTGTAGCCAGCGGCTTCAAGGGTCTTCTTAGCGTTTTCGGTGTTGTACTTGCCGTCAGCAGGAAGATTGTTCTTGTAGCCAGCCTGGAACATGGAGAGAAGCTCAGAACCTGGCTGCTCGCTCTTCCAGTTCATGCCCTGGAACTGAATCTTGTTGTATGTAGCAACGTCGAATGCCTGAACAACAGCCTTACGAACTGCGAGTTCGTTAAGTGGCTTGGACTTAGCGTTGAAGTTAAGCACGCGAACCTTGGTGCTGTAGCCGTAACGGAGCTGAGCGCCCTTAACGCTACGAGCAGACTTGATTGCGTCCTTAGAAGAAATGGTATCGGTTACAGCATCGATTTCACCGTTCTGGAAGGCGTTCAAAGCTGCGGTATCTTCCATACGCTTTACAACAACCTTATCGAGCTTTGCCTTCTTACCCCACCACTTTGGATTGCGGGTGAAGACAACCTGATTTTCGGTTGCGGATTCAATCTGGAATGGACCTGCACCCCACTCGTTGTGAGGATTGTTTACCCAACCCTGGTTGAAGGTCTTAACGTCACCGGCCTTTGGATTAACCAGTGGAGCGAAAAGCATTTCCCATGTTGCGCATGGCTTCTCATAAGTCACTATAACCTGCTTTGGAGTGGAACCTTGTTCAACACTCTTGATGCAGTCATAGCCTTCAGTACTTGGGACGGAGTAATCCTTGTTCTTTCCGTTCAAAGCCTGCCAAGTAGCCTTAAATGCGGTGTAGTCGATTTCTGTACCGTCGTTCCACTTGGCCTTTGGGTTCAAGTTGTACTGAACAACGAGTGGCTTATCGCTAACCTTCTTGACGGAAGTGATGTAGTCAGGGTTGTACTTAAGCTTCTCACCCTTAACGGTGTCATAAGCCATAAGATTTGGCTGGTAGAAGCCCCACAAAGTAGCCATGTAGCCAGAGTTACCGTCGTTAGAAGCGTAATTCCAGTTTGGACCGAGAACAGGAAGAGCAACGGTGTAAGTGCCGCCGTCCTTAACGTTGTCACGTGCCTGTGGATTATCGTAACGCTTGTTGACATCTGGCATTGGAAGTTCGCCAGTGTAAGAAGTGTCAACACCAGCAGCTGGCTCTTCAGTCATACCTGCTTTACCAGCATTGTTAGTAGCACCGCCGCAAGCGCCGAGCAGCATTGCAACAGAAAGTGCAGCTGCGGCAAATACAGTCAGTTTACCTGCTTTTGTATTTTTCATGATTCCTCTCATTCCCCGGATGATGTCCGTCTTCCGGTATGTTGTATGAGTATATACAACTCTATGACATTCGACAAATCGTTTTCACAAAATATTGATTTTTTTCTTTTCAACTTTATGAAAATTAGGCAAAAAAGAATAATTTATTATCTATAATGAGCAAAACAGAAAATTTTTTAGTTTATTTTTGCTAAAAAACAAAATATATTACGTTTTTTAAATTTACGTTACACAATAAAAAATCGCGCATGTTGCAATAAACATGCGCGACTAAGTAATTTATTCAGATTTATGAAGATTAACTAAAATCGACAAGTCATGAATTACCTAACATCGTCAAAATTATCTTCTTCAGAAAGAATAATACGCTTACGGTTCTTCTCAATTGTAGGATCCGGAATTGGCACAGCGCTAATCAAAGCCTGAGTGTAAGGGTGCTTTGGATTATCAAACACCTCATCCGTTTCACCAGATTCAACAATTCGACCGTGATACATAACAGCAATTCGGCTAGAAATATGTCGAACAACAGCCATGTTATGAGCCACGAACAAGTAAGCAACGCCAAGCTTATCCTGCAAATCTTCAAGCAAGTTAATAATTCCAGCCTGAATAGAAACATCCAAAGCAGAAACAGGCTCGTCAAGAAGCAAAAGCTTAGGATTCACAGCCAAAGCACGAGCAATAGCAATACGCTGACGCTGGCCGCCAGAGAACTGAGTTGGGAAGCGATCAACTTGATCAGGATTCAACTCAACAAGCTGCATAAGTTCAGCAATACGTTGGCGAATTTCTTCCTTAGACTTTCGCTGCACAAGCAAAGGCTCTGCAAGAATATCGTAAACCAACATACGTGGATCAAGCGAGCTCATTGGATCCTGGAACACGTACTGAATCTTAGAACGAAGTTCGCGACGCTGCTCACGAGTCAACTTATCGTTCAACTCAGTACCAAAAACTGTAATAGAACCAGATTCAGGCTTCTTCAAGCTCATAATTTCCATCAAAGTCGTGGACTTACCAGAACCAGACTCGCCAACCAAAGCAACAGTTTCACCTTCACGAACCTCAATACTCACACCATCAACCGCGCGAACCTCACCAACCTTACGGCGCAAGAAGCCGCCGCTAGTAATTGGGAAGGTCTTAACCAAGTTCTTAACATCCAAAACAACTTTTCGTTGCTCACGAGGAATGCCTTCAAACATAGGCTTGATTGGCCTTTCAGTTTCAGCGTGGAGCAAGGCGCGAACTGTTTCACTTTCGGCTTCAAGGCCCATCATTGTGCCGTCGTCCCCACCTTTTTCTTCAGCCATAAGCATATCCATAGTTGGCTTAGAAATTGGGGTTAAGCGGCGAGTGCGCTTTTGGTCAACGCGAGGAACAGCGCCGAGCAAGCCGATTGTGTAAGGCTGAGTTGGGTGAGCAAAAATCTCCTCAACGCTATTATGCTCAACCAAATGGCCCGCATACATAACAATAACTTCGTCTGCAACGCCAGCAATAACGCCCAAATCGTGGGTAATGAAGATCATTGCAGCGCCAGTTTCTTTCTGGGCCTTCTTCAAAACTTCCAAAACCTGAGCCTGAATAGTCACATCCAAAGCGGTAGTAGGCTCATCGGCAATAATAATATCCGGATCGTTAGCAATTGCCATAGCAATCATCACGCGCTGGCGCATACCACCAGAAAACTCGTGAGGGAAAGCCTTCAAACGCTCAGCAGGCTTAGTAATACCAACCAAATCAAGCAATTCAATAGAACGCTCGCGAATCTGCTCTTCGCTCATGCCCGGGTTATGAATAACCAAAGCTTCCTTAAGCTGATCACCAATAGAGAAAACTGGAGTTAAAGCAGAAAGAGGATCCTGGAAAACCATGGCAATATTCTTGCCACGAATCTTACTCATCTCTAAATCGGACTTAGTTAAAAGCTCTTCGCCCTTATACTTCACAGAGCCCTTAACGCTTGCGTTTTTATCCAGCAAGCCCATAACAGCCAAGGACGTAACCGACTTACCAGAACCAGATTCGCCAACGATACCAATAGTCTTTCCGCGGTACAAATCAAAATTCATTCCGCGCACAGCATGCACAGTACCAGCTTCAGAAGCGAAGCTAACCTGCAAATCACGTACAGAAAGCAATGGTTCGTTGTTTTGATCTTGCATCGTAGTTTCTTCCTTAATTGCGTTATTATCCATATCAGTCATGTTCATACCCCCAATCAAGCCCTACTCGGCCTTACCAACAGACTTAGAATATGGATCGATAGCATCGCGCAAGCCATCTCCAATAAGCTGCACAGAGAAGGTTAACAAAACCAAAACTGCAGACGGCACCAAAAGTACCCAAGGAGAAGTCTGAACTACGCTTTGACCAGCATTTAGCAAAGTACCAAGAGAAGTATCTGGAGCCTTAATACCAAGACCCAAGAAGCTTAAAGCGGTTTCGCCGTTAATTGCACCAATAACACCAAGAACCGTGTTAATAATCAAAACAGAACCCAAGTTTGGAACCAAGTGGCGAACAATAATTCGGAAGGAAGAAACACCTTCGAACTTCGCTGCGCGAACATACTCGCGCTCACGCAGGCTCAAAGTCAACGTACGAAGCGTACGAGCGTAACCAATCCAACCAAAAGCAGTTAAGCCAAATGCCAACCACAACCAATCGCTACCACCACTAGAAGCACTAATGATTAAAGCAATCAGCAGGAAGGAAGGAACAATCAGCAGCATGTCCAAAAGCCACATACCAACCTGCTCGAACCATCCTTCGAAGTAAGAAATAGCAGTACCAACCAAAGCAGCAATAACTGTAATGGTAATAGAGCTAACAATACCAATGGAAAGTGAACGGCCAAGTCCGCGCACAACCATTGCATACATATCTGAGCCGCCTGGCGTAGTGCCGAGCCAATGCTCTGCAGAAGGAGGCGTTGCGAGAGAAGAAAAGTCTGGTTCGTCATAACTCCACTTTGAAATCTTTGAGCCGAACAAGGCAAAAAGAACCAAAATTAAGAGCATAACCAAGCCCACAACTGCAGACGGGCGACGGAAGAATCGACGCGTGTAAAGCGTCATCTTTCCAGTGCGCTTAAAATTGCCCCATGCGTTAGAAGTAGCCGTTTTATTTGCAGCAGACTCAAGAGGTTCTGAAGATACATCTTTTTTATTCATGTCAATGTCACCTACACTGTTGCACAATTAGTTCAAACGAATACGTGGATCAAGCCAAGCAGAGAAGATATCTGCAAGCAAGGCACCAACTAAGGTACATACGGCACCAAATGCAGCAATAGCAACCGAACCGTTGATGTCGTTCTGCATAATGGTCTGAACGAAGTAGCTACCAAGGCCGTTAATAGCAAACACGGTTTCAGTAATAACTGCACCGGTGAAAACGCCTGCAATAGAGAATGCGACGTCAACAGCTGTTGGAATCAAAGAAGTACGCAAAGCGTGACGACGAATAGCCATATTCAAAGGTAAGCCCTTCGCCCTAGCTGTACGAACGTAATCAGCATTCATAGTATCGAGAAGATAAGTTCGCTGAGTTAAATGATACCCAACCATGCCAGGAACTGTCATAACAATTGTTGGCAAAATCAAATGCTGAAGGAAGTCAAGAATGAACATAAACGGGTCAGAACCCTGGTAAGAGTGCAGACCAGTAACGTAGAAAAGTCGCACGCCTGCTGCGTGGTTAATGCTAATAGCAGCAAGCACAACCATCAAACCCAAAACTGCTGCAGGAACAACCAGCAGGAAGGTTGCGGTGGAATTAAGAACTCGATCTTGCCACTTGTACTGACGGATAGCAGTGTAAACACCAACACTAACACCGAGAACAATACCAAGAATTGTAGCGCCAGTAACCAGCTGAACAGATGCGCCAATACGAGACATAATTGCCGGACCAACTGGAGCCTGATCTGGGCTCAATCCCCAATCCCACTTAGTAAAAATGTTGTAAATCCAACGGCAATAACGAGTAAACACTGGAGTCTGGTCGTTAATATTTGCCAGATCCAAAGAACGGTTAATAGATGCAATTGGCGGATGTGGATGCCTAGACATGTAGTTCGAACGCGGTCTCATAAAAGCACTTGCCAAGAAATACGTCATGGATACGGCAACAAACAGCATCACCACATAATTCAGGCATCGTTTAACGATGTATCGTATCATTGTGACTCTTTTCTACGCCTAACCATTGTTTACCTCCATTTGGCATGCTGCAAATCGTCAAATCTACAGCGTAACCGCTTTAGCGTTTCGCCCTCAAAAGGGCGCGCTTGAACTGACCCTCGTCAATCCGGGACACATAATTAGTATATTTTTAGCCAAGCTATGTACAAAAAGCTTAACAGAAAATATTTTTGCGAAATACTTTTTTAAGTATATAAAAGCAAAATTTAGAATATATAAGTTGTGTTATACAAATTACAGCTTGCGCAAAAGCGCGGAATTTCAACGTTTCTTTGATATATAATTACGAAATAATATGTATTACAGAATCAAAAAATTATTTTTATACATGCAAAATACGCGTTATCAGCAAATATAATAAATTCAAAAATTAATTACAAAAACTGAATATTTAACGGAAAAAGTTTAGTTTTACAAAAATAATTAAGGTTATTCGCGCAAAGGCCGGAAATCGCTATAAACAAGAAACACACGCAAGACATTGTGCAGTATACAATATCTGTTATTCGTATTATCAACTCTAAAAGGAGACTGAGTGAACTCATGGCTGAAAACGTTAAAGCTGTAACTCTGGAACATGTAAAAAATTATTCCAAGCACTTCAACGAGCAGCGTGCAAATCTTTTAGCAGCAAATGCAGCAGTAACAAATGGCGTGCTTAAAGCTGCAACAAGCTATCAAGGAAAGCGCGCGCTGCCACGCGAATTCTCTGTGGAATTAAAGCAAGGAAGCATTACAAATCAAAAACGTTCCGGACGCTGCTGGATGTTTGCATCCCTTAACACTTTGCGATACGAGTTAATGCATAAGTGGAATTTAGACGACTTTGAGTTTTCAGAAAGCTACCTGTTCTTCTGGGACAAGATTGAAAAAGCCAACGCGTATTTGGAAAACGTGTTGGCAACTTTGGGTGAAGAACTTGATAGTCGAGTTTTTGAAAGCATTAACTACGGTCCAATTGACGACGGCGGTTGGTGGCAAATGTTCGTCAACCTTGTAAACAAGTACGGACTTGTGCCAAAGAGCGCCTACCCTGATTCACAGAATGCAACTGATTCCGACTCCTTTGTGCAGTACATCAATACAAAGTTGCGCGAGTTTGCTTGCGAATTGCGCGAAGCTTATAAGAACGGTTCTTCTTTGGAAGAATTGCGCGAAATGAAAATCCGCGATTTGGAAACCGTTTACCGCATGACCACTATTGCGCTCGGCGAACCGCCAGCAAAGTTCGACTTCTTCGCACGTACTAAAGATGACGACGATAAGAAGGACGAGAAAAAGAACGAAAACAAGGATGGCGAAAAAGCCGACGAAGAAAAGAAGGATAGCAAGGACGACAAGCCAAAGACTGGCAAAGACGAACGTCCGATGATTCGCGAATACGGCATTACTCCACTTGAGTTCGCTAAGAAATATGTTCCTGTTGACGTAAACGACTTCGTAACATTGTGCAACTCACCTATGAAACGAACTCCTTTCAACAAGCGCTATCAACTCAAGTACAGCACCAATGTTGCTGAAACAGATGAGCTGGAATTTGTGAACGTTCCTATTGAAGTGTTCCGAAAGGCAGCTGTAGATCAACTCAGCGACGGCCACCCAATTTGGTTTGCTTGCGATTGCACACAGTTCTCCTTGAGAGATAGCGGATTCTTTGATCCTGCAGTGGTTCGCGTTGACCAACTCTTCGATATTGAATTTACATTTGATAAGGCGAAGGGTTTGGAATACATGGATATTCCAGGCAATCACGCTATGACATTTACAGGCGTAAACTTAGACGAAAACGGCAACCCGGATCGCTGGAAGATTGAGAACAGCTGGGGTAAAGATGCAGGCGAAGATGGCTACTACGTTGGCTCTGCCGACTGGTTCGACCGCTACGTTACTGAAGTAATCATCAATAAGAAGTATCTTGACGAAGCAACTCTTGCCATCTTAAAGCAAGAGCCAGTAATGCTTGAGCCGTGGGAGCCGCTTTCAAAGCGCTGCCGCTAGTTTAAGTGCTTAAATTTATAGGCGCAGATTGCTTTTTGCAGTCTGCGCTTTTTAATTAAAAAGAAGCCCGGCGGGAGGAAACCCGCCGGGGCAGAGAGAAAGAGAGAAGAAGGTTTCAATTATGGGGTTCGCGAACGAACCTCGCTAATGGCGAACCATTAACATATGTTAGTATAGCTAAACTTTCGTCCAAAGAAAAGAGTTTTTCCTTAAAATTTCCTTAAAATATTTCTTATTAAGAAAACTTGCTATATTTTTTGTTATTTTATAACGATTTGCCCAAAATTTTCAACCTATTTGCCGCTATTTTCCAAAGATTTTTTTGCAGCAGCAAGTCTTTCTGCTTCAACACGCTGACGCTCTGCCAATGCAGAAGCAAAACGTTCAAGCTCCTCATCAACCGCTTCCTTCGGAATCTTAGCAAAGATAGGAGTTGGCTTAGGAACAGGCGTTCCCGCAACCAATTCTTCACTCTCCCAAGGATGTACAGTTTCACCCAAACGATAATCACCCGTAATAATCGGATACTTAAAGTTTGGATTATCCAAATCTTCAACTTCCTCAATATGAGGCAACGGTGAGAACACGCCAGTGCCACCAAGAGCTTCCCAAACCTTTTGCGCTGCATGAGGCAAGAACGGAGCAAGAAGATGATTAGCATCCGAAACAGCCTGCGCAGCCACGTGCAATACGGTTCCGAGACGAGCTTCGTCATCCTTAATCTTCCACGGCTCAGTTGCGGAAATATATTTATTAATATCCGCAACTATTCGCATTGCTTCCGTAAGAGCATTCTTCTGACGATGGCGCTCAATCAAGCTGCCAACCAAAGCAAACGCATCAGAAGTTTGATCAAGCAAAGCGCGATCCATTGAAGTCATAGAATCTTCATCCAAAGGAGGAATCTCGCCAAAATTCTTATTGATAAGATTTGCCACACGGTTAACAAGATTTCCCCAACTTGCAGCAAGCTCTTCGTTATTATGACGAGCAAACTCAGCCCAAGTAAAATCAGCATCAGAATTTTCAGGGCCTGCAATAGAAATGTAGTATCGCACAGCATCCACAGGATAACGAGCCAAAATATCCTTCACGTAAATAACAATTCCGCGCGAAGAGCTGAACTTCTTACCTTCCATAGTCATAAACTCAGAAGCAACAACCTGCTCAGGCATATTAAGCGGTCCGTAAACACCAGCTTCGCCGCCCTTTGATCCAGCTCCGTTATATGCGAGCATTTCCGAAGGCCAGATTTGAGAATGGAAAGTAATATTATCCTTGCCCATGAAGTAGTAGCCAGGAGACTTAGGATCACACCACCAGTCGCGCCAAGCATCCGGCTTACCCTGCCTGCGCGCCCACTCAATAGAGGCAGACAAGTAACCAATAACGGCGTCAAACCACACATACAAGCGCTTATTCGGGTTATCAATCCAACCTTCAACAGGAACCGGAATACCCCAATCAATATCGCGCGTAATAGCTCTAGGCTTTACTTCCTTAAATAAGCCAAGCGAGAAGTTAATAACGTTAGTACGCCAACCTTCACGCGAATGAAGCCAATTAACATTCGCCTCAGCCAAAGACGGCAAATCCAAGAAGTAGTGTTCAGTTTCTTCAAAGCGAGGAGTTTCTCCGTTGATCTTAGAAACAGGATTGATAAGCTCATCCGGATCAAGCTCATTTCCGCAAGCATCACACTGGTCGCCGCGAGCGCCATCCGCACCACACAATGGACAAGTTCCCTCAATATAACGATCAGGCAAAGTACGGCCGGTAGAAGGCGAAATTGCAACCTTCTGCGTACCTTTATAAATATAACCGTTCTTTAAGCACTGACGGAACATTTCCTGAACCACATGCTCATGGTTTGCGGTTGTTGTGCGCGTAAACAAATCGTAGCTTAAACCTAAATCGCATAAATCCTTAGTAATTACGCGATTGTAACGGTTTGCAAGCTCTTGCGCAGAAACGCCTTCTTTATCTGCCTCAACCAAAATAGGCGTGCCGTGTTCATCAGTTCCAGAAACCATCAACACGTCATTGCCCTTCATGCGCTCGTAACGCGCGTACACGTCTGAAGGAACACCAAATCCAGCAACGTGACCAATATGACGAGGGCCATTAGCGTAAGGCCATGCAACATTCACCAAAATATGACTCATAGGCAAATATTATCTTGTTCAGCGCGGACAGTTCTAGACGAATATCAAAGAAAAATTTAGAGAAAAGCGCAGAAAATAGCGCAAAAATGGCGCAAAAATAGCAGATTCTTACGAATATTCTAATTGTGAATATGTGCAAAACTTTTAGCTAATACGAATTATATGCACTTAAAAACAATAGCGATTCAATATTGATTAAGTATCTATTCAAATAGCAATTCACATATCCACAATTTATTTATTTAATCTTATTTACCTCTAAAAATTTTCATAATCTCAATTCTTAAATCAATAGAAAGAGAGGAAGAATATGATTGATCAACAAATGGCATATACGATTTGGAAAATCGGCAAAATAGACAACGAGGAATTCCCGCCTCTTCTTGATAACAACCATTTACCTGGGCCAATGTGCATGAAAAAGCTTTCTAAATTTGGAATATTTAACCGCTTAACATCTAATACCGGGTACTCCCATAAAATGGCTATTTCTATGCGCGGAAGAAGCAATATAGTAAACGATTTAATACCTTCAGAAAGCGTTGCTTGCTTATTTACAGCTGCGTGGGTGTGGCTTGGTGGAAATTTTCCTGAAAATATAGATGTTATTGATTACGGTCATTATAGAAGGAAACCACACGGTCACACAATTCGATCATTTCGTAGGAAATTAAACGAAAAAGACTATGTTACTCTTGGAAAAACTCGCATAACAACTCCGGAAAGAACAATATGCGATTTAGCATATACGCAAGGAGATAGTGAAAATTACGAGTTATACAGAAAAAGCATTGCAAACTTACTAATATCTCACTATCGCGTAGATTTGCACGAGTGCAGACGTATTATTGACAGCAATCCTTATTTTCCAGGCTCTGTGCGCGCAAGAACTTGGCTGAATGATATTGCGAATGAAATAAGGAAACCATGGAAATGAAATTCAACTCATTCACGAAGGAGCATGCAAGCTCTCCTCCTAAGCCGCCAATACTCCTTACGCCTGTTGTTGCAAGCGACCCCTCAACAAATCCGGAAATCTTGTGGCATATTGCAAAACATATACCCGAATTGCGTAAATGGGTTATTGCAAATCCTTCTGCAGACGCTCATCTTTTAGAATACATTTCTCAACAAGGCGGACCGGATGTTCGTCACAGTTTTGAAGTGTTATTTGCATCTTATGATAGCGATATATGACATCTATTACGGCAGACTTAAGACAGACTTACAGCAAGACTTACAGCAGGCTTTAAGGCAGGCTTAAGGCAATAGTTTTAGGATTATTGGAAATTTATAAGAAAATTCCCTACTCAGCCTCACCTTTTTGTTTAAGGCATGCTGCGTAAACTTGCTTACGATTTGCAAAAGAACCATCTAAAAGCGGATGCTCTTTTACTACTTTCGTAATTGCTTCTTTAATGCGCAAACCTTCCTTTTCTGCGCAATCAGCCGCAAGCTCAGCAAGAGCATCTACGCTTAAATCTTGACTTTCTGCTCTAACTTCATCATCGTTAGCTCCCCCAATAACCAGCACAATTTCGCCACGAGGAGGATCAGCCAGCACGCCGTCGTAAATACTTTGCACATTTCCGCGGCGAATTTCCTCAAAATCTTTAGTAAGCTCTCGGCATAATGCCATTGGCCTATTAGGGCCAAGCACAGCTAATAGATCTTCCATAGCTTCTGCAATTCGGTGCGGAGCCTCATAAAACACGATTGTTCTGCGCTCTGCTTTAAGCGAACGCAAATGTTGCTGTCGTTCACCAGACTTTCTTGGCAAAAAACCTTCGTAGCAGAAGCGATCAGTTGGCAATCCAGAAAGCGCAAGCGCATCAAGAACCGCACTAGGGCCTGGAGCGCATGTAACAGGAAGTCCACGTTCAATAGCCCGGCGAACAATTGCTAAACCCGGATCGTTAATAGTTGGCATTCCAGCGTCTGAAACCACAAGAACCTTAGCACCCTGCTCTACTTCGTCGAGCAAACCGTCGGCCTTATTTCGCTCATTGTGATCGTGATACGCAACAACGCGCCCAGAAACATGAACCCCAAGTCGATTCGCCAAATCGTAAAGCCTACGAGTATCTTCAGCTGCCACAATATCTGCAGTTTCTAGGAGATTTATTAGCCTAGAAGAAGCGTCACCAATATTACCAATTGGCGTTGCGGCAAGAAAAACCTTGCCGCATTTACTACCAATAGGCGATTCTGCGAGAACGACTTTGCTACGTAAATTACGATTTCCTGAAGTATTATTTTTAATTTCTTCAGATTCGGTCTCGCTCATTTTTACTCCTTGCCAATTCACACAATTTTTGGCATTGGCGTTGTAAGAGATGCAGTAAGGTTTACTTGCACAACTCCAGCACCAGCGTGAACTTCCACCTTCTTTAAGGTAACTGTGCGCTCCCCAGCAGGCTTGTGATCGTCGTCCGTCATGGTTGCAGGAGACTTGACTGCCACTAACGCAAGGCTGTTGAAATCAACACCTGCATTTGCGCACAAATCTTGCGCTGCAGACAGAGAATCAGCAAAGCCATCTTTTTCAATGACACGATCAGCTGGAACGCCGTAAGCTTCTTCACACAGAAGCTTAATTCGATTCATAAGAGTATTTCCGCGCCTGGATTCAGGAGCATACGCTTTAGTATCTTCACTAATTACAGACACAAAATCGTCAAGCTGATCTGCCAAACCATCGCCACCGTCGCGGAAAAGATTGCCAACAATCGGCTTCCTAAATCCCAAAGATTTCGCCTGCGCTAATAATTCAGGAACCTGATCATCCTCACCTTCCCACAAATTAATCAACGGGAATGTAGGAATATTAAGAGATTCCAAACGAGAAACATGGAATGGGTAGCGCCAAGCCAAAGTTTCGTCATCTCGCCAAGTAGTTGCGCGAGTAACTACAACTGCAGCGGCAGGCCACTTTGCACCAAACTCGCGAGAAGCAATATCAAGCCACTTTTGAGCACCAGCATCCGTACCATAACCTGCTTCCACAACAACAACATCATGCTCAGCGCAAGCCATTTCAACGCTTACAAGGCTTGGAATACCGAGCGAAACGTTTGCAAATGGACCGCAATGCACATAAATCGGCGAACCGTTAATAGTTTCTGTTTTTGCAGGCTTTACAGCGTCGGAAAGAATATTTGTAATTCGCCACAAATCAACGAAATCACCAAACTTACGAGGAACACCATCCTTTGTGCCAGCAATCATTGAAGCAACGCGCTCGGAAATCTCATCCATGCTGCGCGAAAGAACAACAATTTGCATAAGCTCGCATGTTGGAGTCAAAACGACTCGCTCAGGAACAGTTCCCTTGCCATAATCAACAGCAATGCTGCGAAGCGAACGAGATGGAACTTCACTTACGCGAGGAACCAAAATCGTATCAAGCACGCCTTCATCAACTGCTTTTTCTGCAAACGACACAAGCAAATTCTGCGCGCAAGCAATAGCAGCCATCTCACCACACAAGCCCCAATCAATAAGCTCAGGATGAGAAAGCGAAGACTTACCGCCGCCGCTTGCGCCGCCTTTAGAACCAGCGGCCGTAATGCCCATGCTTGGCTGACGAAGAACTGCAGCAGCATCAACACCGCGCTCACGCAAGGCATCAACCAAAGCAATCGTAGTAGTTGTTTTACCTTCACCACGAGATGCTTTTAGCGGAGTGTCTGCAGTAACAAGAAGCACTTTTCCATGCTTGCGAGGCTGATCAGGATTCTGCTTTAAATAGTCCAAATACCCGAAGGCATCAATCTTTTTAACCAAGCCGAATGTTGTTGTGTATTTATCAATAATGCTCATGTTCCCCACTTTCATAGGCATAATGCATAAATGCATATTTTATATAATTTAATGATCAGAACGGTTAAAGCCATTCTTCATACGCATACTTGTAATGTAAAGAACATTATCAAGCAACGCGTCTGTTTCCTTCTTCAACCTTTCTGCCATGCTGTCATTCGCGTTAGCCAAAGCCTCACGAACTTTTGCGTCGCGAAGAGCGGCAATAATTTCTTCCGGATTGCGCACAACATCGCCGCAATAACCGTCTTCATCGCATTCACGCTCTGGCTCGTAATCTCTTAAAGAAACGCCGAGCAAATCAGCAATTTCTTTATCTGTGCGCTTAACCATTGCATGCCCAAGAGAGCCAACAGTTTCCTGGTAACGCTCAATCGTATTAGCTGTATCGTTAAACGCAGCATCGGCAAGAGCTGCAATAATGCGATTTTCCCAATAGAAGTTTTCGCTTGTTACGCGAGTAGTTGTATCTTCCAAATATTTTGGAGTGCGATTTACGTTCGGATAGAACGGCACCAAAGCGTTGAAAGGATTAGAACCGTAAGTAATCCACTGAATTGCACGTATTTCTTCCGGCATGTAAGGACGTATTTGCATTACAGCAAGCTCGCTTTGACGGTTAATACCGATTGGGCGCAACATGTGGCGAGTATGCTCGTCTCCAAGCTTTCCGTAAGGATCATATTCAGTGCCCTGATAGTGCGAGCTTAAAACGTACTTAACATCTTCAATGGTTACCTTGCGTTCTGGCTGGCGAGCCCAAGGAATGTCGTTGCTGTCCGGACGATGATCAGCGTCTTTACCATCCCACACTTCGTCATACGGATTCAAGAAGCGCTCCATGAACCACGCGCGAGGCGTGTTATAAACATGATCGGAATCCGAATGAGAGCCGAAAGCATCGCGAGGATTGAAAGGAGAAGCGTTTTCAACCGACAAATCCAAGTGATTTTCTTTAATAAATTCAAGCAAATCAGCCGAGCACATGTGCTCTTCTTGCTCACCAAAAGCGTCATCCAAGTCAAACTCGTCAATACCAAGCTGGTTTGGCATAACAACATAAGCTTCATCCGGCACGCGCTTAGCAATCCAATGATGGCCACCAACAGTTTCAAGCCACCAAATCTCGTTTACGTCCGAAAAAGCAACGCCGTTCATTTCGTAAGTGCCGTACTTTTCAAGCAACGCACCCAAACGCTCAACGCCTTCGCGAGCGCTACGAATATAAGGCAAAACAATTGTTAAGAAGTCTTCTTCGCCAATTCCGCCTGGAACTTCTGGCTTGTAGTCAGCATCGCCAACTTTGCCTTGTTCTTTTTGAAGCTCAACCATTGGGTCTGCTCCAAGCACGCGCTCGTTGGATGTAAGCGTTTCAGTTGCGCTCATTGCCACGTTTGCTTCGTTAACGCCAGCTTCTCCCCAGATTCCTTCACGCAAATCAGCGTTTGGCACGCTTGTGTATTGCATTGGATTATCCGGCAACTCAACTGTTACGTGGCTAAGAACGGACTTATAAACTCGAGGCTGATCTTCTGGCTTTACTACTACTAAGCGCTTTGGATTAAATTCGCCATTTGCGGAGTCTTCGTTACGCGCAATAAGCGTAGATCCGTCGTAGCTTGCGCCGCGTCCGACGAGAATTGTTGTGCATGCCATTTGCAGCCCCCATTTGTGAGTTTTAATATTTTACTAATTTTTATTCCTGATTGATTCTATCGCTAGTTACTTAAATTAGGCGCGCCCAGTAAAGAACATTCCGCCCGCATCTACGCCGCGAGTGCAGTTACGAATTTCGCGCAACAATTCATTCATATAGAAGCCTTGTTTAAGATTTGGCAAAGGTTGTTCCGTACCAAAAACTTCAAACATATATTCGTGATCTTTATCTGGAGGCTGCGGGCCGTTGTAACGCATGGTGATTGCAGGATCTTCGCAGCCAACAAACCTGCTTGCTTGCGAATTACGCCCCTGAATAGCTTCAGGAATCATCGCTGGCATTTTGCGCGAAAAATCTTCCGGAATTTGCAAAGCGTGAGAATCGTTAAAATCAAACATTAACGCATCTACTGGCACATTTGCAGCCGTCCAATGAATCCATTCAAAACCGCATACCGGTATTGCATCATCGTCAACAAGTCGCCAATGCAAGTAGTGCACAAAAGATGGCATATTGTCAACGTAAAACGGGAATGAAACTACTGGAACTCCATTAATTTTGTTCTGCTCCGGTGCAGCCTTGGAATAATTATCTGGAATAATAGTGAAATCTGTAGAAATATTCATAATTCAAGTATCTACTATTACACAACACTAATCAACTGCGCTAATAAATTACCTATTTGCAAACTATTCTCTTTACGTGCGTTGAGCACTGTTACTAACTCAGTCAGAAAACTGAGAAAATAACGGTAATAAGCTCAACACTGTTAAAAACTCAGCTAACAAACTGAGAAAACAACGGCAATTGGCAAAACACTGTTACTAACTCAGTCAGCCAACTGAGATATTAACAGTGTTGCAGCTTGTCCTATGACTTTGAAGATTAATTAGATTAACGAGATTAATAAAAACGTGCGCCCAGCTATATAAATAACCGGGCGCACTGATTTAGAAAATGGAGATTTTATACTCGATTTTTACTTTGCTGCAGCCTCCTTATTAGCAGCCATAGCAGCCTTCTTGGCAGCACGCTCTTGTTCCTTAATGCTTTCAATGAACTCAGCATGCTTTACTGCAGGAAGCCAGCCGGTGTTAACAACCTTAACCTGCCATACCCAAGCCAAAGCAAAGATTATAACTGCAAAAACAATCAAGCTTACAGCACCAACGCCTGCACCAAGGTGAGCGAAGTTACCAACAACGGTACCAACCCAACCAAAGTCAGCATCGCCGAAGGTGGAGTTTGCCAAACCGAAGGAACCCATAACCGTAAGCAATACTGCTGGGAGGAATGTAATAATCAAGCCGTTGATGAAGCCACCAAGAATAGCGCCACGACGACCGCCGGTTGCGTTGCCGAATACGCCAGCACCGCCACCATCGAAGAAGTGAGGAACCATGCCAGGAAGAATCAAGGCCAAGCCCCAAGCCGGTCCCATCCACACTGCAATAATGCCAAGAGCTACAAGACCACCAACGAAGGAAGCCAAGAAGCCAATGAGGGAAGCGTTAGCACCGTATGGGAACACGATTGGAATATCCAATGCTGGACGTGCGCCTGGAACAACCTTGTTAGCAATGCCCTGGAATGCAGGAACCAATTCGCCCAAAATAATACGAACGCCGTAGAGGATTACGCTAACACCAATGCCGAACTGCAAAGCCTGAGCAAAAGCAGCCATGTAGAATGCGCTGTAATCAGTAGGATGAGATGCGAAAATCTTGAAGAGTTCCTTTGCCGGCAACACAACAGAAGCCCATACTGCGAACACAAGATAAAGCACAACCATCAACAAAGTGGTGGAAACCATGGAATCGCGCAAGAAGCTCAAGCCCTTAGGGAAGTTGATGTCTTCAGTGGACTTTGACTTCTTACCAACAGCAGCGCCAACAGCACCAGAAACAATGTAGCTTAAGGAGTTGAAGTGACCGATTGAAAGCTTATCGCTTCCGGTAATGCGGTTCATGAATGGCTGCGCAAAAGCTGGCAAAACAACCATAACCGTTGCCATAATAATGGAGCCAACAATAACAATAAGAAGCTGGTTGCCAGCACCAAAGCCTACAGAAAGCACCAAAGCGAGCAACATGGACATGAACACCATGTGGTGACCAGTCAAGAAGATGTACTTCAGTGGAGTAAAGCGAGCAGCAAGAAGCATAAGAACGAAGCTAAGCACAATAATGTATGCAGAAGTAGCACCATACTGTCCTGCAGCCTGAGCTGTAATAACCTCGTTTGTAGGCACAACACCGTGTGCACCAGTAGACTTCAAAACTAAGTCACCAAATGGAGCAAGAGCACCAACAACAACGCCAGCACCTGCGCCCAAAATAAGGTAACCCATAGCAGCCTTTAAGCCGCCTGCAATAACTTGTCCTGCACTACGCTTGAGTGCAATAAGACCGATTGCTGCAATAATACCAATCAAATAAGCCGGCACATTCAAAATCTGCTGACTTATGAAATTTAAAACCTGAACTACAATGTTCATTTTTATTTCCTTCTTTTTTATTCCCTAGGGGAAGGCAAATACTATGAGTAATTACTATACGTAACGCTCAAGTACGCTTTTCACCTCTTCAACATCCATGAAATTTTCAATTGTTTCCACAGGAGTGGTAGTACCCTCAAGCTCTGGAGCGAGCTGAGGAGATGTGAGTACAAGGTCGTTCATATTAGCGGTACCTTTTGCACTTCCAGCGTCGGAAGTAGTAACCGTAACATCAAGACCAAGGTCTGCTGCTGCAGCCTCAACATTGATTTTGAGCAGTACAGACGTGCCAATGCCGTTTCCGCATACGCACAGAATATTCATAATAGCCTCTTTCGTTGAGTTATCATTTTTAATTTTACAAAATTAATTTATGATTTAACATCTAACTTTTAAGAATCGCGCGAATTTCTTCAGCATTTTTTGCTTGCGCAAGTTCCTTAGTTTTTACAGGATTAGACAAAGCTGCAGCAACTGCGGACATAACCCCAATATGCTCGCTTTCGTCGTGACCTGCAAGACCAATAACTAAAGAAACTGGATCGTTAGCAGCATTGCCAAATTCAACAGGCGTACTTAAACGAACCCAGCTTAAACCGCTTTTAAGAACCGCTGCCGATGGCCTTGAATGAGCCAAAGCCAAGCCTGGAGCAATAACAATATATGGCCCCATTTTCTCAACGGTTTCAATCATTTGATCCGTGTATTCGTCAGTGGTAAAGCCAGCTTCTCGCAAAGCATCGCCAGCAAGACGAATCGCATCGCGCCAATCCTTAGCCGCAACATCAAGATTAACTGCAGCGTCCGGAAGAAGCTCGTCAATATCAGCGCTCATATTTTCTCTTTTCTGATTATTTTTAATTTTTTACTATTTTTTAAATTTTGTGATTATTAAATTTTGGTTATATTTAAATTTTGATTATTCCTGCATAATCGAGTGGTAGAACTTTCCAGCTAAAGCCTCTTGAGCTTTAGCTTTTGCTTCATCAAATGTAGTCTGAGCAAGTTCAGCACGAACATCGTCCAAAGCAACCGGCGTCATAGAAAGCGAGTTAATACCAAGACCAGTAAGAACAACCGCTAAGTCTGGATCAGCCGCAGCTTCACCACAAACTCCAACTGGCATACCATGAGCGTTACCAGCGTCTGCAATCATTTTGATTGCACGCAACACGGCAGGATGCCAAGCAGTTTGGTAATTAGAAACAGATCCAAGAGTTCGATCAGCCGCAAGAGTGTACTGAGTTAAATCATTCGTTCCAATAGAAACAAAATCAGCAACTTGAGCAACTTCTTCGGCAACCAAAGCAATAGAAGGAACTTCGGCCATAACGCCAACCTTCTTAAGACCTTTAGATTTACCAAGCTTTACAAAATACGCAGCTTCATGCTCGTCTGAAACCATTGGAGCCATTACCCACAAATCTGCATTAGTGGCGGCATCAGCGCGAGCCAAGGCCTCAAGCTGGCCATCTAAAACATCCATATGCTGCCTTAAAGTGCGCAAACCGCGAAGACCTAAAGCAGGATTTGGCTCATCTTCCGGAGTTAAGAATGGCAACGGCTTATCTGCTCCAGCATCAAGCAGACGAATAACAACTTTTTTGCCATCAAATTGAGATAACAGCTTTGTGTAGGCTTCTGTCTGCTCTTCTACACTAGGCGGCTGCTCGTTACCAATAAACAGAAATTCCGTACGGAACAAGCCAACGCCTTCAGCACCATATTCGTGCGCAATTTGAGCATCCGAAGGCTTGCCAACATTTGCCAAAAGTGGAATCAAATGACCATCTTTAGTACTTCCAGGCAATCCGCGCAATTCGCGAGCACGACTTAAGCGCTCACGAGACTCTTTAACATGCGCAATTTCTTCTTCGCTAGGATCGCTTATAACGCGTCCGCGGGCAGCATCAACTACAATCATTTGATGATTGTTTAGCTGGCAAGCATCGTGCGCTCCAACAACAGCAACAATTCCGCGAGCGCGCGCAAGAATAGCAGTGTGGCTTGTAGGACCGCCGTCGATTGTAACAATTGCCTGAACCTTGCTTAAATTGAGCGAAGCAGTATCGGCAGGAGAAAGATCCCTAGCAACCAACACAAAAGGAGAATCGCTTTCTGGCACTCCAGGCGCTTCGACACCAAGCAAGGACGCAATAACGCGCTGGCCAACATCGTGCAAATCTCCCGCACGCTCAGCCATATAGCCGCCGAGATTGCGCAACATATCTTCAAACTGCGCAAATCCTTCCCAAGTAGCACGTTCAGCTGTTTTCCCAGCAGAAATTCCAGCTTCAATCGCACTTATTAATGCTGGATCCGACGCCATTTGCGCAAGAGCCTGCATAATTGGTGCTGCTTTTTTAGTTCCTTCATCCGCTGCTTTAAGAGCAGCTTCCGCGCGCTGTTGCAAATCTTTATTTACTGCATTTAGAGCGTTTTGTACTGAAATTTTGGCATCTTCGATTGATATTGCCGAAGGACGAGCCACATCTTCTGGCTCGCGCAAAGCAGGTGCCATACACAATACTTCACCAGACGCCATTGAACGACCAATACCAACACCAGTGATTACCATACTTAAACCCTCCTTTAGGTTTAGACGCTTTACCACAGCTGCAACGCCGCAGAAGCATTTCTTGCAGGTAAACGTTTCTTACTAATGAAACTATACACCATTAAAAACGTTGTTACAACAAGTGAAAACGTTTTCTGTATTTTTCAGTTAATTGTGTTACACTTAACATTAAAAATAGCAATAAAAAACTTAAGAAAAAAAACTTTGCTTTTATACGAAAGTAAAATAAAAGTAGAAATTATTAATTTTTTATTCAAAGGAGAAAAAATGTCAGTCGCAACTCGCACCGTTACTATTGAAGACCCTGTTGGAATTCACGCTCGCCCAGCATCTGAATTTTCACAAGCTGCAATGGCATCAAATTGCACCGTAACAATCGCAAAAGGTGAAGGAGCTCCAGTAAGCGCAAACAGCATTCTTTCGATTATGGGCTTGGGCATTACTAAGGGAGATTCAATCACAATTACTGTAGACGGCGAAGATGCTGAAAATGTGGCAGCTAAGCTTGTAGAAGTAGTCACGAAAGGCGAATAATATAGAGTTAAGAAAGTAAATAAACGAGCAAATAAATAATATTCACTTTATAGTATTCGATTTGCGGTGCTGCTTATTATTAGCTACAGCACCGCACTCATTCGGGGGCATATATGGCAAATCAAACAAATCAGAATGCCTCCATTACTCATGTAGCGGCGCTCGCAAAAGTTTCAATCGCAACAGTATCTCGCGTACTTTCTGGCCGTCGAGCCAAAGATGACGATATTGCAAAACGCGTTAGAAAAGCTGCAGAACAGCTTAATTATTCAGTAAATTATGCAGCAAGCGCATTAAGAAGCGACACAACTAACACAATCGGCGTGGTAATGAGCACAAGCAACGTAGACGATTCGTTCAACGTAAACATGCTTTCCGCCCTGGATGAGGCAGCTAAGACAATAGACAAAATACTTCTTGTTGGCACTGGCAAAGACGCTGAAACGCAAGAAGAGCGCATTGAGGAGCTTATTGAGCACAATGTTGACAGTCTTATTGTTATACAGTCTAACAATATTGATTTAACAAAAATACTTGAAAACTACGTAAATAATCTTCCAATTGTGCAAATCGGCGGCACTGCAACTTCGTTCCACATTAACTGGGTTGGCATGGATCAAGAATCCATGATGGAAGCTGCTTTAATACATCTTTCACACCACGACGCGCACAATATTGCTTATTTAAGCGGAAATGTTGACTCCACACAAAACGCAAACTTATTCGCTAATTTCCAGACTGCTGCAAGCCGATTAAGTCTACTTCCTGAGCCAGATTGGACGACTTTTGGCGAGCTTACTTATCAGCGTGGATTTAAGGATACTATGAGGCTCTTTTCCACTTCTGCAGCTAAGCAATCACGCAGACCAGACGCTATTATTTGCGCAAACGACGCCGTGGCAATGGGAGCTCTTTTGGCTTTAGATGAGCTTTCTTTAAAAGTTCCGCAAGATGTTCGCGTAATAGGTTACGGAGATAGCAGGCAGGCAAAAATATCTGAGCCTAAGCTTTCTTCAATCAGGCCTCCATACCAGCAGATTGCGCGCGAAGCTATTCGCTTAGCCACTGTTGATAAGTCCGAACAACATTGGCTTCCAGCACACATGGAATTTAGGCCAGAAATTATGCGACGCGAGTCAACTAACGCGCCGAGAATAGGCACAAGCGATATGTCACTTCCGTGGCGAATATAGTAAAGCCCTACGTTATTTTTATAAAAGAGAGCAGAATAACGCTTCAAAAACAAGCGTTGCGTTGCCGTTTCTAGCCAAGCGCTTACGAGCTGTGGCAATGTTGTCAACAAAACCAAGCGCCTGCTTCACCGTTAGTTTTTTAGAAAGTTCTACAATCCCAGACTTGTATTCTTGATTTATTATTGGCGAAGAATCCTGCGCATTGTTAAGTATGACTAAAACGTCTCGATACACGCTGCTGATTGCGTCTAAAGAACGACCTAATACGTCGCGACTTACGCGAGTAACTTTGCGCTTTACCTCATCTTTTTTACCGATTGCGTTGTAAGCTGTGCGCAATTTTGGCGCAATACGATCGCCATCTTTTAAGCCGTTAATTCTTAAAAATTCTTTCTGCTGAGCTTCAACATTTCGCTGAACTTCATCTTCTGCTTGAGCTTTTGCGTCCTCAATAAGCATTGCAGCAAGCATAATTGCGTCAGCAGCCTCGTGCATGCGAAGCAATCCTGCAACTAACTCATCTCGCCTGCTTAAAGCACGCTCGTCGCTTGCGTAAATCAACGCGGTTTCTATATTTCCTTGAGAAAGTCTAGCTGCGCGACCTGCTAACTTATTATCCGCATCCGTTTTTTTAATAAGATATTCTGCTACAGACTTCTCATCCGGCATAGCTAATTGCACAAGCTGCGTGCGCGAACGAATTGTTGGAAGCACATCTTTAGCGCTTGAAGCGCAAAGAAGCCAAATAGTGTGATTGCTAGGCTCTTCAATCTCTTTAAGAAGAACGTTTGTGCTGCGCTCCAACATTCTGTCAACGTCTTCAATAATTATGATTCGCCACGGAGCAGTGCTAGGCATTTGCTCGGAAATTCCAATAACTTCGCGAACATCGTCAATGCTGAGAGTCACACCTTCGGTTGCAAGCGTATGAACATCCGGATGCGAGCCAGCTAAAACTTCTTTAGCAGTTTTACTAAGCTCTTCTTCCCCACTAATATTTCGATTTGCATCTAAACAATCCGGGCTTTCGAGAGCAGCAGCAAAAGCGCGCGCAACTTGCACACTGCCAAAGCCGGCAGCTCCGCAAATTAGCCAAGATTGGGCTATTTTACTGGCGTCCGCGCAAGCAACTTTTTGCAAACGCTTAATCACCTGCTCTTGGCCAACTACGTTATCCCAAACGCTCATTGCTTCACCCACTAAATTTCGTTTTACAGCATTTTATTTAGATTCAATTTGCGCAATTAAATTATTCACATCGCTAGAAATTAGCTCCGCTAAGGATTGTGCAGAACATGTTGCGTCTAATACACGATACCTATTTGCAGATTCCTGCGCTAAATCCAAAAAAGCTTCTCGAGTGCGACGCTGGAAATCAATTCCGGCTGATTCCATTCGATCCTGCTCACGATGCAAACGCTCAAAAGCTGCTTCCGGCTGCATGTCTAGCAAGTAAGTGCGATTAGGCCACAGAGAGTCAGTTGCCCACTCGCTTAAAGTTCGCACATCATCCATAGTCAATTCGCGGCCGCCTGCTTGGTAAGCAAGCGAAGAATCAATGTAACGATCTGTAATTACTACCGCTCCACGGCTAAGCGCTGGGCGAATCACTTGAGCAACATGCTGAGCGCGATCTGCTGCAAACAATAAAGCTTCAGCCCTAGAGGACACAAAAGATCCGTGCAACAATATTTCGCGCAAAGACTTTCCAAGATCAGTTCCGCCCGGCTCGCGCGTCACTACAACTTCTCGCCCCAAAGATTGCAAATGCTTTTTCAGCGCCTCAACTTGCGTTGTTTTACCAACGCCGTCAATTCCTTCAAAAGAAATAAATAAGCCTTTATTTTCAGCATATTTCTCACTGTTGCAACCACAGTTTCCTCCGCAAGCGCAACCGCCTGAAAAATCACCATTCTTAGATGCCATATTTTGTGACTCCATATTTTGTGACTCCATACGCAAGGTCTATTTAATCTTTAGATTTCATTCCTATGCTTTTTTAGCGGTAGATTTCTTTGCAGTAGTCTTCTTTGTGGAAGTTTTCTTTGCTGTAGATTTTTTCGCAGTAGACTTCTTTGCGGAAGATTTTGCAGCGCTCTTCTTGCGTTTTACAGGTCCTGCAGCGCGCTTTTGAGCCAATAGCGCAAACGCATCCTGAGGATCAATTGATTCAGGCGTGTACTGCTTCGGCAAAGTGCGATTCGTTTCGCCATCAGTAATATAAGCCCCATAGAAGCCATCTTTAATTACAACAGGCTTTCCAGTTTCAGGATCCGCACCGAGCTCGCGAAGAGGAGGCTTAGCAGCACCGCGAGTACGCTTACCGTACTTTGGTTGCGCAAACAAAGCCTTCGCTTCTTCTAGAGTCGTAGTAAAAATAGCGTCTTCACTAGCTAAAGAGCGCGTTTCTGGCTTAGAATCAACTTCAGAATAAGTCTTAGTTAAGTATGGGCCGTAACGTCCGTTGCTTGCCTCAATGCGAGCAAGTTTAACCACACCTTCAGCATCAACTTCTTCATACTCGCCAACCAAACGCGGCAAGTGCAAAAGCTGCAAAGCATCTTGCAAAGTTAAGGTTAAAGGATCCATAGTCTTAAACAAGGATGCCATTTTTGGACGCGACTTAGAAGACTTAGCGTCTTCATCATCCTGAGAGTCAACTAAAGCAACGTATGGGCCAAAACGACCATTTCGCACTTCAACAGTGCCACCAGTTTCAGGATCTTTGCCCAACACTCGCGGACCTTCAGCATTGTTATCTAACAATTCTCGCGCAACATCCACGCTAAGCTCATCCGGAGCTAAAGTTTCTGGAAGAGATGCGTGTCGAGGATTACCCTCAGCGTCCAAATTCGTAGTATCTTCCAAATAAGGTCCGTAACGGCCAACACGAACGTGCAATCCATCACCAATATTTATAGTGTTGATTTCACGCGCGTCAATTTCGCCAAGTTCCGCAACCTGCTGTTGCAAACCAATATGCGCTTCGTCAGCAGACTTCGCAGAATCATCTCCAGAACCAAAATAGAATCTAGTTAGCCAGTCGCGACCGGTTTCTTCGCCGTGCGCAATTCGGTCCAAACCATTTTCCATATCCGCAGTAAACGCGTAATCAACATACTTTGGGAAGTTAGCTTCTAAAAGCTTGATTACAGCAAACGCAAGCCATGAAGGAATTAAAGCACGTCCACGCTCATACACGTATCCGCGATCAATAATCGTGGAAATAATAGTTGCATAAGTAGAAGGGCGACCAATTTCCTTAGCTTCCAGCGTTTTTACCAAAGAAGCTTCGGTGTATCTTGCAGGCGGCTGAGTTTCGTGAGAATCCGCACTAACACTTTTAGCTTCAAGAACATCCCCAGATTGCATTTGAGGAAGCGCTTTTTCGCCTGCGCCATCACTTTCAGCTGCAGATGCGTTAGCAAAAACTTTCATAAAACCAGCAAAAGTAATTACTGTTCCAGAAGCTTGGAACAAAGCTTCACCATATTCGCCAGCAGAAGCGTTTAACTTAACTGTTGCTGTAAAACCAGTAGCATCTTCCATTTGAGACGCAAGAGTTCGCTGCCAAATAAGCGTATACAATTTAAGCTGATCTGCAGGCAATTTATCCGCCAGCTCGTCTGGGCTTAAGAAACGCGCTCCAGCAGGGCGAATACATTCGTGAGCTTCCTGCGCTCCTGCAGACGTAGTTGCATACTGTTTAGGAGATTTAGAAACATACTCAGCACCGAACGCTACCCTAGCAGCATTTCGAGCGGCCTCAATAGCCTCTTTAGAAAGCGTTACGGAATCCGTACGCATGTAAGTAATATAGCCGTTTTCGTATAAGGATTGCGCAGCTCGCATAGTTTGACGAGAGCTCATCGACAGGCGGTTTCCAGCAGTTTGCTGCAAAGTTGATGTAGTAAAAGGCGGCAAAGGACGACGGCGGTACGGCTTCGTTTCCATAGAGTCAACTACAAAATCTGAATTTTCAAGAGCTTTGGAAAGCTTGGACGCAAAATCAGCGTCAACGTGCAAAGCTTTCTGAGACTCACCTTTTGCAGCAACAAGCTCGCCTTTTGAATTGAAATCTTTAGAACCAGCCAGACGACGACCAGAAAGCTCGCTCATGCGCGCTTCGAAATCAACGCTTTTACCATCAGAGTCTTTAGAGCTCAAAACAGCACTAATATCCCAGTATGAAGCTTTCCTAAAAGCCATGCGCTCGCGCTCGCGCTCAACAATAAGCCTTGTTGCAACAGACTGCACACGGCCAGCAGAAAGACCTGGACCAACTTTCCTCCAAAGCACAGGAGAAAGCTCGTAACCATACAAACGATCCAGCACACGACGCGTTTCTTGCGCATCAACCATATTGTCGTCAACATTTCGAGTATTACTTAGCGAAGCTTGAATAGCATCCTTAGTAATCTCGTGAAAAACCATACGCTTTACTGGCACTTTTGGTTTCAAAGCTTCAACCAAATGCCAAGCAATAGCCTCACCTTCGCGATCCTCATCAGTTGCCAAATACAGCTCGTCGGCTTTGGCGAGCGCAGACTTTAAATCGGCAACTGTTTTCTTTTTATCTGCTCCAACAACATAGTATGGGGCAAAACCATGATCAACATCTACGCCAAACTTACCAAACGCAGCTTTGCGTGAGGCTGGAACTTGGCTTGGTTGAGCGAGGTCGCGAATATGCCCCACTGACGCCATAACAGTGTATCCGTTACCCAAATACCCGCCAATTTTGCGCGCTTTCGTGGGAGACTCCACAATGACTAGCTTATGTTCAGCTGCCATATTCGCTCCTTTCCTAACACAATCAAACATACACGCATTAACTGTATGCTTCGCACTAACTGTATCTCAAGTTACGCTGTACGTCTATTAAATTCCACCTCGGTGGATAAAAGCAGATAGAGTAGACATTTTCATGCAGCAGACGGTGGTGTTGGAGGCGCACCAACTAATCCAAGCCTGCCAAGCGGGGAAGCTGTAGAATGGCGCATTACCATAATCACGCCATAAACAAGCAAAGATGCACCAATAATCAGCCAATATGTTGCAGTATAAGATACAACAGCCGCCCACTGTGCAAAAATATCTACACCTGGCAAAATTTGCCATATTAAATATAGTGAGTAAAGGCAAGCAAGAACACCCAAAGTAATCATAGAACTTCCTACAATTTGCACGCTAATTGAGGATCTTCTATACGCAGGCATGTCCATTCCGCTGCAACGCGTTAAAGCAAGAACAATAAGAGTTACTGCAGCAACTATTAGCAATGAAATAAGCACGTCTGAAGACCTATGCCAATGCCCTGCAACCAGTGAAAGTTGCACCAAAATAGTTATTACAGCGCTCGCAACAGCAACCCATGCGCGCCAAACTCTAGAAACAGTGCAAATAAGCAAAGCACAAGCCGCACAAATAAGTAAAGTATGGCCAGAAGGTGCTGAGTTTGCCGACAAATATTCAATATTAATAAGCATTGGTCGAGGAAGAATCTTTTTTAAGGGTTCAGCAGCAGCGGCCAAAATAATAATTCCTGCGCACTGCCCAAGCAGCCACCAGCGTTTTCGAACACAAGCTAAAACTAAAGCAACTGCCGCAATAACAACACCAAGAATAATAACAACAAGTGAATTGCAAAGCGGTTTTAAGCAAGCAG
Organism: Gardnerella bretellae; assembly: GCF_048545135.1. NCBI lineage: Bacteria > Bacillati > Actinomycetota > Actinomycetes > Bifidobacteriales > Bifidobacteriaceae > Gardnerella > Gardnerella bretellae. Next base: position 36,722 of record NZ_JBKQXU010000006.1, read on the forward strand.
ATAACCATGCTGGCATTCCTCTAGAACCAAAACCATCAATTACCATTTCCTCGTAGCTTTGGCCAAGTATTGTTTGCACGCTCACAAACCAAACGCCAACTGCAGAAACTAAAAATACGACTGCGAGCGCAACACACCATAATATTGTGGAAACACGCGGGCGCTTAAGTAGAGGATCGGACTCGTCAACATCGTCTTCTTGTAAGGAAGAATTTTTACTTGATTTTGATTTTGAGTTCGTTTCTACGCCGGTTTCTGCGCCAGTTTCTGCAATCTTCTTTGAATCTAATAGCTCGACTGTAGATTCATCGCTGCTAGGCACTGCAGAAAAAGCCTTAACTTCTGGCAAGTCTGGAAGCTCTTCAATATCTTTCAAACTATTGGCGTTTAAGCCGTCATTTGTTCCTGTAAATTCTTCGCTCATACTTTAGACTTTACGACAGTCTCTATGACAGCGCGAGTTTTGCGCATAATAAAATTTGAATAAAATAAAACCTCCACGCACCCACCAGAGGCCACTTACCCTTGCTGCATTTCTGCCCTGGGGGGATTGGGTGACGTAGTGCCACGCGGAGGCTCTAACTATATTACACGATTTTCGCTACATGTCGAGTAGTAATAACGAGTAATAGAAAATAAAAGTCAACTAATAGCTACTATTAGCAATAAATTAGGCTCTCCAAACGCTTTTACCGCGCTCTTTCGCTTCTTCAACATCGGCATTAAGCTGCAGCTCATCCGCTTCAACTTCGCCAGCAATATAACGCTCAACTAATTGACGAGCCTCGTTATCTTCATGCTGAACTGCAGGAGACTTCATAAAGTAGGAGCTTGGAGCCAAAATCGGGCCAGAAAGCTTACGATCCAAAGCGATTTTTGCAGCTCGAACAGCATCGATAACAATTCCGGCAGAGTTTGGAGAATCCCAAACTTCAAGCTTGTACTCCAAGTTCAAAGGAACATCACCAAAAGTAGTTCCTTCCAAACGCACGAAAGCAAACTTGCGGTCATCCAACCAAGCAACGTAGTCGGATGGGCCAATATGAACATTATGCTCATCCATTTCGTGAGGAACGATTGAAGTTACTGCGCGAGTCTTAGAAATCTTTTTAGACTCCAGCCTTGAGCGCTGAAGCATGTTCATAAAGTCCATGTTTCCGCCAACATTTAGCTGGTATGTGCGGTCTAAACGCACACCACGATCTTCAAAAAGTCTAGCCATAACACGGTGAGTAATAGTTGCACCCACCTGGCTTTTAATATCGTCACCAATAATAGGAACTCCGGCATCGCGGAACTTTTGCGCCCACTCAGGATCGGATGCAATAAATACCGGCAAGCAATTTACGAAAGCGCAACCAGCTTCCATTGCAAATGTTGCGTAGGCTTTATCTGCCTCTTCGGAGCCGACTGGCAAATAAGAAACAAGCACATCAACATGCTTATCTCGCAAAACTTGAGCTACGTCAACAGGCTCAGCCTCGGACTCGTCAATCATCTCGCGATAATAATCACCTAAGCCGTCGTAAGTAGGGCCGCGCATAACTTCCACACCCAAATTTGGTACGTCAGCAAAACGAATAGTATTGTTCTGCGAAGCGCCAATTGCTTCGCTTAAATCATGCCCAACTTTTAGAGAATCAACATCGAATGCTGCAACAAACTCAATATCGCGCACACGATACTGTCCAAAAACAGCGTGCATCAACCCTGGAATTTTCTCACCGTCATCAGCGTTTTTGTAATATTCAACGCCCTGAACCAGCGACGAAGCGCAATTACCTACTCCGGCAATGGCAACGCGGATGCTCATATAGACTCCTTGCCTGCAAAAAATCAGCGGCATTACGTTATGCCGCACTCATACACATTTCATAATACTATTTCTATAAGCATTATGTGCAATATGGGAGATTTTCAGTCGTTTCTAAGCCGAAACATGTAATTTCTGTGAAAAATTCAATACCGGGCGCTACGGTGGAATGTATGGTTGTAAATAAAGCTGGAAGACGAGCGTCTAATTCGCGCAAAAACGATACAAGAAGCGTATCGTCACAATCACAAAAAAATACGAATATGCCAGCCTCGCTTCCCCCTCGTAGACAAGGCTCATACGACTCATATTATTCTTCAGGTTCCGGCAATAGCAACCGCGGATCAAGACGAGAACGCTCACGCGCATACACTCGTCAGCAGCGCAGAAAAACTTGGCGCGGAAGGCATCCTATTATTTTTTGGGCGCTAATACTAATTTTTGTACCTATTTTGATTGGCGCAGCAATTTTTGCTTATATGTACGCAACTACTGACATACCTGCTCCTGACAAAGTTGCGATGGCAGATAAAACCAAGGTTTATTACGCAGATGGAAAAACAGAGTTAGGGTCTTTTGCTGAACAAAACCGTGAGATTATTAATTGTTCAGTTCTTCCTAAGTACGTTGGGCAGGCAATAGTTGCTTCAGAAAACCGCTCCTTCTACCAAGACAGTGGAATTGATTTTAAGGGAATTGGCCGTGCTCTTATTCATAACGTTACTAAACGCGGGCGCTGGGGCGGCTCTACCATTACGCAGCAGTACGCTGAACGCTACTATCTTGGCGAAACTAAAACGTATCTCGGTAAGCTTCACGAAGCTATTTTGGCTTTGAAAATCGCTCAAACACAAGATAAAGATACTGTTTTATGCAATTACATGAACACTATTTATCTTGGACGAGGCGCTTACGGTATTCAAGCGGCAGCAAAAGCTTATTTCGGCATAGAAGCTAAAGATTTAACATTATCTCAAGCAGCTCTTTTGGCGGGCATAATTCCTGCTCCAAGTAGTTGGGATCCTGCAATCGGCCCTAAAGAAGCCAAGATTCGCTTTAAGCGAGTGCTGAAAATTATGAAAAAAGACGGCTACATTACGGCTTCTCAGGCGGCAAAAGCTGAAATTCCAAAAACAATTACACAAACTACGCGAAATATGTATGCAGGCCCTCAAGGCTACTTGCTGCACATGGTTCGCGACGAGTTGACTAGTAATGGTGCTTTTAGCCAGGAAGATCTCGATAGCGGCGGATACCGCATTATTACTACGATTGATAAGTCTAAACAAGATTTAATGTTTAACGTTGCAAGCCCTTCTCAAGGCGGACGTGGGATTGTGCCGCAAGGATTGCAAATTGGCGGAATTTCCGTAAACGCAAAAGACGGCTCGATTATTTCGGTTTATGCAGGCGACGACTATTTAACAAAACAGTTAAATAACGCAACTCAAGCACTTTATGAGCCTGGATCTACAATGAAGCCTTTTGCTTTAATTGGCGCAATTCAAGCAGGTACAAGTCTTGACACAATGTTCAACGGAAATTCGCCGCGCAAGTTTGACGGTATTGAAAAACCTGTTGGAAACTTTGCGAACGCAAGCTACGGCATGATTAACTTGTACAGGGCAACTGCAGATTCCGTTAATACGGTTTACATGGATTTGCAGAGTAAACTTGGCGTTAAAAAAGTTGCGCATACCGCCGTTACTGCAGGACTAAACCCTAAGAGAGTTAATGGTAAAAATCCGTTTACCGTACTCGGTAATGATTCGGTTCATGTAAGCGAAATAGCGCGCGCTTACGCAACTTTTGCCAATCAAGGCAGACGCCCAGATTTGCATATTGTTGCTAGTGTAAAGAATCCTGATGGCAAAGAGTTTTATCGTGCGCCAACTGTTGGAAAGCAAGTTTTCTCGCCAACAGATGCCGCATTAGCCACAAAAGCAATGGTTGGAGTAGTTCAACACGGTACTGCAACCGAAGCTAGATCAATTGGAAGGCCTGTAGCTGGTAAATCTGGAACAGCAAACGATGAAACCGCTGGAAGCTTCGTAGGATTTACGCCTAATATTGTTACTGCTTTTGCAATTTGGAATCCAGACGCAAATGGCAGCCCGCAAGTAATTAAGCCATTCCACGGGTATCTTGGCGGAAGCGACTACCCTGTTCACTTGTTTACTAGGTACATGCGCCAAGCTGTAGCAGGAACTCCTGTTGCTAAATTCCCTGAAGTAAAAGATACTGGTAAGATTGGTGGGCCGGACGGCACGTGGGGCTTAGGCGATCGACATGCTTACACTCATGATGAAGATGAAGAAGATAAAAATAAGGACAAAGATAAAGATAAGGATAAAGATAAAGACGATTTAGACCCTGACCATATTAATCGTTCAGATAATCCGTGGGATAGCTATACAAATAGCGGAAACTACGGAAATAGTTACGGTGGCAGCTATGGAAATTCGGAATCTGGAAACACTGGCGAAAGCCAGTCCGACGCTTCTACGCCACACAGCGGGCAGTAATTACAGAAAGTATAAGGAATTATAAATAGTGGAACAAAAGACTGAAAAATCAGAAAAAATTACAAACACACAATCGAGCAAGAATATTTTGCGTGCAGTATTTTGGGATATGGATGGCACGCTTATTGATTCGGAACCGTATTGGCACGAGTCTGAATTTTATTTAGTAGAAAAATACGGCGGATATTGGGATGAAGATTTAGCTTGGAAATGTTCTGGCGGATCTTTGGAAACAGTTGCAAATAAAATGATTCCTTCCGGAACTAAACTTACAGTAGAAGAAATCGGCAAAGGGATGGTAGATTACGTTGCAGCTCGCGAAGCTGAGCGCGTTCCGTGGATTCCAGGAGTTCTAGACCTTCTTAAAAGCCTCACAAATGCTGGTATTCCTTCTATTTTAGTCAGCAATTCGCCGCGTTGCCTAGTAGAAAATATTGTTAAGCATGCTCCAGAAGGCGCTTTTGATGGATACGTTTGTGGCGACGATGGTTTTAAGCCTAAGCCAAGCGCTGAACCATATTTGGCTGCTGGAAAAATGGTTGGTATTTGTGGAAGCGCGGAAGAAATCGCTGAACAAATGGCTCACTGCGTAATCATAGAAGATTCTTTATCTGGTCTTACTGCTGCAGTTAATTCGGGAGCTACTGTAGTTGCGCAAACTGGTTTTTCGCGCGCAAATATTTCCGAAAGCAAGCACCACGCTGAGCTTAATGGATATGAAGGCGTGAGCGCAAAAACTCTTGAAAATATTGTTATTAAACGCGCCAAGCGCGCCAAAGAACAACAGATTTCTCGTCTTTAATTGCGTTATTATCACTTGCATCTGCATACTCTGATGACGAATAAGACGACGGCAAAGCTCGGCGCTCAGTGCGAATATCTCGTCTCCAGCGCCGAGCATTACGCGAACGCTGCATTTCCACAATGTCGCCATCTGCGTTTGCAGCAAAAATATTGCGCTCTGAAGACTCTGCAGCTTCTGTTAAATGACGAACTTGCCTTTTAAGCTGTCGATTTTCTTCTTGCAGATCCAGAATTTGCATAATTCCAGCTAAATTGATACCTTCATTTTGACTTAAATGCTGCGTTTGTACAATTCTGCTTATATCTCTCAAAGAGTATCTGCGAGCGCCACCTTCTGTGCGCTGAGGCATGATTAAACGCAAACGATCGTATTGGCGAAGGGTTTGCGGATGAGTATTGGTAAGGCGCGCTACATGGCTGACGGTAAATATTGGCAAATCGATTGTAAAACCTACTTCGTCCGCGCCGTCAAGCGTTGCACTACCACGCACTAAAGCAACTGCGCACATTTCATACAGTGCTTTAGTTTCACGCGTTATAGGTGTCATAGCACGCCTTCCTTTACTTTACTTTACTTTTACTTTTCTTAATTTATTTTTACACTATTTTTGTCTCAAATTATTAATTTCTTCCGCGTAAGATTCGCCGGCAGTCTTATCAAATTCTTTTGCTACACGCTTAAGCAACATATTTGCTCGTTGTGGCAGGCGAATTTGCACAAGACCAACGAAATCGCCATTTGCTCCCGGAACTCCAGCGCCTTTCACACGAACCTCATCTCCGCTAGATGAGCAAGCTGGAACTTTAAACGTAACAGGATTACCATCTACGTCATTAAGCGTAACTTTTGCACCATGCACAGCTTCACTTAAAGTTACCGGAAGAGTTGCGACCAAATCGTTTGCGCGCAAAGTGAATTTATTAGATTCTTCTACATGAACTTGTAGGTACAAATCTCCTGCAGAACCGCCAAATCTTCCTGGCTTTCCTTTACTCTTTAAACGAATTTTTTGACCGTTTTTTACTCCGGCTGGAATATGCGTTTTAAAAGTCGATCCGGCTGCACGCAGCGAAACAGTAGCACCCTTAAATGCCTGCTTAAAAGTGAGTTTAATATCTGTTGTTATATCGTCACCTTTTGTAGGCACATTTTGGTTTTGCGCACTTTCGTATTGCTCGTCTCCAAAACTGTTCGCGCTTTGGAATCCAGACGCACCAGAATTTTGACGTCCACCGGCAAACATGGAGAAAATATCACCCATATTTGGACCAGCGCCACTACTTGCGAAACGAATGCGCGAGCCGTTTCCGCCCATTCCGCCCATGTTGCCCATACCGGCTCCTCCATTAAACATGGAGAAAATATCCGAGAAGCTTGACGCATCAAATCCGCCTGCTCCCCCGGCGCCGCCGGCAAAACGAGCACCTCCTGCACCAAATTGACGAATAGCATCGTAGCGTTGGCGCGTTTGGCTATCTTTTAGAACATCATAAGCTTCAGAAACGTCCTTAAACTTTTCTTCAGCTTCTTTTGTTTTGTTCAAATCCGGATGATATTTACGCGCTAACTTGCGATACGCTTTAGTAATCGTTGCTTCGTCAGCGTCTTTGGAGACACCTAAAACTTTATAAAAATCTTTAGCTAACCACTCATTTTCAGCCATTTGTGCCTCCTTTCTTTACAAGCACATTGGCTATTTCGCTTTTTTGACCAAATATAGCCTGCTCGTGCCAACTCTTATGAGCTAGCACGAGCAAGTTTTATGCAATAAAGTTACAACTCAGAGTTTCGTTAGGAATTACTTGGTGAAGAAACGACCACACGAGCTGCGCGAATAACACGATCTCCTATGCGATACCCCGCCTCAACCACAGCGTCCACAGTTTCTTTTGTAGCGTCTGGATCAGGACGATGTAAAACAGCATCGTGCTTGGTCGGGTCAAAGTCTTCGCCTTTTTCGCCGAACTTTTCTACGCCGAACTTCTCAAAAGCCTTATCGATCTTGGTTGCAACAGCCTTAAACGAATCATCCATTTCGCTGTGCTCGCGAATACGGTCAATATCATCCAAAGCTGGAAGCAATGCTGTTAGCACGTCGATAATTCCATGCTGTCTGAAACGATCCTGCTCTTTCGCAGAACGATTGCGGAAGTTAATAAACTCTGCTCGCTCGCGTTGCAACGCTTCTAAGTATTCAGCAGCCTCTTTTTTGGCTTTACCTAAAGGCGTTAAACTGCTGTCGTCTGCATCTTTACTATCTTTCGATTCAGAAGATTCAGAAGAATTTGCGACATTTGCAGAATCCGCAGAATCTGCAGAATCCGCAGAAACATTAGCATCATACTGAGCGTCATCCGTTTCTGCACGATTCACGTTTTCAGCTTGCTTTGAAGACTGTGCAGAAGTCTTCGCAGAATCTTCTGCAGGTTTTACATCCAGCGAGTCAGAATCTTCCATTCCTTGCAAATATTCGTTGGTGTTAAAATCGGACATTACTTGTTGTCCTTATCGTCCTTGTCGTCGTCCACCACTTCGGCGTCAACCACGTCATCATCCTTAGAGGCAGATTCAGCACCAGCATTTGCGCCAGCCTGAGCACCAGCAGCAGGACCAGCTTGAGCACCAGCAGCGCCCTGCTGAGCGTAAAGCTGCTGACCAATCTTCTGAGCAGAAGTCATCAACTCACTCTGAGCAGACTTAATCTTCTCAACGTCATCACCCTTCAAAGCTTCCTTCAAAGCGTTCACCTTTTCGGTAACTTCCTTGGAGATTTCGTCGGAAAGCTTGTCTTTATTATCGTTCACAAGCTTTTCAGTTTGGTAGGCAAAAGATTCTGCCTGGTTGCGAACTTCAGCTTCTTCCTTACGCTTCTTATCTTCAGCTTCGTGAGCTTCAGCTTCCTTCACCATGCGATCGATTTCGTCCTTTGGAAGGCCAGAACCACCGGTAATAGTCATGGACTGCTCCTTACCAGTGCCCTTATCCTTAGCGGAAACGTGCACAATGCCGTTAGCATCAATATCGAAAGTAACTTCAATCTGAGGAACGCCACGAGGAGCTGGAGCAATACCAGTCAACTCAAAAGTGCCAAGAGGCTTGTTATCGCGAGCAAACTCACGTTCACCCTGGTAAACCTGAATCAACACGGATGGCTGATTATCTTCAGCAGTGGAGAATACTTCCGAGCGCTTCGTAGGAATTGCAGTATTGCGGTCAATAAGCTTAGTCATAATTCCGCCCTTGGTTTCAATACCCAAGGAAAGTGGAGTTACGTCAATAAGCAGAACGTCTTTGCGGTCTCCCTTAATAACACCCGACTGCACAGCTGCACCAACGGCAACAACCTCATCTGGGTTCACGGACTGGTTAGCTTCCTTACCGCCGGTAAGTTCCTTTACCAAATCCTTCACAGCTGGCATACGAGTAGAACCACCAACAAGAACCACGTGATCAATCTGGCTTACGGAAATTCCAGCGTCAGAAAGCACGTTGTTAAATGGGGTACGGCAGCGACCGAGCAAGTCGGAAGTCATTTCCTCAAAGTGAGCACGAGTCAAAGTTTCATCCAAATGCACTGGAGTGCCGTCAGGAGTCATTGCCAAGTACTGCATAGAAATTGAGGTGGAAGTAGAAGAGCTAAGCTCCTTCTTTGCCTGCTCAGCAGCTTCCTTCAAGCGCTGCAAAGCAATCTTATCCTTGCTCAAATCAACGCCGTACTTGTTCTTAACTTCGCCAACGAGCCAGTCGATAATCTTCTGATCCCAATCGTCGCCACCCAAGTGGTTGTCGCCGTTTGTGGCCTGCACCTGAATTGTGGAGAAGCCGTCGTCATCCTTACCAATTTCAAGCAAGGACACATCGAAAGTACCACCACCCAAGTCGAATACCAAAATGCGCTCGTCTTCCTTGCCTTTTTCAAGACCGTATGCCAAAGCTGCAGCAGTTGGTTCGTTAATAATACGAAGCACGTTCAAGCCTGCAATCTTACCTGCGTCCTTAGTTGCCTGACGCTGAGCATCGTTGAAGTATGCTGGGCAGGTAATAACAGCATCGGTTACAGGCTCACCAAGGTAGGCTTCTGCATCGCGCTTAAGCTTCATTAAAACCTGAGCAGAAATCTCTTGTGGAGTCCACTTCTTGCCATCAATTTCAACAGTCCAATCAGTGCCCATGTGGCGCTTTACAGAGCTAATAGTGCGATCAACGTTTGTTACAGCCTGACGCTTAGCAACTTCACCAACCAGAATTTCGCCTGACTTGCTAAATGCCACAACAGATGGTGTAGTGCGAGCTCCTTCAGCGTTCACAATAACGGTTGGGCTACCGCCTTCAAGAGTAGCAATGCAAGAGTTGGTTGTTCCCAAATCAATACCTACTGCACGTCCCATAATTTCTCCTTAACTAGGTATTGCACATTTTGTGCAATTACGTTTTCTTTTAAGTTTTGTAGTTACGTAAGCTGAGCTCTATTTAGGTTCCTTTTTGGAAACTAGGTAAATCATCAGCTTTTTTACTTTCCAAAACTTGAGCCTACTACACTCAACTTATAAAAGTCAACTTTTATTCCCAAAAATTACAAAAAACTTTATACAACTAGACTCAAGTTTTGTAAGATGTGCAAAATATAAGGAAAAATTCACATGCCAAACTTAAAACGACGCAAAGAGTTATCTAATGCGTTGTAGCGCGCTAAAACGCCAATAAGCGGTGTGCCAATACCTGTTATAAGTTTGATTGCTTCAGTTGCCATCATTGCGCCAACAATAGCCGCAGTCGCGCCCAATACTGCCGATTTTGGCACAGTTTCTTTAGGTGGAGGGCAAGGGTACAAGTCTCGCAAGCACGGCCCCTCACCAGGCATAAAAACGCTTACTTGACCTTCATAATAAAGCACCGAGCCATAAACTTCAGGCGTTCCTGCGCTCCAGGCGGCATCCGCAATCAAAAAGCGCGTAGCGAAATTATCACAACCATCAATTATTAAGTCATGATTTTCTACAAGACGCTTCGCGTTATCTTCATTAAACCTAGGTATAAGGTTGATTTTTAGTCCGGGAGATAGTGCTTGCAGACGTTTAGCTGCAAGCTGCGCTTTAGATTGGCCACACTGATCAACAGTGTATAAAGTCTGCCTTTGCAAGTTAGAAAGCTCAACAACGTCGTCGTCACAAATCGTAATTTCTCCAACTCCTGCTGCAGCAAGCGAAAGCAGGCATGGAGAACCAAGTCCACCTGCACCGACCATGCAGATTTTTGCATTTCGAAGTAATTGTTGATGCTCAAGAGTAAAGCCCGGCAGGAGCAAGTGGCGGCAAGTGCGCTCCGCCTCAAGCTCCTGCAGGTTGTCGTAAATTTTATTAATCGTCATGCTCAAATAATTATGCCGAAATTCATAGTACGAAATTTACAGCACGGAATCAGCCCAAGCGCGACCTTCAACAGGCGAGGAAGCAAGAGCATGATTTCGCATTGGAATACGTCCAGCATCGTGAGCAAGCTTGCCAGCAGTTACAGCAGCAGCCATTGCGCGACCCATTTTCACAGGATCCGGGCAGCGAGTTACAGCACTTGCAAGAAGCACGCCAGAGCAGCCGATTTCAAAAGCTTTAACAACGTCGGAAGCAGTGCCAACGCCGGCATCCAAAATCACAGGAACGCCAGCTTCCTTGCATTCGCGCACAATCAGCTCAATATTTCGAGGATTCAAAATACCAAGACCAGTACCAATTGGAGCACCACCAGGCATAACAGCCTTCACGCCAAGCGAAACTAAACGACGAGCCACAATCGGATCATCATTCGTATAGCACAGAACGCTAAAGCCTTCTTCAACAAGCTTTTCTGCAGCAAGCAAAACTTCGCGAGTATCTGGAAGCAAAGTATCGTCATCTGCAATAACTTCAAGCTTAATCCAATCGGTTCCTAAAGATTCGCGAGCCATTTTTGCAGTAAGCACAGCGTCATGTGCAGTTTTGCATCCTGCAGTATTTGGCAAAACGTTAATATTATGACGCTGAAGCATTCCATAAATATCTACGCCAGTTTTTGCGTGACGACGCAAAGCAACCGTAGCTACTTCCGCACCCGAAGCAACAAGCGACTTTTCCATAATATCAATGCTCGTCATGCCGCCAGTTCCAAGCAAAAGCCTTGAGTGTAGGGTCTTACCACAAAGTTGCCAAGTATCGGCACTTTCTTCTGCATTATTTTCAGAATTATTTTCTGTCATTTTAAGCCTTTTATTGAAAATTTAATATTTTGTAAGCGTCAGCCGCCTTGAACTGCGCTGAGAATCTCAATTTGATTCCCTTCACAAATCACAGTCGATGCCCACTGATTGCGCTTAAGCACATCGTCGCCAATTGCAACAGCTATGCCAGGACCAGCATCCGAACCGTAACGTTGAGCAATAAGCTCAGCAACAGTTAACCCATCTTGAACTTCAATAGTTTCACCATTGACGACGATTTGCATAATTCAACCTTTATTAACGTCTATTAAAAGTGCGCAACTAAAACTTGCGTTACTAGAAACTTGAGCTACTAGAATCGAGCAGGATCGCAGCTTTCCAAGAATCCCTTTTCCTTCTCGGTCAACTCTTGCTCAAGCACAAGCTTTGTAGTCAAAGAAGAGCCCAAAGCGGTGAGCAAAATGCCGTGACGGAAGTAACCGGTGGAAATCGTAGTATGCGTCTTAGGATCAATACCAATGAATGGCAAATCGTCCGGAGTTCCAGGGCGGCCGCCAGCGGTAACCTCAGTAATCGAGCATTCCTGAATGCCAGGAAGCACGCTTGCGGCATCGCGAAGCAAGTCGAGCACGCCGCCGACCTTTGGAATATCGCGGTCGTCTTCGCGAGAAGTAGCGCCGAGCACAAGCTCGCCTGTTTCCTTAGCGCGAGGAACCAAATAAACTGGACGGTCATGCACAAATCCACGAACCACGGAGCTCAAAATTGGACGCAAAGGCTCTGGAATAGTCATACGAATCATATCGCCCCACACAGCGCGAAGCTTAAGCTGAGGAAGCATATCCTTAGCACCCAAGCCGGATGCCAAAACTGTGTCTGGACCCAAATCGTCTGGAGTGCTTGCACGACGCTCAATAACAACACCGCGCTTTTCGAGTGCATCAATCATTGCTGCAGTGAAAAGACGAGGGTTGATTTGATGATCGTCCGGCACGCTTACAGCGCCAGCAATAGTTGGCGAAAGAGCAGGTTCAATTTCACGAAGCTTACTCACAGAAATATGCTCAGCTCTACGTCCGTAACGGTGCTGCAAGTTTAGCAACTCATTCACGTGCTCGTTATCTGCAGCGTCGCCGCCGATTACGTAAGAGCCGCACTCTAAATAACCGGTTGGCTTATCAGTATACTTTGCAACCGAATCAACCAATTCCTTATACATGGTTGCGGACTCAAACATAAGTGGATACAACGCTTCTTGCTGATATTGCATTTCTGCGGTAGGAGCTAACATGCCGGCAGCATGGTGAGAAGCGCCAGAGACTGGATCCGGATCAATTATGCTAACTTTTACGCCAGCTTCCGTAAGTCTCCACGCTGTTGCTAAACCAATAATACCTGCACCAATAATACGAATATTTCGCATATATACTCCTTCCCTACGGCGGCATTACCCGCATCAGGTTTACGGTCGGCTTTCGCCCTCTCAGCCTGTATAGAACAAGCTCCCGCGTTTCGTAGCTTTGACCTTCAAAACTGCGATTGTAAAGCACTGCAATATTGCCAACTTTAGCGATATTACAAACGCTACAGATAGACGTGACGAAATTATGTGATTTTCGTCACACTACCGTGTAGCATTCTAACACTTTTACAAAAAATCTGTTAATTGAGACGGCATGTCAAGCGGTAAAACTAAGCACTACGCGCGTAACTTATCTCACGTTTGGAGGGTTTGAGGATAAGTTTCGCTCCAAACGCGGGGAAATTACCTCACATTTGGAGCGTTTGAAGATAAATTTCGCTCCAAACGCGGGAAACATACCTCACGTTTGGAGCGACGCTAGAAGTTACTCTTTAGAGTGCTTGCGACGGCGAGAAGCCACGCCTGCAGCACCAAGACCAGCGAAGATTACAGCAAATCCTGCAAACAAGTCAGTTGCAGCACCAGTCTTAGCAATCTTATGACCAGATGCGCCACTCAAACTATTAAGCAACGCAGCCTTAGCCGCCTGAAGCTTCCTCAAAGCCGCATCAACCTGAGCCTGCGTAGCATTAGGATCGTTAAGCACGCTCTTAGCCTCAGCCAAAGCCTGCTTGTAAGCCACAGCCTCCGAATCAGCAGAGTTTGCGTTACCAGCATTAATATTTTCAGCTTCTGCAACTTCTGCGCGCAAAGCAGACTTATCTGCAGACCCATTGGAAGAATCGCCTAAACCGTCAGAGTCATAAACGTGACCATAACCATTGCCGTAGCTATATCCAAAGCTATTTCCGGAATCAGAACCAAAATCAGCGCCGGATTCAGAGCCACTTCCATTTCCGCCACGACCGAATGGATTATTAATCTTATTCTTAGCTGCAGCAAGCCTCTTCAAAGCCTCATCAACCTGAGCCTGAGTTGCATTAGGATCATCAAGCACGCGACGAGCCTCAGCCAAAGCTTTCTCATACTCGGAAATATCACTCCTACTACCAATTATGAAGTACGGCGACTTACGGAAGTCAGCGTCGCCGTCAGCCTCGGACTGAAGCTTAGACTTATCAGTCTTGTTAGAATCGGCAATCTTCTTCTTAGCCTCTTGAAGCCTCTTCAAAGCCGCGTCAACAGCTGACTGGCTAGCAGAGGAGTCATTTAGCACGGAATTAGCTTCATTTAAAGCATTCGTGTAATTTTCAAGATCTTTCTTCGCATCCTCGTCTGCAGGAGTTGCGTTAGCCTTAGCTTCAGCATTCTTATACTCCGCAGATTCATTGAACTTTGGAGTTATTATGTTGCCGTCAGAATCCTTACCTTCTACTTCGTCTCGAAGCTTAGATTTATCTGTACTAAACTGGCTGATAGCTTTCTTAGCATCTTGCAAAGCCTTCAAAGCTTCATCAACCTGCTTTTGCGTGGCGTTTGTATCGCTTAGAACCTTATTTGCGTCTGCTAAAGCCTTTGCATACGCAGTAGCAGCACTAGAACCAGCAGCATTATTAAACTCTGGAGTATCTTCGAACTTCGGAGTAATTACTTTGCCGTCTTTATCTTTACCGTCAACCTCATTTTGCAATGAAGATTTATCAGTGTTGAACTGCGCATCGTTTTCAATGTCGGACTTTGCTTTCTTCAAAGCCGCAAGAGCATCGTCAACTTCTTGCTGAGTTGGATGCTTACTAAGCGTTTGATCTTCAGAATTCTTTACAAGTTCGCGCGCTTTCTTTAATGCAGCATCGTAAGCATCAAGCTTATCTTTTGCGTCCTTGTATGCAAGAGAATCTTGGTTGTTTTTAAGCTTTTCAAGAAGATATTTTGCATTGTTAATCTGAAGATTGTGCTCAAACTTATCAGCAGCAGGTTCATCGGTTGCACCTTCTGCCTGAGACTTTTCAGTTTCAGCCTTAAGATCTGCAGAATTGGTCTTATATACATCAAGCCCTGTTCGAGCCGCTTCAAGTGCAGCAAGAGCATCATTTACCTGCGCTTGTGTTGGCCTTTCTTCCGCAGGAGTATTAGCATCCTTATTCTTTGCAAGCAATTCATTAGCTTTAGCAAGTGCAGAATCGTACGCTGTCTTTGCTGCGGCAGCTGCGTTATTTCTACCCGCATCAGGAACAAGATTTCCAGAACCATCATTCTTCATAAATTGCGGATTAGAAGCATTCCTATATGCGTCAGACGTGAGCGTTCCTTCGGATTTTGCACTACCATCTGCATTAAGTTCACCGTTCTTGCCAACACTTTCCTTAAGCTTAGCAAAATCAGTGTTGTATGCGTCCAAAGCCTTACGCGCTGCATCAAGATTCTTAAGCGCAGCATCTACTTCCACTTGCGTTGCGTCTTGCTTTGCAAGCACATTCTGAGCATCGGCAAGAGCCTGATCGTACGCTGTTTTAGCAGCAGAAGCCTTGCCGTTCCTTGTTCCATCTGCATCGCCGCTATTGTTCTTAAACACAGGGCTATCCGTGTTCTTATATTGAGGCAGTTGCTTGGTGTCTGCATCAGCATCCACCGACTTACGCAAATCATCCTTCTTGGTAGCGTAAGCAGAAAGTGCAGCGCGCGCGGCATCTAAGCGCTTAAGAGCTGCATCAACATCTGCCTGCAAAGCCTTGTTTTCAGGATGCTTTTGCACGCCGTTAAGAAATGTTGCAGAGCTTGGCTCACCTTCACCGTCTAATTTGGTTATTTCTTTGCCTTGTGCATCTGTGTCCTTATCAACCTTGTTTTCCAGGACTTTCTTTGCAGCAGCAAGTGCAGCGGTATACTCATCAACAATCTTCTTAGCTGCATCTGCTTTAGCTTTTTCTTCCCCTGTAAGCGATGTATCGTTTGCCTTATCAGCCAACGCTTTTGCATTCTTGTAAGCAGTTGTGTTTTGAGTCACACCATCTTGATCTGCAGAAGTTTGCAAAGCAGACGGCTTAGTTGCATAGGTTACAATAGCATCGCGCGCTTTGTCGAGCTTAGCTTTTGCTTCATTAATCTCTTCCTGCGTAAAAATGGTAGTTGTTGTGGCAGCATCAATCCTTTGCTTAATAGTTTTAGCTTCCGCGTACGCATCGTTATATGCAACAAAGTCCTTACCAGCCTGCGTCTTTTTATTAGCATCAGCACCGTTTTGGCTTTCCTCATACGCGTTAAAGTATGCAGGAAGCTTATTGCCACTGAAATTATTTGCAAGGGTCTGAATTAAGTCATAGCTATTTGTTTTAAGCTTATGCAAATTCTCTTCGGCTTTTTTAAGATTGTTGAGCGCCTCATCTACCTGCGCTTGCGTTGCCTTAGGATTATTAATAACTTCCTTTGCTTTTTGTAGAGCCTCATCGTACTTAGATGCGTACTGCTTAGCTTCTTCCTTATTTAAACCTTCAGGAAGATTGTCATCAAAGTATTTGTCGTAGGTACCGTTCTTATAGAAAACGCTCTTCTGATTTTCACCATCGCCGTCGTGGTCATGACTTTGCAAAACCTGCGCATCAAGAACAGACTTATTCGTTGCCTTAGCATCAATTGCTTTCTTGGCATTATTAAGCTGCACAATAGCCAAATCAACATCGGCTTGCGAAGCATTCGGGTCAGCAAAAAGCTCTTGCGCTTTCTTTACAGCTTCATTGTATTTATTGCGCTCTTCTTCTGTGGCGTTCTGATACGCAGGATCAGCTGTTGAAATATCACCAGACGTACCAGTTTTCACCTTGGCATCAGATGAAATAATCTCGCTCAACTTATCTTTGTTGGTTTCAAACTCATCCAATGCTCTGCGCGCTTTATCAAGCTTCTCTTTGGCAGCGTTTACTTCTTTTTGCGTAGCATACTGGTTTGCGTTTACTTTTTGAGCTTCTGCAAGAGCTTCATCGTACGCAGTTTTTGCCTGAGTAGCTTTATTATTCTTCTCTGTATCAGGCGAACCATCCGCTTTCTTAAATTGCGGATTAGCTACGTTCTTATACCTATCAGTTGCATGCGTTCCAGTAGCAGCCGCGCCCTGTGCATTTGCAGCAGTCCCCTGATCCGTAATATCTTTATTAAGATCTTTCTTATCTGTAGGATCACCATTAAGCGCTTCATACGCTTTATTTAGCTTAATAGCTGCGTTATCAATATCGGCTTTCTGCTGCTCTGTAAGATTCTCTTTAGCAGTATCTTTAACGTCTTTATAAAGATTATTGGCCTCACTAAGCGCAGTATCGTAATTATTCCTCAAAGTATCCGACGCATTGTAATACTTTGGCTTAGTTGGCACTTTTTTGTCCTCAACCTGTGCAGTTGTATACTCATCAATCGACTCCTTCAACTTATCTTTGTCATGCGAAGGCTGCGGCACAAACAGTAAGTTAATAGAGTTAACTGAAACTGCAAGCTTAAAGTATGAATAATCATACGGAGATAAATACAAATGAGCTGGGTAAACTTTGCCACTCTTAGCAGCAAGCTGCATATGGGCATCTTGACCAAAATGATAATCCTGTACATCTGAATTATGGTCATCTAAATTGCGATCCGAATTATCAATTGCAGGATTACCATTCCAATACGGGCCGCTCATATTGCCCATCGTAAGCGAAGTTGTTGGGTTGTCCTGATCATCAAGCAAATAGTGCATATTAGATCTTTGCCCTTTACCATTTCTGCCTTCGCTAGCAAGCTTCTCTCCGCCAATTATTGTGCGCAAACCAGAAGTGGCGTCTTTTGGCGTTGCTTTCAAATATTTAATAACATCTTCCGTGTTGAATTTTTGCGCTTTAGTGGCATCGTAGCGGTAAATAAGCGTATTCTTGTCACTACTCCAGCTAAAACCTTCATCGGTGCTGCGCCCATCCATTTGCTGCTTAGTCCACTCAAGTTTATAGTC
Organism: Gardnerella bretellae; assembly: GCF_048545135.1. Taxonomy (NCBI): domain Bacteria; kingdom Bacillati; phylum Actinomycetota; class Actinomycetes; order Bifidobacteriales; family Bifidobacteriaceae; genus Gardnerella; species Gardnerella bretellae. The sequence continues at coordinate 54,390 of NZ_JBKQXU010000006.1, forward strand.
CTTACGAATATCAACTACGCGTGTAAGCTTGTGATTCTTAATATTCGAAGTAAATTGCACATACGCTTTGTCGGTCTTGATTGTAACAGTTATGGTATTTTCTGTCATACCGTTAGAAATACCTTCGTTTGCTTTACCGGTCCTAGTTAAATCACCACTGATTTTTGATTTAACCGTAATTGCACTACTGTAATTTTCGTCTGTAAGACCAAGTTCACTATTATTTTTATTTGCTTTATACACAGCTTCCTTAATGTGATTAAATTCATCATTCGAGAAAGCGATTGGATTATACACAGGCACAGCATTATCGCCAGAAGGGATGGTAATCTTAGATTCGGCAATCTCTTTTATGATTGCATCATCCAAGTTAATTGTGTCTGTATAGTCACCCTGCCCTGGAATTATTTGCCCAAAATTAATAACAATTTGCTTGTTGTCACCAAAAGTCACTTTATCAACGGAGACATTATTCGCTTTAGCTACACGCTTCCTAATCTCAAGTTTTTCAGAATCAGTCAAATGCTCAGGATCTTTGATTACTGGCTTATCAAAATTAAGATCAGTATTTGGGAAGATTGGCGGCATTTCATCATTGTTATCGCCTTCACCATCAGCATTAGAAGCCAATACCATAAATGGCGAAGCTGCAGATTTTAGCTTAGGCTGCTCTGCCTCGGCTTTATTTGCATTAGGCTGATTATCTTCAGTTTGTTTTGATTGAGTCTTTTCTACTTCAGGCTTCTCTACCTTAGTTTGCTCAACATCCTTCTTAGAAGGCAGACCCCCCCCCCATTTGGTTTTCAGGAGTTTCAGTCACATTCTTCTTCTGAATCTGCTTATCGCTAACTGGTTTCTCATTCTTCTGTTGCTCGCCTTTTTGAGCATCACTCTGAACAACCTGTGCTTTTATCTCCGCAGCCATTGCAGTATTCGCAGGAGTCACGCTAAATGCCAACGCAGCACCTGCAAGCACACCGGCAGCGCCTATAGTAAACACCGCAACCTTGCGCGCATCCACAGCCTTCGCAATAGCGCTGCTAACAGAAGCATCCAAGATTACCTTGCTCTCGCGCTTTACAGACTTTGAACCCATAATTCCTCCTCTTCAAAATGCACTTATGCTCTCTAGGCTGTAAATTATGCATTGTACGCATTTAAAAATGCATCCAAATATGCGTCAATGTATATTCCTGCATAAAGCAATCTTTTAGCGTATTTTATTGCATCTATGCAGTCAGTCAATGATAAATTGTACCATTTCGCAGTCAATTTTCATAGAGTATGTTTGCCAATAAACAGACCTACTCACTCAACCGAGCGCAGCAAAATCTCCTCAAGCGCGTGCTTTACCGAAACAGGCAGCGTGCAACGCCATTGCGCCCACTTAACTACGGAAGGCTGATCAGTTGCGTAAGCGTTAAGCATATCAACATTGTTGCGATACTTTTCTGCTTCCGATTCGTTTTCGTATTCAAGAGCTGAGATTGCAGCAATAGCGCTTGCCCTTCCGCCAGCATCTCGCACTGCATCAAAAGCCATTTCCTTACCGCGGTACGGCACTTGCGCTTGAAGCAGTAATCGGTAAGCGTCGCCGACTTTAGGGTCGGCAGCGATTTGCAATCCGCCGTCAACAATTACGCGAACTTCCGAACGAGCCGGCACGTCTTTTACAGAAACCGACAAGCTCAAAGTTGACTCTTCGCCTTCATAAGAAACTGCAAACTCGCTTGCGTTAAGCTCTCGGCTCCCAACAAACACGCGCACGTGCGCAAAATCTGCGCAAGCAACTCCTCTAAATACAACATTCCAGTTGCGTTTTTGCGGCACAGATTCTACGGCAGCCTCCGCACCTTCTACGCCGGAAATAATAAATTGCGAAGAACTATTGCCGTCTCGCCACACAAAATTCATACGTGTGTCGGCGGTATTACCAGCGGACGCTGCAGCAAAATCACCGTTGTCCTCTCGCATCACAAATTCGCCGTCAGCTCCAGGGAACACGAGCACGCGCAAATTACGAGGATTTTCAACACTATTAACAGATTCAGCAATCTCAGCACTACGCTCGCAATCTGCCACTTCTGGCAAAACTTGCGTAGGCACAATCGCTCCAGCACGCGCAAAAGCAGGAACGCGGTCAATCGCGCGCCACGCTTCAAACCTGCGACCATTCCAGCCGCGAGACACGTACCTGCGCCCGTCAAACAAATCGTACCAGTCACCTTCAGGCAACCAAACTCCAGCGCATCCGCGCAAAGTAGCAGCATCGTTAGGCGAAGTAATCGGCGCTACTATAAGCTCGCTTCCAAAACGGTATTCGTTAGGAATTTCGTAAGCCATGCCAACTTCCGGCGACTGCCAGTACATTGGCTCAATAATCGGCCTGCCTTCAAAAGCTGCACGATAATTCATCGTATAAACGTATGGCAAAAGTTCCGCGCGCAATCGAAGCATTTTCACCATTGCTTCGCGAGTCTCCTTAGGGAAATTCCACGGCTCTTTTCCAGCAAACGGCGAACAAGTCGAGTGCAAACGATTAATAGGACTAAACGCGCCGAAAGCGTACCATCGCGCTTCTAACTCGTTATTTCTAACGCCAAGCATGTGCCCGCCAATATCGTGACTCCACCATCCGTAGCCAATATTCGAGGCTGTAGAAGTGAAGTAAGTTTGGAAAGCAAGGGAATCCCAAGTAGTAACGGTATCTCCCGAGAATCCAACTGGGTAGCGATGCGAACCAGGCCCTGCATAGCGAGAGAATGTAAGCGGCCAGCGGCCGTCGCGCGCAGCATCCTCATAATGCATGTGGTTCAGCATCCAAAGCGGATCCAAACCAGGCTCGCGCGTAACTCCACCCTGCTGCCAATCAATCCACCAAAATCGCACGCCTTCATCTTCCATACGATGATGCATATTGAAGTAAGCTTCAACAAATTGTGGATTCGTTAAATCAAATTCCACAACTTTACCGCTCGCCGGATCAATTCCAGCATCTTGAGCAACTTGCGCATAATCTTTTTCAAACGCACGCACTCCGTCGCGCGGATGCAAGTTCAAAGTTGGAGCCAGTCCAGCCGCGTTAAGTTTACGCAAAAAAGCGCGATGATCCGGGAAAAGCTCCTCGTTCCACGTGTAACCAGTCCAACCGGACCCATACTTCGGATCAACATCCGTCACATGCCAATCCATGTCAATAACAGCCGTGCTAAAAGGTATGCCTTCACGCTTAAAACGATTATGCAATTGCAAATATTCGTCTTGACGGTAGCGATAGTAGCGGCTCCACCAATTGCTTAGCGCAAAACGCGGCAGCAGCGGCTGAGCACCCGTAAGCTTATAAAAGTCTTGAATTGCTTGAATGTAGTGGTGTCCGTAGCCGAAGAAGTATAAGTCTTTATATCTTCCTGATTGCTCGCTAACTTTTTGCGCACGCGACTTAACCCAAGCCCCATACGGGTTTGGTTTGCCATTTATTTCCTCAGCCGGAGCAATTTCGCAAGTTGCAGAATCGTCTAAAACAGACCATCCGTCGCGCGAAAGTATTCCTTTACCAAGTTTTACCGGGCCGTTAGCCTGATCCAAAGTTCTAAAAGTTCCAAGAAGATTTCCCGGGCACGCGTCGCCGTAATGCCACGTGTTAAATTGAGTACACGGCACTCCGCGCACAACAATACTTAATCCTTCTTTACTAAAAGCTTCGCAATTATAAGTAAGATGCAGCTTTTCAGTTTCGACTTCCAGCCATCCGTTTTCGTTTTTGCGCGCACTAAATTGAGGCTGAGCATCCGAGCTTTTGTGAGCAAAATTGCGACAGATTACAGTTTGCGTAGGATTGTCAACAAACTTTCCGTCGTCACTCCACTCAAGACGCAACAACGAATCTGTAATAACTGTAATTCGCCACTTTTCGCCTTTAATTACCTGAGTATCCTGAGCCTTTGCGTTTGAATCAGTTGCGTACTTATAAAAAATTCCCGACTTGGAAAAGTCCATTTTTGCACCTTTGCTTTTTATTAATTAACGCACGTTTTTATTTGACGAATACTGCGAATAATGCTGCAATCGCTAGCATTACCGGATACCATGCGTACATTGTCCAGCGAAATACTGGCGAATCCTTATGCCCGTCACCATAAGGGCTGCGATAGTGCAACACTGCCACACCAATGCCTGGCGCAAGCATCGACATGGCGCCAAACATGCCGGAAATCAGCTCCATGCGAATTTCATGCTTTTGCATCAGCTCAAAAATCAGCACAAACACAAGGAATAGCGCGCCTCCCCAGAAAATTTGTTGACGCACATAAACTTTGCCAATAATATTCCACAATAATCCTGCAATTACTACTGCAGCATACGCAACACTGCGCAAAAAACCGCTAAAACGCTCTCGAACCATGTCAATTCCCATAAGAACAAACAGCGCAATTACGAGCGCAAACACTGGATTTTGCGAGCGCAAATCAAACGCGCAACCGGATGTAGTAAGATCGTACGGCACTTCGCAAATTATTGCCAAAATCAAAAGTCGCAATATATAAAGATTCACGTCATGAGTATTGTGATACCCGCGCATAAGAATCCACGCATACCATGGCAGCGCAGTCCAGCTAACTACTTCGCAAAGAACCGCGAATGTAAGAGCAAGCATGTTATCTTTGCGCAAGCCGCCGAACAAATGCGGTATTACGGGAGCGCTAAATGCACTAAGCATCATCATGAATGCGCCAAGCATTTTAAACTTGCGCAAAGTAATGCCCATTTTTATGTTTTTATCTGCACGAATTTTAGGCTTTAGCACATCCATGACTTGCACTCCCTCGTATTTCCACGAATTGTTTCGCATAGCACTTACTCTAAGTAACGTTCTGGCGTTCTTTTTAAGTAACGTTCTTTTTAAGTAACGCGCTTATTTTCCACTGCTCTGTTTTACTACCGTTTATTGTATCGCAGTATTTATCGCGACTTAAAGCGGCAGATTGAATATTGCAAAACTTTGCGCGCCGAGTTTCAAAGAATTTCCGCAGCTTAATACTTCGCCAATTTTTAGCAAAGGATTTTCTACTGCTTCCTGAGTAAGATTTTCCAACGTTTCAAACGGTACCGTTTCGGCGTTCATTCCAGGGTTCATAACAACGATGCTTCTTTCGACAGCCGATTCTCCCTCGTTACTTTTTGCGCAACGCTCGTAAGCAAATCCGCGGCCGTCAACAGGAGCATATAACACTCGCCATGATGCGTCAGCTTGCAAAGAAGCGCGACTATGACGAAGCGCAATAAGTGAGCGCACCAACGAAAGGAAGGAATCTTCGCAATTAATTTGCGCAGAAACAGTTGGAATTTCGCCACTTTCTACAGCTTGTTTGCGAGAATTTGCGCAAGTTCTTCCATCTGCTCGCACTTCAACAGGCAAGTATAATTTAGATTTTGCAGCTGTTGAGAATCCGAGATTTTTTGTGTCATCCCACTGCATTGGCGTGCGCGTGCCGGTTCGAGCATAGCCGCCTTCTTTTGTTGGAATATTGCGATATTTCATGCCAATTTCGTCGCCGTAATACACAAAAGGCACGCCTGGCATTGTAAGTAGCATTCCGAAAGCTACTCTGCGCTCACGCTCATCTAAGCGCGGAGCCATGCGCGGCGTGTCATGATTGCAAGTGATGAAACTAAAGTAACCTTGGTTGCAAGTTGACTCATATTGTGGGCAGTAGTCGTCTAAGAATGGGCAAATGCTTCCGCCACCTCGCGCCGAAAAATAGCTGTGATCATGTTCAGGATTGCTATCTAAAGCGTTATCAACATCACGAGCTAAACGTGCGTAGCCGTTAGGATTTCCATCCCAGCGCCAGCTTAAATAAAAGTCCATGTCAAACCCAGCTGCCAACGCCTGACGTGGCCTGCCCCATTCGGAAACGAAAGCAGCCTGCGGATACTCTTCTTTTACAGCGCCCAGCATTTCCTGCCATGCGCGAATCGTATTGTCTTTGCCAAGACTTCCTTCGCCATTATTGTCATCGTTTTTTACAAGCGAATCAGCCATATCAACACGGAAACCGTCAGCGCCGAGCGAAAGCCAAAAACGCATAACATCAACCATTGCGGCGCGAGTTTCGGCAGCCTCTTTAGAATCAGGAGAAGATTGCCAATCGCGATCCCTATGTGCAAAACCGTAGTTTAATGCAGGCTGACATTTGAAGAAGTTTAGAATGTAGGTAGCATCTCGCTCGGTTTCTCCGCCAATAAAAGGCATAGAATAGCCACTAAATGCGCTGTCTGTCCAAATGTAGCGCTTGCTTAACTCGTTTTCTTGAGCTTTTGAACTTTCGCGGAACCACTCATGCTCTTCACTGGTGTGACCTGGCACTAAATCAAGCAAAATATGCATTCCACGAGTGTGAGCTTCATTAAAAAGCTGCTGCAAGTCTTCGTTAGTGCCGTAGCGAGCAGCTACTTTTTTGTAGTCACGCACATCGTAACCAGCGTCTTTAAAAGGAGAGTCGTAGCAAGGATTAAGCCAAATTGCGTTGCAGCCAAGCGATTTTACATAATCTAATTTTTCAATAATTCCTTGAATATCTCCTATACCATCGCCATTTGCATCATAAAAACTTTGCGGATAAATTTCGTAAAAAACCGCGTCTTTAAGCCATTGAGCATGATTATATAATCCCATTGCTTTACCCTTCTTTTGTTGCTATATAAAGTTTATACGACGACACTTTAAAAACATATTATTCAAAAAAATACAAACAACCCGCCATTCATTTGCAAACGACATAATATCCGTGTATACTACACATTGCTTACGAACGGATTTTTGTGAGACTTGTGACGCTGCTCTACGCAGCTATCGCGATGTTGCGCCACAACGAAATCCGTTACTACGCCACCAAATGATATGCCAGTTTTGGCATGATATAGGAGGTCAAGGATGACGAATATTAAGAAGATGCTGGGTGCAGGTCTTGCTGTTGCTACATTGTTTGGATTTGCAGCTTGCGGTTCTAGCACAAACACCGATAATAAGGCTGCTGAGTCCGGCCCTGTTCAGCTTACAGTTTGGTCTGCTTCTGAAGATCAGAAGGCAGGCGGCTGGGTTGACACCGTCGAGAAGGAATTCCAGAAGGCCAATCCAAACGTTAAGTTCAAGAACACTGTTGTTGAGCCACCAAAAGCTGCTGAGTCTGTAAAGAAGGACGCAAAGGCTGCTGCTGATGTTTATCTCTTCCCTAACGATCAGCTTGGCGACTTGGTTAAGGCTGGCGCAATTGGCCAGTTGAGCGATGACGCTGTAAAGCAGGTTAAGGAACAGAACGAAGATACTTTGGTTAATTCCGTCACCGCTCAGGACGGCAACATGTACGGCGTTCCTTACACCGGCAACACCTGGTTCATGTACTACAACAAGGCTAAGTTCTCCGCTGACGAAGTAAAGTCCCTCGACAAGATGCTCGAGAAGGGCAAGGTTGCATTCGATCTTAGCAACGCTTGGTACCTCCCAGGCTTCTACCTCGATGGCAACATGACACTCTTCGGCGAGAAGGGCACTGATGCCAAGGCTGGCATGAAGCTCGGCGACAAGGCTGCTGAAGTCACCAAGTATATCGCAAAGCTTTTCGCAAACAAGAACTTCGTTCTTGACGGCAACAGCGCTGGCTTGAACGGCCTCAAGAGCGGTAAGGTTGACGCTTACTTCTCCGGCTCTTGGGATGCTGCTGATGTAAAGAAGGCTCTCGGCGACAACTACGCTGCTGCTGCTCTTCCTACCTTCAAGACTGAATCCGGCGAACATCAGATGAAGTCCTTCGCTGGTTCTAAGGCTGTTGCTTACAACCCTAACTCCAAGCACCCAGAGATGGCTGCTAAGTTTGCTGCATTCTTGGGCTCCAAGAAGTCCCAGCAGATTGCTTACGAGAAGCAGGGCGTTATTCCTTCCGACAAGTCTCTTGCTGATTCCGTGAAGTCTGATCCAGCTGCTGTTGCTCAGATGGAAACCATTGCTAAGACTTCTGTCTTGCAGCCAGCAATCCCTGAGATGGGTAGCTTCTGGGAGCCAATGGGCAACTTCGGTAAGGCAATTGCCAATCATGAAGTTACCGAAGCAAATGCTGATGCTAAGACCGCTGACTTTGCCAAGGGCTTAGCTGGCGCCGTAAAGTAAGCATTTACTTTCGATAATTAAATAAGTTTATATAAATGCGTAAGTGAAAATTACAAGTAACTTGTGCATTTGCAAATAGCACGCCCCAGTCCCCACTCTAGTGAAAAGGGGCCGGGGCGTGCTATTTATATATACTTCTCTAAAGCACTCACTGTTTATATGAAAGGTATGTCATGACTGGCACGACATCCACAAAGCGAGAAAGGCGCCAGAAGAAGACGTCAAATATAGAACGCTTTGCTCCTTCACCATATTCACTGAAAGAGGCTGCAGAGCACGCAGACGTTCTTTCGTGGATTTCCGTTATTATCTTTGGTTTCGGCACTTTTGTTCGCAAACAATTCATTAAAGGCATTTTGTTCCTTTTGTGTGAAGCTGTTCTTTTTGGATTCTTATTCACAACCGGTGCAGAGTACCTTCCAAAAATTCTTACGCTTGGCACAAAAAAGCAAGGCAAGATTAAAGTCAATGGTTTCTGGCGTTATACTGCCGGAGATAATTCTGTAGAAATTTTGCTGTACAGCGTTATGGCGATTGCAGCAGTTATCGTGCTCATTTACTTAGCAACGCTATCTCTACGCAGCGCTTATAAGGCACAGGCTATTACAGCAAGCGGCCAAAAGCCAGTAAACTTTATTAAAGATGCTTCGTCTTTGCTCGACAGCAAAGCGCACATTGGTTTGATGACACTTCCAACCGCAGGTATTGTTCTCTTCACCATTTTGCCATTAATCTTCATGATTTCTATGGCATTCACCAGCTACGATAGGAATCACCCAGTTCTGTTTACTTGGACTGGATTAAACAACTTCTTCGCAATTGGTAACGCTAAGAGCTCTATTAACGCAGCTACATTCTTCGACGTTTTGCTGTGGACTCTTATTTGGGCATTCTTTGCAACATTCCTGAACTTCTTCTTCGGTATGTTTATTGCAATGATTATTAACCGCAAGTCCACTCGTCTTAAGGGATTATGGCGTACTTGCTTCTCTCTTACCATTGCAGTTCCACAGTTCGTGTCCTTGCTTGTTATGAACAACATGCTTCAGCGAAATGGTGCTATTAACAGCATCCTTCTGGAAAACCATTGGATTGCTCAACCTCTTCCATTCTTCCAGGATGTGACTTGGGCTCGCGTAACAGTTATTCTTATTAACCTTTGGGTTGGTATTCCATTCACGATTATGCAGATTACGGGTATTTTGCAGAATGTTCCTGCAGAACTTTACGAAGCTGCAGAGCTCGATGGTGCAAGTTGGTGGCAGCGTTTCATGAACGTCACTATGCCATACATCATCTTCGTGATGACTCCATACTTGATTACAACCTTCACTGGTAACATCAATAACTTCAACGTTATTTACCTCTTGTCTGGCGGCGAACCGACACCACTTGATTCTTCCGCAGGTAAGACAGATTTGCTTATTACTTGGCTCTACAAGTTGACAGTGGATCGCGGAGACTACAACATTGGTGCTGTTATCGGTATTATGACGTTCATTGTTCTAGCCGTCGTAGCACTTATTACGTATCGCAACTCTGGATCTTATAAGAACGAGGAGGGATTCCGGTGAGTAATAAAAATACCGCTATGCAGCAAGAACCTGTTGTACACAGCACTCGTAGCGTCTCTCTGTTTAAAGATCAACGTATACGAAGAATAATCGGAGATATTTTCTCCCACCTATTCTTGGCTGTACTGTCGATTATTTGGTTGATTCCAATTGTTTGGGTTTTCTTGGAAAGCTTCAACAAGAACGAATCCCCATTCCAGAAGACATTCTTCCCAACAGAGTATTCGTTCAATAACTATATTCGCTTGTTCACCGAGCGCGAAGCCTTGGACTTCCCGCGCATGTTCTTGAACACTTTGGTTGTGTCCATTTTCGTGTGCATTATTTCCTTGCTCTTCGTACTTGCCGTGTCGTTCTGCATGTCTCGCCTTCGCTTCCGCGGACGTAAGACATTCATGAATATTGCTTTGATTTTGGGCATGTTCCCAGGCATCATGGCAGTTATCGCTATCTACTTCATTTTGAAGGCTCTCGGTTTGACGAATGGTTCGGTTGTTCTAATCGCACTTATTATCGTCTACTCCGCAGGTAGCGGCGCCGGCTTCTACGTTATGAAGGGCTACATGGATACGATTCCAAAGTCTTTGGATGAAGCTGCTTACTTGGATGGTTGCACTACTTGGCAAGTCTTCTACAAGATTATCCTCCCAATCTGCAAGCCTATGATTGTGTTCCAGGCAATCACAAGCTTCTTGGGCCCATGGCTTGACTTCGTTATGGTTAAGACGATTGCCAACAGCCAGGACAACTACACTGTTGCTTTGGGCTTGTGGAAGATGCTTGATAGGGAATTTATTAGCCACTGGTTTGCGCGATTCTGCGCAGGCGCTGTGTGCGTTTCGATTCCTATTGCAATCCTGTTCATCATTATGCAGCGCTTCTACGAAGAGTCCATGTCTGGCTCCGTTAAGGGCTGATATTCTGCAAGTGATTTGTAGGATTTAAAAAAAGATGAAGGCCGAGGCGCTTTCGAGCGTTTCGGCCTTCTTTATTACGCAATTCAAAACATCAAAAAAAAAATTAAAAAATAAAAATTAAATAGTCGAGGTTAAAAATAATCTAAAATAACTTAAGCTACTCGCAGTTTGACTCAAAACGATACTGGTTACAAAACCTTACTGCATTAAGCCAAATGACGCTCGAATAAAGTTACGTACAAATAAAAACTCCAACTAATAAATTAAAAATAAGTAAATCGTAAAATTTAATATCACACTTAATTGCAAAACATACAGTAAGATAGTACTTACGAAATAACAAAATAAGAAGGATATTACACATGACGTTCCCATCTTCGGCAACCTGGCCAGTGTACGAAGGTCCTCTCGGTTTTACTTTGAACTCAAAGTCCACAACTTTCACCATGTGGGCTCCGACTGCACAAACTGTGACTTTAAGACTTTTTGAAACAGGCAATAACAGCGAGCCTACTCAAACACACGAGTTAAAACCGCTGCACGATGGCGCTTGGCGAGCTAATTTCCGCAAGCGCTTGGACGGCATATACTATGATTACCTAATCGCTTTTCCTGATGGCACTGTAAATCGCACAAGCGACCCTTGGGGTATTGCGAGTGGCGTAAACGGCGAGCGCAGCCTTGTTGTAGACGAAGAGCGCATATCTCCTGCCAATTGGCATAAAGATAAGTCTCCTAAGTTTGTGCGCCACGCAATGGTTGTTTGGGAAACGCATGTTGCTGACTTCAGCAGCAATCCTAATGGCGGTTTTAAGCCGGAACATCGCGGCCAGTATCTCGCTTTTACCGAAGAGCATACAACTTTACAAAACCCAGATTCTTCCGACTGCAACTTCCCTACCGGATTGGATTATTTAAAGAAGCTTGGCGTTACTCACGTACAGCTCGAACCTATTTACGATTTTGCAACAGTTGACGAAGCTGCAATCGACAATGCGCGCAAAAATGGTGCTTCATCCGAAGAATTAGATTCTCTATACAACTGGGGTTACGACCCTCACGCTTATAACGTTCCAGAAGGTGCGTATTCCAGCAATCCTTACGATGGCACTGCACGCATACGCGAATGTAAAGCGATGATTGCGGCATTACATGCTAATGGTCAACGCGTAATTATGGATGTTGTGTACAACCACATGTATCGTTCCGCAGAAAATGCTTTTGAATGTGTTGCTCCTGGATACTTCTGCAGGCGTAACGCAGATGAATCATTCTCTAATGGTTCTGGATGCGGCAACGAAATGGCTTCTGAGCACCCTATGTTCCGCAGGTTTATTATTGAATCTTTGCTACATTGGGCACGCTGCTACCATATTGACGGATTCCGCTTCGATCTTATGGGTTTGACGGATACAGAAACTTTGAATCAGGCTCGCGCAGAACTAGATAATCTTCCTGGCGGCAAAGATATTGTTATGTATGGTGAACCTTGGGGCGCTTCAGACCCTGCTGCCGACGAAGCAATTTCTTTGGGAAATAAGGAAGGACGTCATACTCTTAACGAGCGCATTGGCTGGTTTAGCGACGAATCTCGCGATTCGCTTAAAGGCAATGTTATGAATCATCGCGACCGCGGCTATGTTAATGGCAACGAATTTTGGTGCTGCGATGCTGCTCGTCAAGCGTTGGACGCGTGGAGAGATACGCCTTCTGCAGGTAAAGACGTTGGCCAAATCGTTCAGTACACTTCTGCTCACGACGATTTAACTTTGTGGGATAAGCTTTGTATTTCTATGCGTGACAATGCTGGCGATTTTGAGTTTAACGCCCAAGACAAGCAGCAGGTTGCAGATATTTTGAACGCAAACATGTTTGCAGCAGGAATGGTTCTTTGCTCTGCTGGCATCCCATTTATGCTAAGTGGAGAAGAGTTTGGACGCACTAAGCACGGTTGCGATAATTCTTACAATCGCGGCGTTTTGCTAAATCAGCTTGATTGGGCGCGCGCTGAACAATTCAAGCCTTTAGTTAATTGGTATAAGGATCTTATTGCGCTTCGAGCAGAACACAGCGCATTGTACGACGGCAAGCGAAAGCAGCTTACTACATCTAATCGCACTGTTTTAGCTACTAGAATCGGCAATAATATTATTGTTTGCGCAAATCCTATGTATCATGAAGACGCAACTATTGAGTTACCAACAATTCACAGCACAAAGTCTAAGGGCTGGAATTGCATACTTAATTCAAACGATTATTATTCCGATTGGACAGGCTCTAAGCCTGAGTCTGACGCATTTATTGCAAATGAAGAAAATAATACTACTCTGCATTTGCCAAGACGCACTTTCGTAGTGCTTAGTGCTAAATAACTGCGTTTTAAAAAACTTACACCTGATATCGCAACGCTAATTTGCAAACGATATCAGGTGTTTATATAATTGACAAACAGAGCGTATTTCAATCCAGAGATGTATTGAGTGCACTCTACCGCCATAGTGGCACGTTTGGCACGCTTACGACGACGTTAGGGATGTGCCAGATTAATAGATAGAAGGAGCACCATGAGCAAAACAGCTAACGGCACAGCTGACACTGATAAGCCTATGGAAGAAAGCGCTGAGCGTCTTGCACGCCCGCTTATAAAACTTGCAAAAGCATGCGGTGTTGCCACTTTTTATATTGATCAGCAGGGAAGCTACACAGAGATTACAGACGAAGCATTGGTTGGAGTGCTTGACGCATTAGGGATGCCTGCTGACACTCAAGATAATATAGCGTCATCGTACAAGCGAGTGCAGTCTAAGAGAGCCAGTGAACTACTTCCTCCAACTGTAGTTTCATTTAACGGCACAAAAACTTGCGTACCAATTCACGCTGGGGGTTCTAAGCCGGAAGATATTAGACTTTCGCTTACGCTTGAAGACGGCACTGATTATGAAGGCAAATTAGGGAATATCCTAACGGAGGAAGACGGCGACCTATACACTGAACTTCCTGACGATTTGCCAATGGGATACCACACTTTGCACGCTCAAGTAACGAATAAAAACGGCGAAATTTCGCAGAATGCAGACGTTACATTGATTGCAGCCCCGGCACGCATTCCTCTTCCGGAAAGCGTAAAGAAGCAGCACCGTTGGGGCTTTATGACGCAAATGTATTCTGTGCGTTCTAAAGACTCTTGGGGAATTGGCGATTATGGCGATTTGCGTCGCCTACTTAAGGATGCTGGAGAAATCGGCAAAGCTGATTTTATGCTGATAAATCCAATTCATGCATGCGCTCCTGTAACTCCACTTGAGCCTTCGCCATACTTGCCTGAATCGCGTAGATTCTTGAATGTTACGTATATTCGTCCGCAAGATATTCCAGAATATGCTGAATTAAACGGAGAAGATCTTGCTAAAGTCGAGCAACTGCACGAGTCTATTGCTCCTCAAAACAATAATCCAAATCCTATGGATATTAACGCTGCTTGGGACGCTAAGCTTCCGGCTCTGCGTATAATCTTCAAGCAGCCTCGCTCTGCAGAACGCGAGCGCGAGTTTACTGAGTTTAAGCATCGCTCCGGTGAAGATCTTGATGCTTTTGCCACTTGGTGTGTTGCTTTTGAAGTTTGGGGCGCTCCTTGGGGAGAAAACTTGTGGTTTGACACTACAGGTAAAGGCACTCCGCAAATTGAACGACTTAAGCGCGAGCATGCTGATTTGTTTGAGTTCCATCGTTGGCTTCAGTGGATTGCGGACGAGCAGGTTGCTGCAGCTCACGCTGAAGCTAAGGCTGCAGGCATGGCGATTGGTCTTATGCAGGATATGGCTGTTGGTGTGCATGGTTATGGCGCTGACGTTTGGTGGAGTCCGGAACGATTTGCTAACGGCGTAAGCGTTGGCGCCCCTCCTGATTTCTACAACCAGCAGGGCCAGGATTGGGGTCAGCCTCCATTCGATCCAAATTACCTGGACGAAACAGGCTATATTGCTTACCGCGATATGGTTCATAACGTGTTCTTGCATGCTGGAGCTGCACGTATTGACCACGTTCTTGGGCTTTTCCGCCTGTGGTGGATTCCACAAGGCCAGGGAGCAAGAAACGGCGCATACGTGTACTACAACGTAGACGCAATGATTGCAGTTCTGACTATTGAAGCAACTCGCGCAGGCGGTGTTGTTATTGGCGAAGATTTGGGAACTGTACCGAAGTATGTTTCTAAAGTTCTTGCTTCTCACGGCGTGCTTGGCACTGTTGTTGAGTGGTTTACTCACGACGACGAAGCTGAAGCTGCTACTAAGAAGCTTGGAAAGAAGCAGATTATATTTGCTGATCCTTCTAAGTACCGCGAGTATGCGCTTGCTTCTGTTACAACGCACGATATGCCGCCTACAGCGGGTTATCTTGCGTTTGAGCACGTAAAACTTCGCGAACAGCTTCACTTGCTTACGGATTCTGTAGAAACGTTCCTGGAGAACGCTCAAGCTGAACGCGATGCAATGATGAAGATGCTTCTTGAAGGCGGCTGGATTAGTAAAGAAGCTGCCGAGGATGTTGAAAATCACGTACAAGAGATTGTGGAAGCTATGCATGCTATTATGCTTACTTCCCCATCGCTGCTGTTGCAGGTTGCTTTGGTTGATGCTGTTGGCGAGCGCCGCTCTCAGAATCAGCCTGGCACTAGCACGGAGTATCCAAATTGGCGTATTCCGCTTGCTGATGCAGATGGTCGCGTAGTACACACTGATGAAGTATTTAAGTCGCCACGAGTGCTTTCTATGACAGCGGTTATGCGCGGCGAAAATACAAGGAAGTGAGTATAATTAAAACGTTGGTTTACTGAGAACCGACTCAATTCCCCGCAAGGAATATGGTTTGCACAGTAGCAAATTAAAAATATTTCTTGCAATGATGTCCTATGTGAGGCGAGTATCTACGATGATACTCGCCTCATTAATTATTTGCATAAATTACTTCTTAATATACTTTGCGAAAACACGCTCCAACAAAGGCGTGTGAAGCATAATAGTCGATCCCCAACCGATGAATAATAGCAAAGGTAAGCCTTGCGGAAAGTAAATAACTGATGCAGCCACAAGGCCTATAAAAATAGCGTCAACAATAATCATTCCAAGCGTTGCTTGCCAGTATGCAACGCTGAAAATAAAAGCATTCAGAATAGTTTTGCCAATAGAATTTTCAAAACGCGCTTGTAATGCAAAAACCCATTCTGCTATAAGAATCCAGATTATGCTTATTGCAAATTGCGGTATTAAAAGCGGTGGTATTCTAACTGCAATCCAAGCCCATAATATAAGAGCCAAAAATGGAGCCATTACAATCCAGATTACAGTTGATTTCAAAAAGTTGCTGGCAAAAGCACGAAAGTATGCAGAAGTCATGTGTCCTTCAGCATTTTCTACACGTCTTGCAGCGTCGTGCGCTGCGCTAACAGCTGCACCAATGGTGATTAAAGGTATGCTAGTAACAATCATAAGTATGGTAAGCCACACTGTATTAGCAAATGTTTCCATACCTTGCGCAAACTTTGAATCCGGGCTTCCAAACGAGAACATTTAATATATCTCCTTTACGTTTCTGTTTGCGCTATTTATAGCTGACTTACTAGCAATACTCTTACTAACAATACCCCTACCAACAATACAATGGTGGTGACTTACAAATCTTACGACCGTAGTCACCACCATTATTTTAACCACTTGAGATTTTGGAGGAGAAGAAATCTCAGCCTTTTACCGCACCTGACATAACGCCTTTGATAATATACTTCTGGCAGATGAGGTAGAAGATAATAATTGGAAGAATGGCAAGAACCAAGCAGCCCATCATGGCACCCATTTCAACGGAACCATAGCCACCCTTCAAATACTGAACTGCAATCGAAACCGTCTTGTACTTGTTCAAGTCCAAGGTAAGGTACGGAAGCAGGAAGTCGTTCCAAATCCACATAGTTTGCAGAATAGACACAGACACAATTGCTGGTCGCATAATTGGAATAATAATCTGGAAGAATATGCGCGGCACAGAAGCACCATCAATCATTGCAGACTCTTCAAGTTCTTGTGGTATTCCCTTAATTACACCAGTGAAAATAAACACTGCAAGACCAGCGCCAAAGCCTAAGTAGATAATCCACAATCCCCATGGAGTGTTCAATCCGAGCTTGTTAGTGATGTCGGAAAGAGTGAACATAACCATTTGGAATGGCACAATCATGTTAAATAGGAACAGCACGTAAAGCATTACAGCGAACCAATTGTTGACTCTAACAATCCACCATGCGCACATTGATGTGCAAAGCAGAATTAAAATCACAGCTCCAACGGTAATTACTATAGTCCACCAGAAGCTCATTATAAGATTCGTGCGCTCAATACCTAGGGAGTAGTTACCAAGCCCAATAAACGTTTTTGGATCAAAACTAAAAGGCTCGCTAGCAATATAAATCTTCGACTTGAAAGAATTTATAAAAACTATAGCGATTGGGAAAATCCAAAGTAAGCTTACGACGGTAAAGAAGATTGTCCAAAGTACCGGATGCTTCATTTTCTCGTTCATGCCACTACCTCCTTAGACCTAGTAAGCATATTCTGAATCAAAGCAATAACAGCTACAATCACGAAGAACACAACTGCTTTTGCCTGACCAACGCCTTCACCATTTGTACGCCCGTAGAAAGTGTTGAAAATGTTCAAAGCCAACATTTCAGACTTATGAGAAGGCATACCGTTCGTCAAAGCCAAGTTCTGATCGAATAGCTTGAAACCGTTGGTAACTGTTAAGAATGTGCAAACAGTAATCGAAGGCATCATAAGAGGTATTGTAATCTTAAACAGCGTTTGCATCGGGGTTGCGCCATCAACTGCCGCAGCCTCAATAACATCTCCTGGAAGAGCTTGCAAACCAGCAATATAAATAATCATCATATAGCCGATTTGCTGCCAGCAAATAAGCAGAACCAATCCCCAGAAGCCATACACGGCAGAATATGTAATAGAACGGCCGAAGTATGCCAAAATACCATTAAGTACCAGCTGCCAAACATAGCCCAACACAATGCCGCCAATAAGATTTGGCATAAAGAACACAGTGCGGAAAACGTTTGATCCACTGAACTTCTTAGTAAGCATATAGGCAATTGCAAAAGCAATTACGTTAATAAGAACAGTTGTTACAACAGTAAACGCTATAGTGAACATTAGCGAATGAAGGAAATGAGGATCCTTAAACGCCTTAACGTAATTACGAACGCCAATGAATTTACTATCCGTAACAGCATGGAATCTAGTAAAACTCAAATACACGCCCATAATAAACGGCACAACAAAACCAATAATAAAAGCCGCAAATGTTGGCAAAGCGAATAACGCCCACCATTTACGTATTGCTTTTCCGCTCATACTAATCATGACTCGTCACTTTCTCCTCCTTGAGTGCGACGTCACCATAGACGTCGATGTCCGAACCAATATCTTCATTCTACTACATGAATGAGCGATGTCAAACGTTGTCATTTTCTTGCAAAGAATTTATAACAAATTGCAATTCTATAATTAAAAAATTGCTTGCTATCATTGGCTTTTTAACAAAATCTGCTAAAATGGAAACGGTTGCAAACGTTTGTTTATTACGAACCACAAAAGTTCGTATCAAACAACCTACACGATGCCGTGTTAAAACGTTTGGTGTATGGGAATAAAGGAGTTCACATGCCGGCAAATATTCAAGATGTTGCAGATAAAGCACACGTGTCTGTTTCTACCGTGTCTCGTTCATTTACACGCCCAGATTTAGTTTCAGCTTCAACTCGCAACAAGGTATTGGAAATCGCAGAAAAGTTGAACTTTTCTATTTCCAAATCTGCAGCAGCATTAAAATCCGGCCGAACTTTGCGCATAGCTTTACTTGTAAGCGACCAAATTCGCCTATGGTTCAGCGCATCTATTATTCAAGGTCTTAACCAAGTATTTCACAGCGCAGGCTACGATTTATCTATTTTCCAGATTTCTAGTAGTGAGGAGCGTAACGAATTTTTCACAATGCTTCCAACTAGACGAAACGCAGACGCTGTTGTTGTATGCTCTTTTGACGTAAACACTAACGAAATTGAGCAGCTTAAAACTACAGGCGTGCCTATTGTTGGCATAAATTGCTTGCATCCTAAGGATTGTGATTTTGATGCAACTATTAATATTGACGATGATCAAGGCGCGCGGCTTATGGCACGTCACTTGATTGGATTAGGGCATCACAATATTGCATATGTTCGCACTACTCGCGATGTTTCACTACATTTCAGCGTTTTGCAACGTTATCATTCATTCATTGACGAGTGCAAAAAGAACGCTATTACGCCAATTGAGATTGTTGCTCCAGCTAATTTAGACAGAATAAGCGCTATAGTTTCTATGCTTCTTGGAAACGCAACAATGCCAACTGCTATTGCTTGCCAGGAAGACGGGATTGCAATACCTCTTATGTTCCAGCTTGCTCGTAGCGGTTATGCAACTCCTAGCGATGTATCAATTATTGGTTTTGACGATAGTTTTTACGCTCATGAAACTGGTTTAACTACTATTAGGCAAGATCCGGTTGAGATTGCGGCAACTGCAGCTGAAATAACACTTTCGCTTATAAACGGTCAGAAAATTGACAATCCTTATAGAATTGTTCCAGCTCAACTTATTGTGCGCTCAAGCACAGCGGCTTTATTAAGCGAGTAAATATTTTATTTTATTTAAGCAAGTAGCTTTTTATAATTCCTACACACTATTTAAATAACAAAAATCCGCTAGGACTTAACACTAAACTGTGCCAGTATCCTAGCGGATTCGCTTACGTCACCTTTGCTTACTTACGTCAGAGGTGTAACGTTTATTAATTTATTTTAGATCACTCATCGTCTTCGTGAGCCTGAGCATATTCCTTAGCCCAGCCATCGACGAATGCGGTCTTGACCTTATCCCACTTGCCAGTGCCCTGAGCGTACTCAAGCAAAGCGGAGCCAAGATCGTTCTTCCAGTTGTCAGATGGCATGACGGTGAAGTTCCAGCTTACTGGGGTCTTACCGGACTTTGCATCCTCAACAGCTGCCTGAGTCAATGGGTTGTCGGACTTAATGTCTGCGAAGCTCTTGAATGGAGTTGTGAAGCCCATCTGCTTGGACAAAGCATCCTTACCTGCATCGGAAGTAAGCAGCCACTTCAAGAAGTCCTTAGTAGCCTTCTTGTTTGCATCAGAAGCCTTATCGTTGATGCACCAGTAATTCTCAGAACCGGTGGCCAAGCCCTGCTTCTCTTCGCCCTTAGCACCAATGTAAATTGGGAGCATGCCAAGATCTTCAGCCTTCATACCAGCCTTGGAGAGGTCACCCCAAGCCCAAGTACCATTCTGATAGAACACAGCCTTGTTCTGGGAGAATTCAGCGTTTGCATCTTCACCAGTCTTGGAGCTGAGCTGAGTTGCAGGAGTGGTGGAATCATTGATGTAAAGATCGAAGATCTTCTTGTAACCATCAAGGAACGTACCCTTAACCTTTGCAGGCTGCTTGGTAACGTGATCTTCCTTGAACTCGTAGTACAGAGGAAGATTTGCAAGGTGGGTCTTGAAGCGCCAGTCAGAGCTGGAATCGAAACCTGCAGAAGTAAATGCACCATCAACACCGAGATCTGCCTTATGCTTCTGAATGTCGTCAGCAACAGCCTTCAACTTGTCGAAGGAGTTGATTTCTTCAGCAGACTTAACCTTAGCATCCTTAAGCTCGGTGTACTTCTTGAGCAAAGCCTTGTTGTAAATCAAGCCGTAGGTTTCCATTGCGTATGGAACACCAACAACCTTATCTCCATCCTTAAGAGCAATATCCTTGTTCTGAAGCTGGTTGTAAAGCTCGGTATCCTTCAAATCAGCAGTGTAATCTTTCCAGCTTGCGTAACCGACTGGACCGTTAATCTGGAAGAGTGTAGGAGCTTCGTCGCCCTTGCTGATTTCGCTCTTCAAAGACTGCTCGTATGTACCAGAAGCAGCGGTCTGAACCTTTACCTGAACGCCAGTCTTCTTGGTATATTCCTTAGCAACTTCCTTCCACTGGTTTGCAGCTTCTGGCTTGAAGTTCAAGAAGTAAACCTTACCCTTCTCAGCGGCTTTTTCGCTGGAAGAAGAACCGCAAGCTGCGAGAGCGCCAAAAGCCATCGCTGAGCAAGCTACCAGTGCAATTGTTGACTTAATCGTACGATTCATCATCGAACCTTTCTCGTATGCCGACAATCCCTTCATTGGACTGCCACACCACTAGGTGTCCTTATCGACAATACTTATTATGCCTCAAATATTTGAATATTGCAAACGATGGCATAACCTAAATTAACGCGTGTCGCCATAAAAACTGCACATAATAATATCTTTAATGAAATTGGAAGGTATTTTTGAAAATAATTAAAGGGATTACGCAACAATTTAGCAAACGATTGCGCAACCCCTTGAGGATTATAGTTCAAAACAAATTATTTAATTAAGCTAACTACGCCCATGAGCAATCTTATATTCCTTAGCCCAGCCGTTAACAAACGCGGATTTAAGAGTATCCCACGCCTTTTCAGCGCCAATAGAAGTCATACCGTCTTTTGTCGCTTGAGCGTATGTAAGCAGATCAGAGCCAACATCGTCTTTCCAACCGTTAGATGGCATAGTAAGAAACACCCACTTAACAGGCACTTTGCCTGGCTTAGCAGTGTACTCAACAGCGGCCTGAACAAGAGGATTTTCTGCTTTAGGGAAACCTATGAAAGGAGTAGCAAAACCCATCTTATTAGCTAAAGCATCCTTACCATAATTTGAAGTAAGTAACCAACTAAGGAAGGCATTAGTAGCCTGCTGATTCTTTTTTGAAGCCTTTTTATTAATGCACCAATAGTTTTCAGAACCGGTAGCCATGCCTTGCTTCTCTTCGCCCTTAGCACCAATGTAAATTGGGAGCATGCCAAGATCTTCAGCCTTCATACCAGCCTTGGAGAGGTCACCCCAAGCCCAAGTACCATTCTGGTAGAACACAGCTTTACCAAGAGCAAACTCATAAACAGCATCCTCACCAGTTTTAGTGCTTAACTGACTTACAGGAGTTGTGGAATCAGAAATATAAAGGTCAAAAATCTTCCTGAAATTATCAACATAGTCGTAATTAATTGACTGAGGCTGACCATTAACGTTATTCTTAACGAATTGATAATACAAAGGCATATTTGCAAGATGCGTCTTAAAACGCCAGTCTGAGCTCAAATCAAAACCTGCAGACGCAAAAGCACCGTCAATCCCAAGCTCATCCTTGCGCTTTTGCAAATCGTCTGCAACAGCCTTCAACTTACCGAAAGAAGTTATTTGATCTTCAAAAGATTTTCCGTCTTCTTCCGGCTTCAACTTTGCATCTTTAAGATCCGCATACCTAGCAAGCAAAGCCTTGTTGTAAATCAAGCCGTAATTTTCAGTAACATATGGCACAGCAACCGGCTTACCGTTATCCATAAAAGCAAGATTTTTATTGCTAAGTTGCGTATAAAGAGGAGAATTAGTTAAATCAGCAGTGTAATCCTTCCAGTTAGCGTAGCCAACAGGACCGTTAATCTGGAATAACGTAGGCATGTCATCTGGCTTATTTGCATTTTTCTCTACTTCAGTTTTAAGTCTCTTTTCATACTGACCACCAGTTGGTGTAACTATGCTTACTGTAACACCAGTTTCATCCTTGTACTTTCTAGCAACTTCTTCCCATGCAGCAGTAGCTTCAGGCTTCAAATTGAAGAAAATAACCTTCCCATTAGCAGACCTATCGGTATTTGCGCCAAAAGACTTAGAAAAACCAAAAGCAGTAAACGCGCAAGCCGCCAAAACAGCGCAAACCACTAGCGCAATAATCGACTTAACTGAACGACTCATCATCGAACCTTTCCACACACTGCTAATCTCTTACGAACTAACTAATTACTGCTATTGAATACTGAATAAATCACAATAGTGAGCTAATGTTACAGCAAACGCGAGACTCAAATATATAAATATCTTTGCAAAAAAATTTGCGCAAATCGCAATAAAATATCTGAAAATATCTGAAATTCTAAACTGTATTTCAGCAATTCCAATGCACAATTACATTGTCTCCTTTGTACTCGCCCAACACAGAATAATGCGCAGTATCCATACGAAGAAGTCGCGCAAATTCAGGATTTACTCCCAGCCAGCGAGTAGTTAGTATGCGCAAAACATGAGCATGCGCAACCACAAGCACATTTTTACCCTGCTTAAGTTTAGGCATTGCAGCATCAATAACGCTTTGCGTGCGATCTGCAACTTCTTGCAAAGTTTCACCAGACGTACGGTGCACTGAAACATTTTCGCCATTTGGCAAAGTTTCTTTAGCATCAGTAATCATATGCGCAGGAAGTGCTTTAGGCCCATGCTTCCACACATCCCAAGCCTCAACTCCACTTAATTCAGCAATATCAGCGCGCGTGCGACCTTCTGCTGCCCCATAATCCCACTCAACAACCCCTTCACACAAAGTATATGGAGAATATCCAGCGCCCTGAGCTGTTTGCTGCGCACGACGAAGCGGGCTAACAAGCACACAATCTGGATTAAAACCTTGCGGAAATTCCTTACGCAAACGCTCCCCAGCTTCTTTTGCTTGTTCAACACCAACTTCAGTAAGCGGCAAATCTGTGCGCCCAGTGTGTTGACCGGACACACTCCAAGCTGTTTGGCCGTGACGAAGCAGCACTAAACGTCCAAGTTCTTCACACTTTTCATCATTCGATTCTTGAGTGCCATTAGTTTGCATAGCTTCACATTCCTTTAGCGCGCCAAGTACCCTTCTATCGCGCCGGGCGCCGCACAGCACGACTGATTTTTACGTAAACAATTCTCAAAATGCATCCACACTGCTGCAAATCAAGATTACTGTTCTATGTTACCGCCAAAATTGGTATTTCGTTACCACTAACATAGAAAATATGACGCAATTATCATCGGCAAATAATAAATTCGCTCGCAATCATCGCGCAGCTCAAATTACCGTGCAACGACTTAATGCAGCGAATCATAAGATTGATGCGCTTCGCGAGCGCCGATTAAAAAACCCAAATACTTTAGGAGATTCGTTGATTAAAGCCGCGCTGCCTTCTTTCGCAACGTTTATTGCCGGGCAGATTGCGCACGTAATATGGAAAAAACATGTTGATACTCGAAAAATCAATTTAGACTCTAACAATCATCCTAACAATCTTTCTAAAGAAAAAATTGAGCAAAAGCAACGTGTTAAGCAAGAAGAGCCGTTGCTAATGTCTATTGGTTTTGCAGTATTTTCTGCGATTCTTACTACGATTGTTGGTCGCTTAGTAAGCAGCGGAACCTTATCTTATATTGCGCGAAGGCAAAGAAAGCGTCAATTTAGAAAAAATAAATTCTGATTTTGAACAAATGAACTGAGAATGCAGAAATAAGAAAAAGAAAAATAAGATAAGGGACAAAAGAAACGTGCAAAACTTACGCCATAACGAAACTATTGATACTTTACTGAACCGCCGCTCAATTCGCGCTTTTAGCAACGAAGCAATTGACGAAGATACAGTCGCAACTCTTGAAACCGTAGCTCAGCGAGCCGCCTGCAGCCAGTTTTTGAACGACTGGTCAGCGATTAAAATTACGGATAACTCAATTAAGCAGAAGCTTTCCGAAATCGGCAATCAAACATATATTGCCACTGCTCCGCTGTTGTACGTTTTTATTATTGACCAACACAGAAACGCTGCAATCGCGCAAAAAAATGGCATCGACGCCAGCAGCGACGAGTTCATGCTTAAAACTCGTTACCGCTTTACTCAAGCACAAAATGACGTTATTTTAGCCCTTCATGCCATGGAAACTGCCGCGGAATCTTTGGGACTTGGTTGCGTAATCCTTGGTTCAATTTTGAACAGTAGAACTCAGCTTATTGATATTTTGAATTTGCCTGAATACACGTACCCTGCGCTCGGCTTGGCAATTGGTAAGCCTGCGCAAAATCCGGAATTAAAGCCACGAATGAGCGCTAACATGCAGATTTTTGAAAACACTTACCCTGCTGACGACGCTGAATTATTAGAAAATCTTGCTGATTTCGACAATCGCGTGCATCAATATTACGATTTGCGAAACGCTAGCCGACCAGTTGATGCTTTTAGCGCGCAAATTGTTGCATTAGCAACTGATAATAGTGCGAAAAAGCATGAGGCAGAGGATGTTGAGCAAGTTGCAAGGCAAGGTTTTAACGTTGCATAATTAGCTCCGCCTTAACTTAGCACAACTTTAACTTAGCGCCGTCTTGGCTTGTATCCGCGTTTTCTAGATTTCGGCTTCGCGCTTGCAGACGGCGAGCGCATATCGGAATACATGCGATCTACCGGATTCTTATGCGTCAAATGCCAGCATCCGCAATATTCGCAAGCATAAACCCATAACTGTGTTCCGCGCTCTCGTAAACTTTGCTCCGCTGCCATAAGAGCCTGCCCTTTATTCTTATACATGATTTTTTGGGTAGATTCGCAGCGCCTCGGAGTAAAGAAATACATAGCCTTTATGGTATCAAACCGCTTAACAGAGCTTATACAAGACGTACGCAATAGCGTAAATCACGCATTATTCCTAAACTTAAGCCACAAAACACATTCACGAAAGTTCAAAATAAATTCAATTTCTTATACTTTAGTTCAATTTTTCTACTATTTTTCGTCATTTTTGAAAAATTACTATACAAAAACAATTTCAGCGACTATTATTGGGCAAATAATTCAATTTAATACTTATATTTTGAACTTTATTGTGAACTTGTTCAATTTATAAATGCTGGTTTTACGAGGAAGACAGATTATGGCACAGAATTTTGCTGACGAGCTTAAGAAAGCTATGAAACGCAAGGGATACAAGCAGATTGACGTAATCGAGCTTGCATCAAAAAACGGCCATAAACTTGGCAAAAGCCAGTTAAGCCAGTATTTAAGCGGCAAAACTGAGCCTCGCAAAGACGTGCGTAACATGCTTGCTGAAATTCTTGGAATCAGCGGCGACGGAATCAAAGGCGGTCATTCTTGTGCAAAAATCGAGCAAAACTGCCAGTCTGCAGAAGAATCACAATTAAATCAGCCACAGCTTACAGAAGCTGAACTTTCACAAACACTCAAACATAGAAACTTCAACAAATCCACAAAACTCGAACACGTGCTTTACGACGTTCGCGGTCCTGTTGTTGAAGAAGCAAACCGTATGGAAGCAAATGGAACGCATATTTTAAAGCTCAACATTGGGAATCCTGCGCCTTTTGGCTTCCGCGCTCCAGACGAAGTAATTTACGACATGCAGCAGCAGCTTATTGACTGCGAAGGCTACTCGGATAGTCGCGGACTTTTCTCTGCGCGCAAAGCAATTATGCAATACGACCAGCTCAAGGGCATTCCAGGCGTGCAAATGGAAGATATTTACACTGGAAACGGCGTTTCCGAGCTGATTAACCTTTCTATGCAAGCGCTGCTTGATTGCGGCGACGAGATTCTTATACCAAGCCCAGATTATCCGTTGTGGACTGCGTGCGCGAGCTTGGCTGGCGGCACTCCTGTGCACTACATGTGTGACGAAAAGTCGCATTGGTATCCAGATATTGCCGATATTCGCTCTAAAATCACGCCTCGCACTAAAGCAATCGTGATTATTAACCCGAATAATCCTACGGGCGTGCTGTATAGTCGCGAAGTTTTGGAAGAGATTGTTAAGATTGCGCGCGAGTTTAATCTGATTATTTTTGCGGACGAGATTTACGACCGTCTTGTTATGGACGGCAAGAAGCATATTTCGATTGCTTCTCTTGCTCCAGACGTGTTCTGCGTAACTTTTAGCGGACTTTCTAAGTCGCATATGATTGCTGGCTTCCGCATTGGTTGGATGAGCCTTTCGGGAGATAAATCCAAAGCTCGCGACTACATTATGGGACTTAACATGCTGTCTAATATGCGTTTGTGCTCGAACGTTCCTGCACAGTCGATTATTCAGACTGCTTTGGGCGGATACCAGAGCGTTGAAAAGTATTTGGAGCCGGGTGGGCGCGTGTACGAGCAGCGCGAGTACTGCTATAACGCACTTCAGGAGATGGATGGCGTAAACGTTGAGCGACCGGATGCTGCTTTCTACATGTTTGTAAAACTTGATCCTGCTCGCTACAACATTCACGACGATGAACAGTTTGCGCTTGATTTGCTACGCGATCAAAAGTTGCTGATTGTGCACGGAAAAGGCTTTAATTGGCAAACTCCAGGCTACTTCCGCGTAGTCTACTTGCCGCGCTTGCAAACGCTTCGCGACGCAATGAGCAAACTCTCCAGCTTCCTCTCCTACTATCGCCAGTAGCCGCAACCCCCACCTATAAACTGCAACAAAACACTCATTTCGCTCACAGTCCAGAAAAAGGTGTAAATAAAGGTGTACATATCAAAAGACACATATCATTCTTAATATGAAAGAAAGAAAAGTAAGAAGAGTAAGCAATGAGCGCTGTAGCACGAGTACGATCGGGTTTGATTATATCCGTTTTATCGCTTAATGCTTTTCTTTTAACGAGCTGTAGATTTGGCGTAAGTCTATATCTTTTAATACATGTCGACTTATCTCACGCAGCGCTTAACGCGGTTTCCGTAGCACTTATGACCTGCGTAGCAGCACCGCTTGGCGGAATTATTGCAGATAAATATCCACCAACTAGATTGTTTATAGCACTAACGTTTTGTTTTGCCTTGTTGTGTACTGGATACGGTTTCGCTTTAGTAGCACAGCATAATCTTATTGCTATTACGGTTACACTACTCGGCATAATATTCGGGTTCTTTACCGCATTTTCTTCGCCTAATCAAAAAGTATTGATGGCATATAGCGCACCAACTGGCGAAAAAACCAAGTTTTTGGCAAGCATGCGTATGTGGATTAATCTCAGCAGGCTTGCTGCACCTGCGATTACTGGCATATTTGTTGATATATGTAATCCGCTCATTTTCTTTACGAGCATTGCTATTGTGATGATACTAGCGGCGCTACCTCTACTGTTAGTTAATCTAAACCAGCAAGCACAAAATAGCTCAAACAATACGAAGACAGGAAGCAATAAAACTGCTGGTTTTGCAGCTTCTCTACACTATATGAAATCTACACCATGGTTAATAGTCTTAGGAGTAGTATCAGCATTACAATCTGGATCATGGCTTGCTGCATTCAGACTAATGGGAGCACACCATTGTCTCACACTTTTTCATTCGGCATCCACGTGGGGGTCAATAGTCAGCATATTTAACATTGGCATGATTGTAGGTTCGCTATTATGCAAATATATTGTGCTACATTATGAGATTTTATACTCTATTTTATTACCTGGGTTCCTTTCTATTCCTTTACTTATTTTCGCACTTAATAATTGGATTGCTCTTTTTCTTTGCTCTGCTTTCATTGCAGGTATTATTTTTGACGCCACTATTGTCTATGGGCAAACAGCTCTTCTCGATGGCATACCAACACACATTCTCGGCGCAACTACTACTTTTACTTCTATTATGGAGCAATGCGGCATTATCGTAGGGTATGCAAGCGTACTAGCATGGGGAAATCTAAATTCATCATTATTCATAATGATTGCTTCTGGCGTAATACTTGTTTCAACAGGTATAGCCTTATGGATTATTCAAGCTCGTAAACAAACATACCCATCAATGCTTACCAAAGATTATTGGACACCATCAGCATGGGTAAAAAGAAGCATATAACAAGCTATTTAGTGCGAAAGCACAATAAAGCTATGCAAATGCAATTACATCACAGGACAATTAGTTTGCACATCCTGTTGGAATCCTGACGGATCTCCTAGTTTTGCTTTACGCATATGCTCTTTGAAAAAGTTTCGCGTTGCATCATCACAACGGTCTGGACCCATAAACGGCATGCTAGGCACTTTTTCGAGCTCATGCAAAGCTTTACTTGCCGCTTGCTCATCACTAGCATACGTGTCTAACCATTGCCGTTCCCAAGCACACTGATAATAATTAGATGCTTGCGTATCACCATATCCACTCTGGAACTGGCTGTCTTTTTCTTCTCCAACCAAGTTTGCAGGAGCTTTATATTTTTCAGGCCAACTAAGCTTTGCCACAGATTCCTGATACTCCTTCTCTATATGAGCAAAATCAACAGTCTCTATAGACGAACTATTTTGCGATCGCGCACCATCCACACCACTCACATTATTGTTGCCTATTCCTCCACACGCATTAAGCATAAGAAGCGCACTAAGCACACCAACAATAAGAGTTGCTTTACCAATAGTATGATTATTCATTATTCCTTCTTTCTTATTTTTTGAAAATTAACGCAATGCTAATGCTGGCTGTAAACGCGATGCTTTTATTGCCGGCACCACACTTCCAGCAAGCGCTGTAATAAAAGCCGCAATAACAGCTCCAATAGCAGCTTCATATGGGTAAACTGGCGGACTAACTGGGCTTGCTGCATCCCAAAAACTTGATGCTATAGACACAAGACCAAAAGAAACAGCAACAGCAGCAATCGAAACTATTAGTGCTAAAATAATCGCACTGCCTAACACGAGTGAAGCAATCGACCATTTAGTAGCACCCAAAGCTCTGCGTATAAGCAGTTCATGCGTGCGCTGCTCCAACGATGCTAAACCAATATTGATTAAACCTAGCGCGGAAACAAAAAGCAATAATGCTGCTACGATAGCAAAACTTAATTGCAATACTATTATCACATTCTCGTAATCATCACTATTATCATGTCTTCTAATTTCGTTTACTTGTCCACCACAACAGTCGTAAAGAGCATCTGAAACATAAGATTTAATTGATTTTTGAGGACGATTTTCTTTATTCAACCAGTAGATTGAGCCTTGAGCTTCTTTTCCAGAATATTCCCAAAGAGTTGGAGCGTAACGTAATAATCCTAGAATATTCACGTATACTTTTGCTGAGTCTACGCCATCGCTCACAACTCCAACAATCCTTATAGGACTCATTTGTGTTGTTTTGCGAGAAGTAATAAATGCTACTTCACCAATCTTGTATCTTTTGCTAGCAGATTGGTTTACTACCATTTCTAATGCGTTGCTTTTAGCGCTATTACTAAACCATCTTCCACTTACAATAGGTAAGTTATAAACTCTGTTGTATCCTGCCGTAGTGTAAACAGCATCAACATATTGAAGATTGCTGGTTTTATATTCTTTGCTTATTTTTACACTCTTCGAGGCTGGCATAGAAGCACTAAACAGTAGTCCAGTGTTTGGTTGTAGCATAACGTTAGCGTTACGGTTTGCGGATTCAATGCGATTTAAGAATTTGTCAAATACTGAATATTCGTTAAAATTTTGTGCTGAAAAAGTAATCTCGTATGTTGGTCTACGACCGTTTAGCTGTTCGTTAGTTGCAATAAGATAGTCCTTACCAACCGTGCCAATAAGCACTGACGCAATAACAGCAATGATGCCTATAAACATTGAAAAACCTGTGAGGAAGGATCTCATAGGAGACAGGCGCAAATCTTTAAGCAGCATGATCATAAAGAACACCGCCTTCCATAGTAAAAATGTGAGAGCAAGAACGAGCTACTTTCATATCATGAGTGACTAATAGTAATGTTGTTCCAGATTCTTGAACACGATCATGCAACACTTGAAGCACTTTTTCTCCCGTACTACTATCGAGCGCACCAGTTGGCTCATCGCAAATAAGTAATTCGGGATTAGTAACGAGAGCACGCGCTATCGCGACTCTCTGCTGTTCACCGCCTGATAGACTTCCAGGGTATTCGTTTAGTTTATCTTGCAATCCAACAGCACATAATGCTTCTTCTATCGTTTTTCTTCTTGTCTGCTTGCTTTGTTGTAGTCCTGCGTATAAAAGCGGCAACTCAACATTTTCTCTAATACTTAAATGCTTAATGAGAGAATAGTTTTGGAAAACAAAACCAATATTTCGAGCGCGCATATGCGATACTGTATTATCACTACACTTTTGGATTGACTTGCCAGAATAATAGTATTTTCCAGTAAAATTTTTATTCAAAAATCCAATAATAGAAATAAGACTTGTTTTGCCGGAACCAGACCTGCCAACTACCGCGTATGTTTCACCTTGATTAAGTAACATAGAGGCAGAGTTAACAGTGGTAAGCCATTCGCCATTGCCTAGTTTTACACGCGCTGACACGTCTTGTATTTCAACCAGTGGAACAGGATTGTTCTCCATAATCATTGCACTCCTGGAATGAGATCAGGAGAAACACCTGCTACAACATCACCCTCATGCAAGCCAGACGTAATTTCAATATTAGCGCCGTCACTGATTCCAAGACCAACTTCTTTATGCTCCCAATTATCGCCTTTTTTGTATGAGACTAAGCCTTTTTGAACTCTTCCAGCAACCGCACTAACGGGCAGTGTTAGAACCGATTGTTTATGCTTGCCATTAAAAACAAGCGTCGCATTTTGACCTGATTCTACTTCTGCGCTTTTATCTATTAAACACGTTAAAACTTTTGAAGATACACTAGGTGCACTTTGCGCGCTCGACTCATCTGTTTGAGTCGAATCAGCACTATCATTCTTGCTACTACCCGAGGCTGCAACATCGGTAGAAGTTCCACCGCTTTGTACTATTTGCAAACAATTGGTTGGTCCAACACCGTCTTCAACTTGGAAGCGACCTTTAACATCTGTAATATCCGCAGAACGAAGTAAAGCTTTTGCGTTAAGGCTTATTGAAAAACCTTCATATTTAAGAGTGAATAGCGTGAAAGATTTAGGCACGTCCGCAGATGATTCAGCTACTGACACAACTTTAGCGTCTACGGGAGCAATAATTTTGCTACCAGCATTGTAGCCTAGAACACTTCCAGCTTTTACAACACTTCCTGCTTTTACCGATGGAGAAAAATTCCCTCTACTTACAGCAGTGATAACAAAGGTAGACGATTGTTCTATTGCTGCTTTACCCGACACAACTTGTATTAAAGGCTGTTTTTTGACTGAAACAAGTGGAACTGAATCACGTGATGCCTGCTGCTGACTATTATCAACTGCTCTACCAGAGCATGCAGTAAGCAAACACACTGGCAGAGCAGCTAACAAGAATACCTTCGTAAACTTACGCATAACACAAAGCTCCTTACTCTCCAAACTCGTAAACGCATAGTATGCGTCGAAACAAGCCTCTCAAACTGATCCAAAATAAATAAAGGGCTCGGTAATGCTGCAATTAACGCTTTTATGATTACCACTTCATTTAGAATTTCAGCTTTTGGTTAATAGCTTATAATCGCCGTAAAGAGTTTGCATCACACTAAATGATGATTTTATTTATGATTTTTGGAGCTTGCATAATACCAGAGAATGATTTATTTTGCATAGAGTTTATACACTACCGAGCGACTTACTTGCGCATAGCCTCAACCACATTGTGATTAAATCACTAAGCTTTAAGCGAACTTATTCACTGCGGAGTAACCCCCGTAAGCTCCAAGCAACTACCTTTATACAATCTGCTTTGTAAAGGTTTTCCTAGACAAGATATTCATCATACAAATTCAAGTATTATTATTACTTAAATAATGCTTTTCTAAAGGAGCAGTATGATAGCAAAGCGTATTACTGTTGGCATTGTTGATGATGATTGTTTTTGTCTACACGGCCTAAAAACATATATTGAACAGGTTGTTCCGTCCTGCAATATTTGCTGGTTATCCGCGCACGCCGATCAAGCAATTCAGTTTTGTCAAAATCAATGCCCAGACGTGCTGCTAATTGACATGTATATGTCTGGGGTTTCGGGAATTAAAATATTATACGAATTGCGAAGAAGATACTCACTCCCAATAATAATTGCTATAACTTCATTCCCTATCAACGATTATGCTTTAAAAGCATCAACAGCAGGCGCGCAAGGCATTGTTGGAAAGAACCACCCAGAAACTATTTGCGCCATGCTTAGCAGTATTGCTCATGGCACGTTCAAGCCACAAATAATAGGCGATTTTCATTTTGACGACACGACGACAGCATTTCAACGTTTGCAAAATAAGCCAAAAAATGGACGCCTTGCTTTAACGGATCATGAGACTGAAATTGTAAAGTTGTGCAGTAAAGGAATGACTAATGCGCAAATCGCTAAACGTTTATTTGTTGAAACTTGTACTGTGGAAACTATCCTTCGTCGCGTGTTCAAAAAATTGAATGTGACAAATCGTTCACAACTTATTACCACATGGCTGCATGATGAATATTTAGGAAATGATACACAATGATTATTTTCTTAATGCGTCGTTTGCGAGAAAAGATTATTGACAATAAAACATTTTTACTATTGGGATGTTTGTCGAGCGCAATGGATGCATATATTTACTCAAATAGCGACAATAGCACAATACAACTTGTCATAGTTTACATGATTCTTGCTGCTATAAATTTGTTTCTTTGCTTGCTCCCGCATTTTATGAGCATGTGCTATATTTTTGTACACCTCAGCATTCTTGTTATTCCTAGTCTGAATCTTCCACCAGTAACTTTCGGGCTCATCATATCATTTGTTTTTATTTCGTATTTATATCCGATTCAATTTACACTACCTTTATTCTTAGTAATAGATGTATTACACTACGTTGCATACCGATACTTATCAACTTTGTCTTTCAAGTATCTTATTGCTTACCTTTTAATAAATATATTTTGCGTTTGCACTGGTATTATTTTGCGCATTTCTCACCAAAAAATGGTTCTTTATGAAAAAGATAAGCAAACAATTAATAATCTTCATCTGGCTGTGCGAATGCACGATAGATTAACTAATAAGATTGCAGATATTGCACTACAAAGTAAAATAGCATTACTTGACAAGTCTATTTCTAAAAAACAGCGAAGTGCTATTGAGGCAATAAATGATTTGGCAGATCAGGCTTTTGAAGAAGGTCATAATATTATCGACATTCTACGTGGAAATACTGCTAAGCAAGATGCTCGAAGCGAGTTCATTCAGCACATTGAAGATACACTACAAATGAATGACTCAATCAATACATCTTGTGGATTAAAAGGAAGATCCATATGCAATATATCTAGTAACGATATTCCTGAAAATATTAACGATGAAATCATCTGTGAAGTTATTGAATTAATCGAAGAACTATATTTGAACATGCGAAAATATGCTTCTTTAGTTTATTACATCAGAATTTCGATACGTAAAAAACAAATTGTTATAAAACAGTTCAATGTTCGATTTTTGGACAGGAAAAGTAAAGATGCAATTCGTTCAGTATCTCAAAAAGGACTTCTGCTTCATCGCGATACCATAAAGCATTTAGGCGGTTCACTCTATTTTCGAGCCTTTGGTAAGTATTGGGAATGTAATGCAGTTATACCTTTAAAAAATAAACATAACTATATAGATAGTATGCCTTACTGATTCAGTTTAAAAGATTAATGAATCTTAAACAGTTTTAGATAGTAATTATTTGTAAAGGTTTTCATATACAAGATATTGTTTACCTTTTAGCACGCCATTAATTTATAAATTGTCAAGGTTTGATATACGCAATTATTTTCTTGTATTAGAAGGAGAAAAATATGAGTAATTTAGAAGATACAAAAGCACAAATTCCATCCGTATTTTGGACAATAGCCAATGGTGTATTTCTTGCTAGCGGAATTGCGCTGATTGTAATGCGTAATGATTATCTATGGGGAGTGCCTCAAATTATCGCTGGATTATTTGGTCTTGCAACCATGTTTCTCATTAAAAAACCGTGGTGCGCGCAACTATATTTTATAGTATCTTCACTAGCCGTAATAGCAAATGGGCTTATGGAAATATTCGGCATAATCCACGGATCTGGATACGGTTATGTTCCGCTGATTATTGGCATAATCGTGCTTTTATTTATAGGCCTTGATAAGGATGAAAGTTCAAAAGCTCTTGGAATTGCCAAGAATAAATAAAAGCATTAGACTGCGATTTTAACTTAAAACATATCGCAATTTTCAAAGGCCAAGCTGTAAACATGCATCTTACGACTTGGCCTTTGATTATTTATCTGTTAATGATTTGTTTTGCATAAAGTTTATACACTACTGAGCGACTGATTTGCTCAGAGACTAAAGCATATTGCATTAAATCACTAAGCTTTAATCGAACTTATTCGCTGCGGAGTAACCCCCGTAAGCTCTGCAACATCACGAACCGTCAAGCCCTGATTCCTTAGTATGCGAACCGTTTCACGCATAAGCATAGATGCCTCTTGCTGCGTTTTTATAGCTGCCGATTTTGCATCTAATTTATCAATTAAGTAAATAGGCATTGCATATAAAAATCGTATAAATCTATAACCGCAATGTGCGCACTTCTATCTGATATTTTCCAAAGTACTTTGGGTTTTGCAAGATAGATTGGTTTTTGTGGAACTACTTTTCTTGCGCAAGTTCGATTGGCGGATGCTCCGCGCGGAAAGTATTTACGTGCGCTTCAGACGCATACCCCAGCGCAAAACCAGTAATCAGCGCATACTCCGGCGGAATGTCGAATACTTCGTCAAGCGGTGAACGCCACGTGGCAAGAACGCCAAGCGGGCATGAATCTACGCCTTGCTCTTTAGCAGCCAACATTAACGTTTGCAGCATAATTCCAGCATCCATCGCAGAAAACGGCAGAAAATCACGGCGCACAAGCACAAATCCCATAACTGGTGCACCGAACGCCTGGAAGTTGCGCAAAGTGTGAGCATTCCGAGCAGGAAAATCTTTGCGATCAATATTTAAATGTTTATACAACGCCAACCCTAAACGCGCACTGCGCTCTTTAAGTGACTGCGGATACGGAGCCATTACAGGAAAATCTCCATCCGGCTGGCTCATTTTCTGGGCTATAAGGCGCTCTTCTTCTCTAAGGGTAGCGTCTTTAGTACGAAACATTGCTTTGCATTTTTGCGTATATGCATCAATAAGCTGCTGCTTTAGTTCCCCTTGAGCAATAGCTAGCATGTATCCACGAGTGTTAGACCAGCTCGGAGATTGTGCAGCTGTTTGCAAAATAGTTTCAAGAATTTTAGAATCGACTGGTTTATTTAGAAAATCACGTGCAGAAAATCGCGACTTTGCGAGTGCTTCAAAAGTTTGTGTAGTCATGCTTTTAGTATATCGCACCAAATACGCACGCAGTATTTTCTCGAGTTTGCGCGACGACCTGCCGAAGCGCTGCGATTTAGCGCGCGCTGGCCATTCTTCGGACACTGGTGCAGTACGTTTTCTGCGCGCGTGTCTCTGTTGTCTGTTTTGACGTTATTTTGGAACATTCTCCTTAGTTTTTCTCCGGCGTTTATTGTTGTTTTGGCGTTATATGGAAACATTTGCCGTAAGTTTATGCCAGCGTCTCGAGTATTACAGATAAAAGTAGTGTGGGAATAAAAAAAGCGGGGAACAAT
>NZ_JBKQXU010000007.1:0-3575 GCF_048545135.1 Gardnerella bretellae
TTTGGAGCGCAAAACCACGTCAAACCCTCCAAATGCGAGATAAATTACCCACGTTTGGAGCGATACGCCACACCAAACCCTCCAAACACAAAAGTGCGCCCGCGCGGCAACGCGAACGCACTATAAGCAGATTGTTGCATTAACGCAGAGGATCAATCGTCTGCTCAATCTCCTTGGCCGCTTCTGCCCCAGCCTTTGGAACATCAACCTCATGCACGCCAGAAATATCGTCAATAGACGCATTCTCGCTCTGCTTTTGAGCAGCCGCAACCTGAGCCGCACTAAATTCCACATACTTTCTTGGAACAACGTACACAGGCCTCGAAGAATGCTGCAGCAAGCCCTGGCTAATCGAACCAAGCAAAAGCCCAGTAAAACCGCCGCGGCCTCGCGAGCCAACAACCACAAGATCATGATTCAAGCTAGCCTGAGTCAGCGCATCAACAGCAGAGCCAGGCACAACAGTTCGGTGAATCTTCAAATCCGGCAAACGTTGCAAAATCGGCTTCACGCGCTCCTCAAGATCTTCCATATAAGATCCCATAACTGCAGTGTCTCCCTCAGCGCCCTGCACGCTTGGAACTGCGGAAATAACATCCAGCTCCGCATTCCAGCTATCTGCCAAATTAGCAGCAATTTCCAACGCTTTAAGACCCCACTTAGATTCGTCCGAACCCACAGCCACGCGCGAAATCGTGTTATTTAAGTGTATTCGCTGACCATCGTCGTCTGTGTAAGGCACAACCACGATTGGGCAATACGCGTATGCCGGCAACGAAGAGCTAGTTGTTCCAAGCAAACGCTCCGCCAAGCCGCCTTTACCACGGTTACCGATCACAATAAGCTGATAATTGCGCGAAAGCTCCACGAAAACCGACGAAGGGTCGCCTGTAACAATCAGAGTAGTTGCGTCAACGCCCTGCTCAAGCGCCACAGCCTTAGCTTTTGAAAGAATTTCTTGCGCATCGTGATGAGCCGCGTTATCGTCACCAATCGCAGTATAAGTAGCATCAAACGAAACCGCCGCATAACTCGGCAAAGAATACGCGCAAACAATTTGCAACTGTAAGCCTGCATGTTTTGCGTAATTTGCAGCCCACCAAACTGCCTTATAACTCGCGTGAGAGCCATCAACTCCAACTAAAACAGCTTTTTCGGGAATCATCGCCAACCTCCTCATACGGGCACTTGTGGCAGCAGCGTCACTTGTGCGCAAACGTATTTACTATTGTAGCGTAATTTTAGATTGATTGCTCGCAAGTTTTGCGATATATAACTACAAGACTCGACGAATAGAATATCCACCAGGGAAAACGTAGCGGATTGGATCGTACTTAGTGCCGGCAAGCTGGGAATTAATTACCATTCCGTTACCAACATAAATAGAAGCATGCTGACCGTTGGCAATAATATCGCCCGGCTGTGCTTGATCAAGGCTTGGGATTGGAGTTCCAACAGTTGCCTGCGCGCCAGAAGTACGAGGCAAAGAAACACCAACAGCCGCAAAAACGTACTGCACGAAGCCGGAGCAATCCCAGCCAGCAGGAGTTGTACCGCCACTGCGATACGGAACCTTACCTAAGAATTGCGTAGCGAAATTAAGCAAAGCCTCAACAGACTTACCGTTTGGCGGCACAATATTAGCCTGCTGAACAGGCTGAGCGCCACCACGGTACTCAGAACGGCTTGCTGCAGCTTCATAAGCGTTTCGCGCGGCAGCAGCGGCAAGTTCGCTAGGAGTCTTAGTTTGAGGAACGTTTAAGCTTTCAATTCCACCCCAATGGGAGTTGGAATCTACATCAGTAGAGGTAGATTCAGTCAAAAGATCTCGACGCACACTCGACATCTTTGGGAATGAGCGCGTTGAAGTAACAGCCGCCTGCTCTGACGCATGCGAAGAATCTGCCATGGCAATTGGAGCCATAACAGCAAGCATTGAAGCCGCAGTGACTGCTGATGCAATAACTGAAAAAATCTTACTGTGATTTAACATACTTTTAGAAGTCTAACACTACGCTGTTACATGCGCGTTTGGCGCACAATTTCGCGCTTTTGATAAGCAATTGGTAATAAAGATAGATAATAAGCTAAGCGACAGCTTAGTAATACTTTAGTAGTGAATGAATTGATACTGGGAAAGCTGCTTTGCATCAAACTTACGAGAGAATGTTTTTCCGCGCAAAGAAGCGCCAGATTCCGAAGTTTCAATCGAACCGTCTGGATTAATCTTCTCAACAATTGCAACATGTCCGTAGAACGGATCCGAACCAGCCTGACCAGCGCGGAAAACCATAATATCTCCAACGTGACGAGGAGTGCGATCAACCCAATATCCGAGTCCGCGCGCAGAATCAGCCCACATGTTTCCGTTGCCAAAATGCGAACCAACAGGCAAACCAAGCTGAGACCTACGCACATACACCCACCAAGTGCACTGGCTGAACTCATACGCGTTACCGGTATCACCAGTTGCATGATTTGGATTAAAGCCCTTTGGCAATACGTCAAAGTCTTTATCCATAAGCAAAGCGACTTTAGGATTATCTGCAGCAGAACGCGACATTTCCGCAATATTAAAGCCAGAATCTGCACCCAGCTTCCAAGAATCAGACTTAGAAGACGTTACAGAAGCGGTTCCAGAACGCGAACTTGCAGCGCTTCTTGCAGTCGAAATACCCAAAAGGCCGGAAATTCCCGAAGAAGCATAAGCACCGGAATTATTAGTATTTGCATCATAATCAGCGCGTGCAGCGTGTGCAGCATGAGCGGCATGAGCTGCATGTGAAGCATCACCGGAGTCTGAGCCACTAGCGTTTTCAATAGAGTCAACAGCGTTATTGATTGCATCCATAGAATCTGGAGAATCAAGCGAAGTACGCTGGCTAGAGCGAGATACATTCAAAGCCGAAGAATCGTCCACGCTAGTTATGCCAGACTCAAGCTCGGCTGCGCGAGAATCAAAAGTATTAATTTTTGTAAGCGACATTGTTGCCGCAACAGCGCCAATCATAGCAATCATAGAAGTTGAAACAAGCAGGCGACGACGACGCTCATTAGCAAGCCTAGACAACCTGATTTCGCGACGGCTTTGCGGCATAATCTCTTGCAAACGCTCGGCAACAGCATCCGAAACCTCAACAACAGCACCATTGCTTGCTGAAAGTGCAGCTAAACGCTCACTATTGCGATTAGTTTGGTAAGAACGCGCGCCATGAAGGCCGTGATCCCCGCGCGAAGTGCGAGAGCTATGCGAAGAAGTACTCTCACTGTGCGAACCGTGCGCACCATGCTCACCATGCTGTGCTACAAAAAGCGAAAGCGGCGAATAACTACGCCCCTTTGCCTTCGGAGCACCATGTGCAGCACGCTTCATACGAATCACTTTCTTACGTAAACTTTGCCTGTAAATGCTGTGAACATTGTGGATTTAGCGACACCCAACGCACGCCTTCCACAGACGCAACTATTTAAGATTACAACGTGGCGCGGATGTAGGAAACACTTATTGGAATCGCGCTGCGTAATAAAGTGCGTAATAAAGTGCGCAATAACATACGAAATAGAGTGCGCAATAA
>NZ_JBKQXU010000007.1:3585-63501 GCF_048545135.1 Gardnerella bretellae
GCGCAATAACATACGAAATAGAGTGCGCAATAACATACGAAATAGAGTGCGCAATAAAGTGCGCAATAACGTGCGAAATAACGTGCGTAATCGCCCTGCATAATCTCGTGCGTAATTTTTAGACTCGACTCAGTTGTATGGTTAGAGTATGAAATTAGCACCTATAGTTAATCCAGATGCACGAAAGTCTACACCAAAGCCACTGCGCGTAGATTTGCGTAAGGTTTTTTCGATAGGTACAATAGCTTGGCTTATTGCAACAGTAGTTACGGTTATTATTGCGTTTTTGCATATTACTACTTGGTTTCCCGCGCTAGTTTGCGCAAGCGGCATGATTATTGGCGTTCTGCTTTTAATTTGGGAGCACTTTGACCGCTGGGATTATCGCCGGCTCGGAAAATAACTTATATTTACGAAACTTAATTATTTACGGAACTTAATTATTCGCAATCGGCACAGCAAAACTAACTGTAGCCCCCTGGCCCGGTCTGCTCCACAATGTAATACTTCCATGATGCGTAAGTGCCACATGCTTAGCAATTGCAAGACCCAAGCCAACACCATCCTGACTTTTATTATTCTGATTGTGCGCGCGATAAAAACGCTCAAAAATGCGCGACTGATCTTCTAAATCAATACCAACACCCCTGTCAACCACGCGAATTACAGCGTAACGACCGTCCGAAGAAGGCGCGGCAGATATTGAAACAGTAGCGTTTTGAGGCGAATACGTAATAGCGTTTTCAATCAACTTACGAATCGCAGCTTTAATCTGATCGCCGTCACCGCGCACGCGCAAAGAAGAATCAGCTTTTATCTTAAGCAAAACACCGCAATTTTGAGCAAAAGAGTCAGTCTGATTTTTAACCGACTCAAGCAAATCTGCAACCGACAACAATTTAGACGCATTTACGTCAATAGGATTTTGCGCACGAACAAGCCACAATAAATCTTCAAGCATATGCTCAAGTTTTGTGGAAGATTTATTTGCGATTTTCGCTATTTCCTTAACTTTTTGCGTAGAAACGTTAGCTTCCTGCAAAACTTTAGTAAGCTGAGTTAAGCTTCGCGTGGAATTTATTAGCTGATCAGAAACGTTTGCAATAAAGTCGTCTCGAGTTTGCGCAAAACGGTGAGCCGCACTCGTGTCCTCAATAATCAACACAACCATACCGCCACCAACGCTACCTGCCGTAATATTCAGCCAGTTTGGGCGCGAAATCGTAGTCGATTCTTCGGAATCATCCGCAATTTTATAACGCTCTGGAGTTGAAGTCACCAAAGAAAGACGCTCAAATCCCCCGGAATTGCGAACGGAATTAACAGCTTGAAGAAGGCGCGGCTGACACAGCGAATCGTCAATAACAACGCCCAGCAAATAAGCTTCGGAGCTTGCGCGAATTACGTCATTTTCGGAGTCGATTACAACAGTCGGCATGTCGAGCATTGCCAAAACTTGAGACGCATCCGAACTTAGGTCGTCTAAATCGGAAAGATTTTCGGATTCGCGGCCTGAGTTGAGATCTGAATCGTAAGAATTGTAAGAATCGTAAGCATGATTAGAAGTTAAGCCGCGTGAAATATTAACTCTTTTAAACGCGCGCAGCAAAAAACGCCACAACGGCGAAAACCAATCCGACGCAAAAACGCATAACGCAAGCACAACGCAAAGCGAGAGCACGCCAAACGCAATAAATACTACGGCTGAAGAATCAGGCATACTATTATAATCTCATATTTTGCTCACTTTGGTAACTCTGCAAATAAAAAGCGACATAAACTACACACAACTGAGCAGTTTCGGTCGCTTCGTTACTAGCGTCGTCTATAATTAGAAAGGATGCGCACATAAAGCTTATTGCAACAATGAAAGGATGCACCATGCGAGTGATTTTCAACGAAGAAATGAAGGCCGTATCTGCAAACCTCGATCGCATGGCGGAACTTGTGTCGAAAGCTATGAACGACGCGGGAAACGCACTTGTGGACGCGGATTTGGAATCTGCGCAAACTGTTATTGACAAAGACGCAGATTTGGATGCTTTGGAAGCCAGCACTATTGATCAGTGCTTAACTCTTCTCGCGCGCCAAAACCCGGTTGCAACGGACTTGCGCGAAGTTGTTGCCACTATGCGTTTGGCGGCAACTTTCGAACGTATGGGCGATTTAACTAGTCATATTGCGCAAATAACTAGGCGAACTTGGCCAGAGTCCGCTATTGTGCAAGAAGCGCGCGAAACAATTGTTGCGATGATTGACTTCCTGCACGAGCTTTCAGGACGATTAACTACCATGGTTGCTAATCGCGACGTAAAAATAGCAGAAACCATTATTGCTGGAGATGACGCGCTAGATAAGCTGCATGAGGAGATTTTTGCGCTTGTTGAAGGTGAAAATTGGCACGGAACGCGCAGGCAGCTGATTGACATTGTGCTGTTGAGCCGCTTTATTGAGCGCATTGGCGACCACAGCGTTGCTGTTGCAAGGCAGATTGTGTTTATTGTTTCGGGATTTGATCCAACAAAGAAGCCTGAGCCAGATAAAGACACTGTGATTGCGTAACGCTGTGATTGCGTAGCCCTTGTGATTGCGTAACGCTGATATTTTAGAGCGCTGAGTGACATATATTAAGCAGCGTATAAGCAGCGTATAAGCAACACATAAACAGTGCATATTTGTTATGCAAGATTAATATTTATACAATGCTATACCACTATATTTAGTAGTGCACCCAATCCCCCACATCTAAAAACTAAATTATTATTCATTCAATACTCATTAGGGGGGGGGTATAAGAATTCTTGAAATATCGCAGATGCGTTCAATCGCAAATAAAAAGAAACGGGTGAATTTGCAATACGCAACAAATTCACCCGATAGAGAAATTAGAAAGAAGATATTTATAAGTATACGATGCTAGTTAATATTACGCAAGTACTTTTATAATATTTTCTTAAATTTTCTTTTTAATTTTTCGCTAAGTATTAGCTAAGCCTTCTTAAGCCTTCTTAAGCTCGACTTAAGCTCGACTTAAGCTCACTTCTGACCCTGAGCAGCCACAGCGGCAGCGCCGGCAGCAGCAGCTTCTGGATCCAAATACTCACCGCGAGGCTT
This sequence comes from Gardnerella bretellae, assembly GCF_048545135.1. Lineage (NCBI taxonomy): Bacteria > Bacillati > Actinomycetota > Actinomycetes > Bifidobacteriales > Bifidobacteriaceae > Gardnerella > Gardnerella bretellae. Next base: position 6,700 of record NZ_JBKQXU010000007.1, read on the forward strand.
GATTGGCTTGAAGTTCTCATCCAATTCGTAAAGCAGCGGAATAGCGGTAGGAATATTCACCTTGGAAATCTCTTCCTCGCTCAAACCGTCAAGCATCTTTACGATTGCGCGCAAGCTGTTGCCATGAGCTGCAATCATCACGGTCTTGCCAGACTTAAGCTCTGGAATAATATCGGACTCCCAGTAAGGAGTTACGCGAGTCACAACATTTGCCAAAGCTTCAGTTTCTGGAACTGGATCGCCTGCGTAACGAGGATCGTTAGTCTGAGAATACTCATCGTTTGGATCAATCTCAGGAGGTGGAGTTGCGTAAGAACGACGCCAAATCATGAACTTCTCATCGCCATATTCCTGACGAATCTCAGACTTGTTCTTACCTTGCAAAGCGCCATAGTGACGCTCGTTCAAACGCCAGCTGCGACGAACTGGAATCCACAAGCGGTCGGCTGCATCAAGCGCGTAATTCGCGGTGTTGATAGCACGACGAAGCAAAGAAGTGAACACGATGTCTGGAAGAACGTTCTTCTCCTTAAGAAGCTCGCCACCATGCTTAGCTTCCTCAACACCCTGCTCAGTCAGCGGTACATCAACCCAACCAGTGAACTGATTGGTCTTATTCCATGCGCTCTGACCATGTCGGAGCAATACTAATTTGTATGTCATAATTGCCTAGTTTATTCACGCCTTACGACGACAGTCACACAGCGCTCCAAACACGAGATAAGTTGCGCACGTTTGGAGCAAATAACCACACCAAACCCTCCAAAAGCGAGACAATGCTCTCACGTTTGGAGTGCTGCGCAACAAACTCATCGCATACAAAAAGCCGCTGAACACTAAATAGCATTCAACGGCTTTATCTAATAAAAATTATCAACTAGCGAAGAGGCTTTACGAGTGGGAACGTAATCGTCTCGCGAATAGTTGCGCCCGTAAGAGCAATCAGTAAGCGATCAATACCCATGCCCATACCGCCGGCAGGAGGCATGCCAACGCCGAGAGCCTCAATGAAGTCCTCGTCAATATCCATTGCCTCAACATCGCCAGCCAAAGCATCCTTAGCCTGAGCCACAAAGCGCTCGCGCTGCACAACTGGATCGTTAAGCTCGGAATAGCCGGTTGCAAGCTCAAAGCCGCGCACGTACAAATCCCACTTCTCAACCATTCCAGGCTTCGTGCGGTGACCCTTAACAAGCGGGCTGGTCTCCACTGGGAAGTCGCGCACAAACGTTGGCTCGTAAAGCTTATCCTCGTAGAAGTGCTCCCACAAGTGCTCAACCAACTTGCCGTGATTCTCCACGTCGTCGCGCTCAACGCCAAGCTTGTCTGCAATCGCACCCAAATGCTCAACGGAAGTTTCCGGCGTAATCTCCTCACCCAAAGCCTCGCTAAGCGAGCCGTACATTGTAATCTGCTTCCACTCGCCGCCAAAATCGTACTCTTCGCCATTAAGCAAAGTCACCTTGGTAGAGCCGAAAGCGTCGATAGCAGCCTTCTGAATCAGTTCCTTAGTAAGAGCGCCAATCGTATCGTAAGTGCCGTAAGCTTGGTAAGCCTCGAGCATTGTAAACTCTGGAGCGTGAGTTGCGTCCACGCCTTCGTTTCTAAAGTCACGGTTGATTTCAAAAACGCGGTCAATGCCACCAACCAAGCAGCGCTTCAAGAAAAGCTCCGGAGCGATGCGCAAATAAAGATCAATGTCAAAAGCGTTCATGTGAGTTGTGAACGGACGAGCAGCAGCACCGCCGTGAACCGTTTGCAACATTGGGGTTTCAACTTCCAAGAAGTCGTGACTGTCGAAAGTGCGACGAAGAGAAGCCACAGCGCGAGAACGCCTGCGAACCATATCGCGAATCTTCTCGTCCGCAATCATGCCAATATAAGGCTTGCGCGTACGAGTATCGTCGCTTAATTCCTTGTGCAAAGCTGGAAGCGGCTGCAAAGCCTTAGCTGCAATCGCCCACTCGGTTGCAAAAACGGAAAGCTCACCGGTCTTGGAAGAAATCACGCGACCACGCACGTACAAATGGTCTCCCAAATCAACCATCTGCTTGAAGCTTTTAATGGATTCTTCGCCAATTTCCTTCTTGGAAACCATGGCCTGAATCGTAGTGCCGTCGCCAGCAGAAAGCTTAACGAAGCACAATCCACCAGCATTACGCAAGAAAAGCACGCGTCCTGCAATACCAACCTCGGTATCGGTTTCTTCGCCGGCTTCAAGCTTGCCGTCAAACTGCTTACGAACCTGCTCGATAGTATCCGTAACGTTAAGATGCACCGGGTAAGGCTGCACGCCTTCCTTAAGAAGCATCGCGCGCTTAGCAACGCGCATCTGTACCTGCTCCGGGTGCGCAAGCGGACCAAACTCTTTATTGCTTGGGTCGATTGCTTCGTCCAGAGTTGCGCCTTCGTTTACACGCTTGGCGATTGCCTCGTCTTGAGCGAGTAACATTTCGGCATGTTCAACAGTGTCGATTTCGTTGGTAGTAGCTGTTGCTTCGTTTTCTGCAGCATTTTGAGCGGCAGACATTGCAGTATTGGTGTCAGTCATAAACGCTAATTGTAGCCAGTAGGTAATACAGATGTAAGGGTTTTGAGTACGTTTTATTGCGCTATTAGCTTGATTCGGGCGACCATTTTTGCAGAAAACGTTAGTTTTTGTAGAAATATTTATATTTTTCTGTTTTCGAAAGAAAAAAGCTTTTTTAATAAAAATTTTTATTATTTTATTAAGATATACGAAATTATTTACGAAAAGTGAGGTAATTTTGCAAATATTGCGGAGTGCTCGCTGCGTGCGCAGGGTGATTTCAGTCGCAAAATGGTACAAGCGAATTTTCTATAAAAATTTTTATAAGACTTTTTAAAATTTTCGAAAATTTGAGAGAGATGCTTGGAAGCGACACACATTGCTGATTTGTAGAAAGTTTACGCTAGTATAACCAAGTTGTCGAAGTGTTACGAAACGTGCGAAAGTGCGTGGCGCAAGTAATCGCAAGCACTGTTTCTTGATAAGCACAATCGACATCGGGCTGTAGCGCAGTTTGGTAGCGCGCTTCGTTCGGGACGAAGAGGCCGCGGGTTCAAATCCCGCCAGCCCGACTTTTGATTTTTTGCACTAGCGCGCTCTAAGCGCGCTGCTCATCTGCTACTCTTCAACAATCTGCTTCTCGTCGCGCTTTTTCCTCATCTTATATCCCAAAACGAAGCCGATAAGCAGCATAATCAGCCACGAAATAATTAATCCAGCAATTAAGCCACCATTCCACAACCAGGAATAGTTACCACTTTTACAAGGCGTAGCTTTATTTTCTGATTTTCTTGTCGATTTATTGGATTTGTGCGAATTTGCGTCCGACGGTGAAGTTGGGCACACGCATTTGCAAGTTTCACCGTTGCCATTTAACTGCTTTTGCGCGCCGAAATTGGCGTTATTAGTGAGATTATTGCGATTACGATTGGCTACCCCACGACGAAGCGCGTTATTTTCTACATCAGCACCCTGATTTGATTGAAGAGGATTTTGCGGCGCGTTTTGAGGCGCGTTATCAGGCTCGTTATCAAGCGGATTAAATGGATTTGAATCCGGGTTAATATTCAAATCTGGCTTCGGCGTTACGTCTGGCAAAACACCATGATCGTCTGGATTCGGCGTTGGAGTCGGGGCTGGCGAAGGCGTCGGAGAAGGTCCAGGTTGCGGCTGAGGCTGAGGCTCCGGCGTTGGCGGCGTTGGCGGCGTTGGCGGAACAGGTGGCTTTGGCTTTGGCTTGTGCTTCACATCAGCCGTAAAAGTGACGTCTTTCCACGCAACTAACTCATGATTTGAAATTTTCGAATCAGGAACACCACTACCATTGTTAATAGTTACTTCTTTTGCACCTTCACTATCACTAACTAAGTAGTAGACTCCAGTTCCTGTATGGTTTCTATCAATTACTTCTTTAATGTAATTACCTAACTTACTCTCATCAACATTCCAAGTAACAGTATCGTCAGAAACGATTCCAAGAGACTTTCTTATAGTATCCAAATTCATAACTGGTTTAGAACGAGAAGTATCCGCCTCTTTAAGAAGATTTTTCAATGCATCGACAGAACTCTTTTTCGAATTGCGAATAAGTTTAGCAATGTAAGTTAGACCCGAGTTTTCTGCATAAGCTGAAAGCATTTCCCTAGCGTTTTCCAGCTTATCTGCAGCAGTTAAACTCGTATCATTACTTGGAGAATACTCATATTTGCAATTAGTAAATTTTGTATTACTTAAATTATGTTTAGCATCTTTACCCTGTAGCACATCAGCAACACAAGTTAGAGAAGTATTATCTGTCTTATTCTCAAACTTAACCTCAATATAATCGCGCACTATACGCATATAGTTAGTTCTTGTTTTATGATTTAATTCAATATTTTCGCCTGGATTTTGAGCAGATTTTCCAGTCGACTTACGCCATACACCACTAGCCCTACGAGGGAAAAAATTGCCTACATAAGTAAGATCACGCAAAGTATTATTCAAAACTACACCAAGATACCCAGGTTCATTTTCACTAGGCAAACTATAATAGTCAGGATTTTTAGGAACTTTTGCAGTAGGAATAAACCATTTACTTAAATCTAGCGATTTTAAAGCTGTCATATAAAAAGCACAATACATGTCGTTTATATTGTTAGTGTTCCATTCCTCAATTCCTGGTATAGAGGAAAGTTTATGACAATTAAAGAACATCTCCTCAATGGTTTTTAATTTACCTTCTGTAGATGGGAATATATCTACTTCTTCTAGAGAGCTACACTCCCTAAACATACCTATTGTGTCTTCAATACCTGCATTCTTCCATCCAGATAAATCTATTTTTTTGAGCTTTTTGCAATATTCAAACATGGAATGCACATTCTTTACATTCGTCATATCCCAGTTCTTAATACCATCTAAAGTTCTAAGATTCTCACATTTAGAAAACATTGAGTATGCATTAACACGTTCAAGTTTATTACTGAACTTTATATGCTCTAAACCAATTATTTTCTGAACGCTTCCAAACCCATAAAACATTTGCATTGCGGCAGATAATGTCATATCTTCATCAATAACAATAATTTTTATTTGATTAATTAAAGTAGCTTTGCCATCATAACCATAATAAATTGAATTTACATCAGAAGAACCATTGCCTATCAAAAGTTTTCCATTTACATCATTTTTTGAATCCTTAGGCTTCAAATGCAAAACTTGGAAATTATTTGTCAAAGCGTATTCAAGATTACGACCTTTCAACTCACCCCAACTATCAGCATTTTCAATTTTTATATCGTCTGCATCTATGCCATAGGAATTATCACCAGCCGAACGCTCAGTAGAAGAATGCGCCGAAGCCCTACCCGAATCTGCACCCGCCGAACGAGCATCACTTTTTGAAGCTTTGGTAGCAGACGCGCCGGAAATCGCGGAAGAAGTGCGCGATGTGCCAATCATACCGACTGCGCTTGTGATTGTTGGCAACGTCATTGTTACTGACGCAATCACAGACGCGCAGATGGCCACAATTTTATAAATCCCGCTTTTATTCCTCACGCTCTTCTTGCTCATTTATCTTCCTGTTCAATCAGCGAAAATGCATACTCCTAATACCTATGCTAGCCAGTAAAAAAAAACGGAAGAGAAGCGCAAAAATAAGTTAGCGCGCGCAAAGTTTTTGTCGCTTCTCGAGAAGATTACGGCAGTTTCTTTACGTGGCTGTAAAGTTAAAGTCGATTGATTGAACGAGCGCAATAGCAAGGGGGCTTTGATGCAGAACGCTGCGCAGTTTTATAGCGAGCTTGACGAAATGTTCGCGAATCACGCTGGCGCGGACGCGATTGAATCGTACCTTTTACGAAAACTTGCCGAAGCGAAGGCAGCAGCCGAAACATCCGCGGCAAACGAAGAAGCCAATTCCCTGCAGCTTTCCATTCTCAACGAAATCATGGGATTTTACCGTTCGCGCGGAGAGCACGCAAAAAATCAGCCGATAATAAATCGCGCTTTAAATCTGGCCGATTCCATGCACCTAGCTGGCACCGAAGCCGGCACAACCACTCTAATTAACGCCGCCACAAGCCTTCGCGCGGCAGGCAGCTACGAGCGCGCAGCAGAAATATATTCTCAAGCTATTAAAGAATCATCGAAAACACTAAAACCAAACGATAGAAAACTCGCTGCCCTTCACAACAATCTTTCAATGCTTTATAGCGAAACAGGCAACACGAGCGAAGCAATTGAGGAGCTTAATCAGGCGCTTGAGATTTTGCAAAATACGAGCACGGATCCTGATCACGACATAGATATTGCCGCCACGCACACGAATATTGCGCTTGCTATGTTGCAGAGGTGCTCACATCCCAACACCAGCACAAACAGAAAATCCGCAACTCTTGAATCCGCTTTTAATCACGCTTCGACCAGCGTTCGCATGTACGTCGCTGGAAATAACGAAGATCAACCGCACTACGCTTCTGCTTTGGCAGGTTTTGCGCAAGTTCAGTGCGCGCGCGGCGAGTACGCTCAGGCGGCGGAAAGTTACAGTAAAGCGCTTGATTTGATTGCGAAATGTTACGGAAAAGATAGCGAATCTTACGCGATTACAGCGGAAAATTTGCAGCATACACGCAAGTTAGCAGAAAAAGTTACGGCGAGTGGCGCGGCGAATGCGATTCAATACGATTCGGAAAAGTCGCAAGCAACCGATGAGCAACAGCCAGAGTCAAATAAAACCATAAAATCAATCAAAACTGTAAAAACAGAAAATAATCCAAAAATAAAAACCGGCATGCAATTAGCGCAATCATACTGGCAAACTTACGGAAAGCCGTTACTCGATCAGCCAAAATTCGCGAAATACAAGAACCGCATAGCTGCAGGATTAGTTGGTCACGGTTCGGAATGTTACGGTTTTGACGACGAGATTTCGCGCGACCACGATTTTGGTCCCGGCTTCTGCTTGTGGCTCACCGACGAAGATTACGCGGAAATTGGCGAGGATTTGCAAGACGCTTACGACGCACTTCCACAAGAATACGCCGGTTTTGGCTCTCGCAACGAAACGCCGCGCGCCAAGTCATGCGAAAGTAGCAAGCGCGTCGGAGTGTTCAGCATAAGCGAATTTTTCGAAAATCTAACCGGCTTCCCCACTGCCCCAGCCACAAACGAGCCGCACTTATGGCTATCGTTAAGCGAGTCAACTCTTGCCGCAGCGACGAACGGCAAAATTTTCGCGGATCCTCTTGGCGAGTTCTCAAAAACGCGCCAAAGTTTCAAACTCATGCCGGACGACGTGCGAATCTCACTAATCTCCAGAAGACTTGGCATGATTTCGCAAGCCGGCCAATACAATTTCCCACGCATGATTGCGCGCAAAGACGCATCCGCCGCGTGGCTTTCTATAAACGAATTCGTGCGCGCAACCGCTTCCCTCGTTTTTCTGCTCAACAATCCCGTAACCGCAGGCTACTTGCCTTACTACAAGTGGCAGTTTGAGGCATTGCGAAAGCTAAGCAATCGCATGGCTTCCAGGCTTCCGGAAGTGTGCGGCAAACTTGAGTCAGTAATGCGACTTTCTTCCGCTGCTTGCTTTGGTGGCGACGGCTCCGGCGGCGACGGTTTTGGCGAAGGCGGCAAAGGCGCGGGAATTGCTCAAAAGCAAGTTACGCAAATAATTGACAGTATTTGCGAGGATATTGTGCGCGAGTTGCAATACGAGGGCTTAAGCGATTGCGGCGAAACTTTTTTGGAATGGCAGCGGCCGTACGTTGAAGCGCATATTAATTCGCGCGCTGCGTGCTTAAGGAGCTTATGATGTGCGATTTATTAGCAAATACGGAAACGCAAAATTTGGAAGCGCAAAATTTGGAAGCGCAAAATCCAGAAGCGCAAAATCAAAAATCAGAAAAGCTTGCGGAAGAAATCACTAAACTCGAGTGGAATCAGTTCCAGCTTACGCAAAACGAAGGCGGACGCGCGAATTGCCAGGGAAACTGGCCAACTTTTCGCATTATGCGCATGAGTCAGTTTTTGGCGTGGCCGTTGGATTTGCAGGAGTCTTATAAGCAGGATCTTGAGCGCGCGAATAGCGATGGCCGCAATTTGATTACGGAAAAGTATGCGCGAATGATGGAGTCTACTGCGCCGGAAATTTTTGAGCGCACGATCAAGCCTTATATTAAGCCGATTTTAGAGCCTAGAAAAAGTTCGCAGGAGCAGATTATTTTAACGCAAGTTGAGTGGGCTGCGGATTTTCGCGAGCGCTACCCGCATTTAGGTCTTGCGATGCGCGTGCTTAAAACTAGCGAAGATACAGCAGAAAATACGTCTTTTGAAACGTATTTGCGAGGCGAATTAAGCACGTATTCTGACGCAACTTTCGCAAAATACCAGCGTTTTGTGAATAACTTGCGCGCGGAAAATCTAAATCTTACGCAAATAATAATCGCGAATACTGTGCGCATGTATGGATACGATTCGCTCGAAGCGGCCGAGCGCGCGCAATAAAGCGCTTGAGCGCTGCACGAGTGTCTCATTACGCTGTTTTTGAGACACTAACGCAGATTGCCTACTGCACGAGTGTCTCATTACGCTGGTTTTCAGACACTAACGCAGATTAGTTACTGCACCAGTGCCCGAAAATAGGCAAGCAGAGACACTCGCGCAGATTAGAATGCCGATTAAGGATGCTGATTAAGAATAGAGCAGCGACGCTGCAGAAGCGGCGCGAGAGTCACCTTCGAGAAAAAGCGTGGAAGCAGCGGAAAGACCAGTTTGTTGCAAAAACGCGCGGTAAAGCATTACGTCGGGTTTGCGCAAATGCGATTCGTAAGATGCACAAACGCCGTTAAGCTCGCCAAGTATTGGGCAAGTTTTGCGCGCTAAGTTTAGCCAATCGCAAGAAGCATTACCCAACGCCCACACGCGCACGCCGTTCGCAATCAACTCGCGCGCCTGGCCGCAAGCATCCGCGCGCTCGCCTGCAAAACCGCGCTCGAAACGCTCAAAATACAAGCGATACAGCCACGTAACCGCAGGCCCGTGATGCTCGCTAAACGATTCAAGCGCGCGCTCAATACTCCACCCAGCCTCGCGCAAAGACTCGTGAAACTCAAATCCCCATTCAGGCTCGAAACTAAAAAGCACTTCCCCAATAAAATCCGGGTAATCCGCGGCCAGAGTGCGGCGCGCATCCCAATCCACCAGCAGATTCAAATCGAAAACAACGTCGGAAATTTCGCGCGAAGCATACTTGCGAATACTATTTTCGCGCATATTATTTATATCGCGAATATCACAAATTCCGCTTGCACTAACTGCTTTTATTTCAGCGCCCATAATTCCCACTTGTTTAGTACGTTGCTATCAAAACAAAACGGCAAGTTAACCAAATACTCACGCGGTTGGCGGAATACCAGCGCCCCCAACTACCCCAGAACCATACATTCCAGCAGCAAAGTTCGCCTGCAAACTGTTGAGATTGTAGCCAAGCGCCTCAAGCTGCGCGCGACCGTCTTCATTAATGTTTTCAACGCTCCAGCGCGGCTTCCACGTCCAATCAATGCGAAACTCTTCCACCAAACCTGCGAGCGCATTCGCACACTCGTCCTCAATCAAATCAGTAAGCGGGCAAGCCGGAGTTGTAAGCGTCATTGTAAGAATCGCGCGACCCAGCTCGTCAATTTCAATGCCATAAACTAGGCCTAAATCAACAACATCAATGCCCAATTCCGGATCGACAACATCGTGAAGCGCTTCCTTAATATCTTCTTCGGTAACCCTGCCAATATCGTTCGCGCTTAAAGGTGTCGACGCCGCCACCTCAACAGCCGATTTATTTTCTTCCATAATATTCCTTGCTTTGCTTGTACCAAATTTCGATTTTACAAGCTGCCAAGAATTTGCGGATTCAAGTTTTGTGAAGCTTTTGCGATGCTGTCTTTTAAGCCTTCCCACGCCAAAAGCGCGCACTTAATTCGCATTGGGTATCGCGATACACCTTGCAAAACCATTGCGTCTTCCAGCGCATCTTCCTCATCTTCGTTTTTAAGACCTTCGCCGCGAGATTCCATAAGTTTGTGGAAAAGCGCGTCTAATCGCAAGGCTTCGTCAACCGATTTTCCTTCGACCAAATCAACCATCATCGAAAGGCTTGCTTGCGAAATTGAGCAGCCGTGACCATCCCACTTAACGCTTGAAATTACTGGGGTTTCGTTATTATTTGCGATATTTGAAAGCTCCACGCGCATTGTTACTTCGTCGCCGCAAGTTGGGTTGAATTGGTGCGATTGACCCAAAGCAGAGTTTTCTGCAAAGATTGCCACAGCGCAACTTTCGTGAGTATTATTTAGGGTGATTTCGGCAGATTCTGTATTTTCTGCAGATTCTTGAGATTCTTCCTGCAGTTCCGCTTTTGCGAGCGCATCCGTGCTTTCAAAATGAGTTTTGCCATGCGGATTTCGCGCAGCATCCAAAATCACTTCTTGATACATGCTTTCCAAGCCGTCACCAGACGTATCCCCAAAACCTGCACCAAAACCAGCGCCCGCACCAAAACCCATATCAAACATACGCTCTCCTTACCTACTTCCTAACTCGCTAACTATCCAACTCGCTTGCTAACAATATTTAATCACTTATTTTTTAATAAACGATTCATCATTAGAAAACTCAACAACTTTTTTCAATAACATATCAACTTCATCAAGTTTATGCTTTATATTTTCAAATTCAATTATTTCAAATATTATTTTTAAACAATCGTAGTAATAGCCGCAAGAAAATAAGTATTTAATAGTGTCGTATATGTGATACAATTATAAGAGGTCTTTTGTAAAGGCTTCCAAGTGCCGGGGACGTTTTCCCCGGCTTTTGTTTTACTTACTTATCAGTGTAGTTGGGTTATAAGTCAAAAAGTTGGGGAAAGCATGAGAGAACTTAGCATATTCATAGACGAATCAGGCAGCGATAATTTATCAGACTATTATTACATACTAACTATCGTACTTCATGACCAATCAAATAATTTAGATTATTCAATAAAACTTTACGAAAACTCACTCGAACAAAGACTACTTCCTAATATACCCTTTCATGCTTCACCTCTTATGAACAAAAAAGATAATTATAAATGTTTAGATATGTCTACAAGAAAAAAATTATTGCAATCATTTAGAATATTCTTCAGGCACGTTGAAATTCATTACCATACTTTTGTATACACAAACAGAAAATACGAATCAACAAGTCAATTGTCTGCAGCAATGCGCAAAGATTTAATTAATTTTTTATTCGACAATATGGAATATATGCAACAATATGAAAAAATAAAAATATACTATGACAATGGTCAGCAATCAATAGTTAATGCAATACACAAAGCAATGGAATATAGTTTGTCAAAAAATGCGACCATATACAGATACGCAAAACAATCACAGTATCGTCTAGCACAAATAGCAGATTACATTTGCATGGTAGAACTTACAAAACTCAAATACGAAAATAAACACATAACAAAGACAGATGAAAAATTTTTTGGTTCGTGGTCTGACTTTAAAAAAGGCATATTAAAAGAAACAAGGCATAAAGCTATTGAATAAAACAATGCATACTGACTCGCCAATTTGCTTGACTAACTCGCTAACTCTCCAACTAGCTTGCTAACAACATTATGCACCAAAGTAGGCGCGAACGTGGGAAACGGCTTCAACAAGCGCGCGAGCTTCGTCAATCGTGTTGTAAACGCCAACGGAAGCGCGGTTTGAAGCGTACACGCCAAAATGACGGTGAATCGGCTGAGCGCAATGATGCCCGACGCGAATCGCAATACCCTGCGCGTCCAAAAACTGGCCAACATCATGCGGATGCACGCCCTCAACTTCAAAAGCAACTGTGCCAATCCGATTCTCTAAATCAGTCGGACCCAAAATGCGAACGCCCGGAACATCCTGCAATTTTAGCAATTCTGCAGCAATTTCCTGCTCGTGCTCTGCTACTCGGCTCATGCCAATTTCACGCAACCAATCCGCAGCAACTCCGGCCGCAACCATTTGCGCAACAGGCTGAGTTCCAGCCTCAAAACGGTAAGGCGCATCCATGTATTGCGCAGGCTTGTTAAGCCACGCAAGCTCCACCATTGAGCCGCCGAAATTGGCAGGCGGAAGCGCATCCAAAAGCTCACGGCGACCATACAGGAATCCAACTCCCGTAGGGCCGTACATTTTATGCGCACTAAAGGCTGCAAAATCAACGTTTAACGCGTGGAAATCAACCGGAATATGCGGCACTGACTGGCATGCGTCGAGCACAAAAATCGCGCCGACTTCGTGAGCGCGCTTGCAAATCGACGAAACATCCGTAATAGCGCCAGTAACGTTGCTAATATGCGTAACTGCAACGATTTTCGTGCGCTCGTCAATAATCGTGCGCAAATAATCTGCATCAGTACGCACGCGGCCGTCTTCTGTTACATCAATCCAGCGAAGCTCCGCTCCAGTTCGAAGAGCAAGCTCTTGGAATGGCAGCAAAACAGAGTGATGATCCGCGCGAGATACGACTATTACGTCACCTTTGTGCAGGACGAAATTGCGATGGAAGTCGGTTGAGGTTGCGGTTGAGTTTGCAGTTGCGTTTGCACTTACATTAGCTTTTGCACTAGCGTTACCAATAGCAGTTGCGAGAAGATTAAGTGCGCCTGTAGCTCCAGGAGTAACAACAATTTCCTCGCTGCCAGCATCCGCGCACGCTCCAACAAGACGCGCAACTTTCGCACGCGCTTGTTCAAACGCAACCGTGGAACGCGCCGCCAACTCGTGCGCTCCCCTGTGAACTCCTGCGTTAATTGTTTCGTAAAACTCTTTTTCGGTGTCGATTACAAGCTGCGGCTTTTGTGAAGTTGCTGCAGAATCCAAGTAAATCAAGGGTTTTCCGCGCACAGTATCGTAAAGCGAAGTGCCGTGAACTGTGCGTCGCAAAATCGGAAATTGTTCGCGCAAATCGCTAAATTCTCGCATAATATTTTCTTCAGTCATATTAAACCGCTATTTTTACGCTTTTACGTAATTTTTTACGAATACATAAACAGATTAAGCTATCACCTAAGCTGCGCTTACGCCAGTGCCGACTCGGTTGCGCCTTCCGGCAAATACTTGTCGTAGCCTTCTTCTTCCAGCTCGTCTGCAAGCTCCGGTCCAGCAGTCTTTACAAAGTGACCTTGCGCAAAAACGTGCACAATATCCGGCTTAATATACTTGAGGATTCGCGTGTAATGCGTAACCATCATAATGCCCAAACCGGTGTTTTCTTTGGCGCGATTCACGCCTTCCGACACGATTCGAAGCGCGTCAACGTCCAAACCGGAATCAGTTTCGTCTAAAATTGCAAACTTTGGTTTCAAAAGCTCTAGTTGCAAAACTTCCGCGCGCTTCTTTTCGCCGCCGGAGAATCCTTCGTTTACTGAACGAGACGCAAATTTTGGATCCATTCGAAGCTTTTTCATAGCCTCGCTAAGTTCTTTCACCCAGCTTCTCAAAGATGGAGCTTTGCCTTCGACCTCAGTTTTTGCAGTGCGAAGGAAGTTCGTCATAGACACGCCCGGTACTTCTACTGGGTATTGCATTGCAAGGAACAGTCCGGCTTTTGCACGCTCGTCAGGAGTCATTTTCAAAATATCTTCGCCGTCGAGAAGCACCTGGCCAGAATCAACCTCGTACTTTGGATGACCTGCCAAAGTGTAGGCAAGAGTAGACTTTCCAGATCCGTTAGGACCCATAATTGCGTGCGTTTCGCCAGAATTAACCGTAAGATTTACGCCTTTTAAGATTTGCTTGCGACCCTCTTTTGTTTCTACAGAAGCGTACAAATCTTTAATTTCCAAAGTTGACATGATTTTCTCCTATTCTTCCGTTCTTGCAAGACGGCGCTCAATCGCCTTCATTAAGTGATCAACAATTTCCGGAACGCCAATTTCTTCAATCAGCTCGTTAAAGAATCCGCGCACAACAAGCTTTCTTGCCTCAATCTCACTAATTCCGCGAGATTGCAAGTAGAAAAGCTCTTCGTCGTCAAATCGTCCGACTGAACTTGCGTGACCGGCACCAATAATATTGCCGTTTTCAATTTCCAAATTCGGCTCAGAATCAGCGATTGCGCCAGGAGTGAGCACTAGATTACGGTTCAACTCGTACGAATCTGTGCCAGGAGCTTCCGGCTTAATAAGCGCGTTTCCAACCCAAGTTGAATGCGCGCCTTTTCCTTCCAAAGCGCCCTTGTATACGACTCTGGACTTGCATTCCGGATGATTATGCACAACCATAGTGCGGTGCTCCACATGCTCTCCTGGATCCACAAAATACATGCCGAGCATGTTCAAATCACCCTGCTCGCCGCCAAAATCCTGATCCATGCGAATGCGCACAACATCTCCGCCAAGAGTAACCATAGTGTGGCGAAGCGAAGCTCCCTCACCCACGTGAATACGCTGGTTTCCAACGTGTTTGCTGCCTGAATCCCACTCTTGAATAAAGGTAGTAGAAACGTGCGCATGCTTTCCGAGTATGATTTCCACGCCTTCAGCAAGTTTTGCGCAGCCGGTGTGTTCGATAATAATATCTGCGTTTGTGTGAGAATCTGCTTCGATTACTAAGTGCAGTGCGTCAAGTGATTGCACAGCGTTTTCATTTGCGCTATTCGCGAGATTACCCTGAATTTTTAGCACGATTGGCTTTTTGATTTCGCCAGATACGTGAAGTACGTGCGCTTGTTTCGCCGCATTCCATGCGACTGCAGCCGCGCGATCAGACGGCTTCATGTCGGTGTGAGGAGCCTCGTTTTGCGGCTTTACTTGCAAATTTACAGAACCGTCGCTTCCAACGTAAGAATCATCCAAAGCGGCTCCGCCAACGCCTTCAAGCGTTACTTGGATACTATTAGAAGGCTCGAAACGCTCGAAAAATTCGGAAATTCGTTCAACTGGAGTGTATCGCCAATCTTCCTGCTTACGCGTTGGAATCGCAAAATCTTCCACGTTAAAAGAGCGCACAGATTTGTCTGCACTAGAAGGCATTGCTGCAGGAACCGCGTAAGGATCATTAGGATCTGCTACAGGAATAGTAATTTCTTTTTCCGTCATTTTATTGCCTAAATTCTCTTTTAAATCTTCGCTCATCAGCCCACGGATCCTTCCATTTGCAACTCAACTAAGCGATTAAGCTCAAGCGCGTACTCCATCGGCAGCTCGCGGCTAATTGGCTCTACGAAGCCGCGCACAATCATGCCCATAGCCTCTTTTTCTTCAAGACCGCGGCTCATCAAGTAGAAAAGCTGATCCTCAGAAACCTTGGAAACAGTGGCCTCGTGAGCCATAGAAACGTCGTCTTCGCGCACGTCAACATGCGGATAAGTATCAGACCTGGAAAAATCGTCAACAAGCAAAGCATCGCACACAACAGACGAACTAGAACCCTTTGCGCCTTTAATGATCTTCACAAGACCGCGGTAAGCTGAACGCCCGCCGCCGCGCGAAATCGACTTAGCAACAATCGTAGAACTCGTGTGCGGAGCCAAATGAATCATTTTCGCACCAGTATCCTGGTACTGTCCGCGGCCAGCAAAGCTCAAAGACATAGTCTCCGCTTTTGCGTACGGCTCAGCAAGAATGCAAGCAGGATACTTCATAGTTGCCTTGGAGCCAATATTTCCATCAACCCACTCCATTGTGCCGCCTTCGCGCACATAAGCTCGCTGAGTTACCAAGTTGTACACGTTATTCGACCAGTTTTGCACGGTTGTGTAGCGCACGCGCGCATGCTTCTCTACAACAATTTCAACATTTGCAGCGTGGAGCGAATCCGTGGAATAAATTGGAGCTGTGCAACCTTCAACATAATGCACGTACGAGCCTTCATCAGCAATAATCAGCGTGCGCTCAAACTGACCCATGTTCGGCGTGTTAATGCGGAAGTAAGCCTGAAGCGGAATATCCACGTGCACGCCTTTTGGAACGTAAACGAACGAACCACCACTCCAAGCCGCAGTGTTAAGAGCCGCAAACTTATTGTCGTCAACCGGAATCACAGTTGCAAAATACTTTTTTACAAGCTCTGGATACTTTTGCACTGCCGTATCCGTATCAACAAAAATTACGCCTTGAGATGCTAAATCCTCACGAATCGAATTGTAAATAACTTCCGACTCGTACTGTGCTGCAACACCCGAAACTAAGCGCTTTTTCTCCGCTTCTGGAATGCCAAGCCTATCGTAAGTTTTGCGAATATCTTCTGGCAAATCATCCCAAGTTTTCGCTTGATCGTGTACTGGGCGAACGTAATACTTAAAATCGTCTGCGTCAAAACCGCTTAAATCCACGCCCCAATCTGGCATCGGCTTTTGCAAAAACGCACGGTAGCCTTGCAAACGAAGGTTTAGCATCCATTCTGGCTCATGTTTATCGGCAGAAATTGCGCGAACAACCGACTCGTCAATGCCCTTTTTCGCGGCCTCGCCTGCAGCGTCCGAATCATGCCAGCCGTAATTGTATTCGCCAAATTCGGCAACGATTTGCTCGTCTTGGCGAATTTTATCTTCGTTTACGCGAGCGCGATCTGCCACGTACTGGCTCATTTCAACGTCTGCAGCTTTATTTTTTGCTGGATTATTAGCATCATTTGCTGCAACGCTTGTATGACTAATATTGCTAGTATCGCTCATACGCTTATAGCACCTCCATGCATAACGCATTGCTACGCTCTTACCTTAGAGCGCAATCGCAAAAGCTATTCCCCAACGTTACTTTTGCATTCTGTCTAGTCTATTTCTTACCTATTCAAGGTTACCGCGTAATGCGATTTCTTGGTATAGCTGTGTTACGAACAAAACGTAATGTTTATCACAATCTAATAAAACAAAAAGCGGCAAAACTTAAGAATCCTAAGTTTTACCGCCTGTTTTTACTTGGCTTAAGACTACTTATCTGCCTTGCTATTTTGTGCAGACGACTGATGCTCAAGAGCAGCCGCAACTAATCCAGCAAACAAAGGATGAGGCTTAGTTGGGCGAGACTTAAACTCTGGGTGAGCCTGAGTTGCCACATAGAATGGGTGAACATCTTTTGGAAGCTCCACAAACTCAGTCAAATTACCGTCTGGGCTTTGGCCACTAATACGCAAACCAGCTTCACGCAGGCGATCCTTATACGCAACGTTCACCTCGTAACGGTGGCGGTGACGCTCGGTAACATGCGTAGAGCCGTAAAGCTCAGCAACAATAGAGCCTTCTTCAAGAGTGGCAGGGTAAGAGCCGAGTCGCATTGTGTGACCCATATCTCCCTTACCATCCACAATATCCTTCTGCTCTTCCATAGTTGCAATTACTGGATCTCCACAATCCTTCTCGAACTCTGTGGAATTTGCATCCTCAAGACCTAGAACGTGACGAGCGTACTCAATAACCATAGATTGCAAGCCAAGGCAAAGGCCAAGCGTTGGCAAACCGTGCTCGCGAGCGTAACGGAGCGCGCCAATCTTACCTTCAATACCGCGAATGCCGAAACCGCCTGGAATAACCATTCCGTCCATTTGGTCAAGAGCTGCAGCAGCACCCTCTTGAGTTTCGCACTTGTCGGCAGCAACCCAGCGCACGTTTACCTTAGCCCAGTTTGCAAAACCGCCAGCCTTAATAGCCTCCGTAACAGAAAGGTACGCGTCTGGCAAATCAATATACTTTCCGACGATTGCAATGTTTAGCTCATGCTTTGGATGATGCACGCGCTCAAGCAAATCTTCCCACTCGTTCCAATCAACATCGTGGAATGGAAGCTCAAGCTCACGAACAACGTAAGCGTCCAAGCCTTCGTTGAACAAAATCTTCGGAACATCGTAAATGCTTGGAGCATCCACGCAGTTTACAACGCCTTCAGCGTCAACGTCGCACATAAGCGAAATCTTGTCTTTAATAGCCTGATTAAGCGGACGATCCGAACGCAAAACAAGCGCGTCTGGAGAAATACCAAGCTGGCGAAGCATCATTACAGAATGCTGAGTTGGCTTAGTTTTCAACTCGTGCGCGGCCGCAATATAAGGAACCAAAGAAACGTGCACAAACATGCAGTTTTCTGGACCTAAATCGCGGCGAACTTCGCGAGCAGCTTCCAAGAATGGCTGAGATTCAATATCTCCAACAGTACCACCGATTTCCGTAATAATAACGTCTACATCGTCGGAAGCCTGCGCGCGCATACGCGACTTAATTTCACCAGTAATATGCGGAATAACCTGCACGCACTGACCCAAATATTCACCAGCGCGCTCCTTACGAAGCACAGACTGATAAATCTGACCCGTAGTAACATTCGCTTTTTGACTTAAGAAAACATCAAGGAATCGCTCGTAATGACCAATATCAAGATCTGTTTCTGCGCCATCTTCCGTAACATAGACTTCACCATGCTGGAATGGGTTCATTGTACCCGGGTCAACATTGATATAAGGATCGAGTTTTTGTTGCAAAACGTGAAGGCCGCGGCTTCGCAAAAGTCGTCCTAAAGACGATGCAGTAAGACCTTTTCCGAGGGACGAAACAACGCCACCAGTGACAAAAATATGCTTTGTAATATGCTCCTGAGAGTTACCATGTTTTCTTCTAACCATGGAACTCCATAGTATCTTCGAGCCTCGACTCGGGTGTTGTATTAAAAGCGACTTAAAAAGTTATATTAAGTGCGCAACAGCCTCGAGCGCAAGCTTGTAACCGTACAATCCCATGCCAGTAATAGTGCCGGTTGCAACAGGACTAATCACGCTTATTTTGCGGAAAGAATCGCGTGCGGAAGGATTAGAAATATGCACTTCCATTAGCGGCACTCCAGCGTCCAAAACCATGTGAGCCGCATCCGCCAGCGCATAACTGTAGTGCGTAAAAGCAGCAGGATTCATAACAACAGGAGTATGCGTGTCGGCAGCTTCGTGCATCCAATGAACCATTTGCGCTTCATCATCACTTTGTCGCACTTCTACTTTTAGACCAAGCTCCACTCCCCACTTTTCGCAAAGCGAGCGCAAAGTTTCAAAATCTTGGCTGCCATAAACGTCTGGCTGACGCACGCCGAGACGGCCTAAGTTCGGGCCGTTTACAACAAGAACTTTTTTCGGTTGCTGATTTTCCATTATTGCCTCGCAAAGTTAATTATTTTTTATACACGCGCTCAAAAGCTTCTTTAACTGCTTCAATAGGCGGATTGTCTAAATGAATAGGATTAGAAATACCATCCAAAATTACGAAACGTAGCATGTTGCCGCGCGCTTTTTTGTCACGATGCATAAGATTAAGCACGCGCTCAAACGCAGCGTCAGAATCTTCTCTACTCTGCCACGAAGTTGGTAATCCAAGCGAATCTAAAAGCGAACGATGGTAGGAAACGTCTCCAGCATCCAAATATCCTAAAATTTGCGCAAGCTCGGCCGCAAAAACCATGCCAACAGAAACAGCGTTTCCGTGACGCCAACGGAAGTGTTCAATCTGCTCAATCGCATGGCCTAAAGTATGCCCGTAGTTCAAAAACTCGCGCAAACCCTGCTCTTTTAAATCACTCGAAACGTGATACGCTTTTACTCTAACAGTGCGTTCAATAAGATTCACAATAAGCTCGTGAAGTTCGCTATTATTTTCAATTTGATTCCCATTAAATTCGCGCAAAAGCTTAGCATTATTCAAGTCGCTAAGAATCTTCAAAATTTCGCCGTCTAGAATAAAACCAGATTTTGCAACCTCACCCAGGCCTTCAATAAGAATATCGTTTGGAAGAGTTGAAAGCGTAGAAGTATCTGCCAAAACGCCAGCTGGAGTGTAAAAACTTCCAACCAGATTCTTGCCAGCATCCGTATTGATACCAGTTTTTCCGCCTGTTGAAGCGTCAACCATTGCAAGAAGCGAAGTTGGGCAGTTTACGTAACGAATTCCGCGCATCCAAGTTGCAGCAACAAAGCCGGCAACATCCGTAGCAGCGCCGCCTCCTAAGCCAACAATCGCGTCGGAACGCGTAAAACCAGCTTCACCTAAGCGCGCCCAAATTCCGCTCGCAACTTGAATAGTTTTTCCAGCTTCAGCATCCGGCACAAGTATGTCTAAAACTTCATAGCCTGCTTGGCGCAAAATTGCGCGAGCTCTGTCACTGTGGCGCTGAACCGGCTGCGTGTGAACTAACGCCACTTTAACCGGCTTAGTTCCAAGCATTTGCGGCAAAAGTTGCATGGCTCCGTCGCCAATTCGCACATCGTACGGCTCAATTGCTTCGCCTGTAACATGCACTATGCGTTGCATAATCATGCTCCTTAACTTTTCTGCAGCCATATACGGATTTGAACCTTTTGTTGGAATGTGAATATTTGATACTGCCCTAAAAATTGGGTCTCGCTGCTCAAATAATTCCATCCAACGCTTTTTAGCGTCTTGGCCGATTAGCATAGGACGATTATTGCTCCAACCTGCGCGCTCAATAGCATCGTCTGCGCTGGTTTGCAAATACACTACGCGACCGCCAAGATTCACGTATTCTTTTAGCACTTCCTGCGTTTCTTTGCGAACAGGAGCGCCGCCACCAAGAGAAACAATGCCGGAATCAGCCTGATTTTCTAAAATTACGTTTCTAACTATTCTGGCTTCTATATCTCGGAAAGATTCCTGACCAAACTGCTCAAAATATTGAGTAATTGGCATATTAATTTCGCGCTCAATCATGTCGTCTGTATCGCAAAAAGGCAGATTCATAAGATGCGCAACTTCGCGACCAACGCGCGTTTTTCCGGCGGCAGGCATGCCGATTATAACAGCTAGCGGAATTTTAGTATTGCTCATTTCATATTCTCCGGCCAAGAAGCTAGGTAAGACTCTACATTCCGGCGCGTTTCTTGCAAAGAATCTCCACCAAACTTTTCCAAAGCATACTTTGCCAAAGTAAGTCTTACCATTGCTTCTGCAACTACGGAAGCCGCTGGAACAGCAGTAAAATCGGAGCGCTGATTAATAGCTTGAGCAGCTTCGCCAGTAAGCACATCTACTGTGCGCAAAGCGCGCGGAATAGAAGGAATCGGCTTCATTGCGGCACGCACGCGGATAATTTCGCCGTTTGACATACCACCTTCAATGCCGCCAGCGCGATTAGTTAGTCGGGTGATTTTGCCATTTTCGTCTGCTACGATTTCGTCATGCGCGGCCGAGCCTGGACGATTTGCTTCTTCAAAACCGTCTCCAATTTCCACGCCTTTAATAGCCTGGATTCCCATAAGCGCAGCCGCTAAAGCTGCGTCCAATCGGCGATCTGACTCCACGTATGTTCCAACTCCAGCAGGCATGCCGTAAGCAAGCACTTCTACTACTCCGCCTAAAGTATCTGCATTTGCTTTTGCTTCGTCGATGCGAGCCATCATTTTAGCTTCGGCGTCTTTATCTAGAGTGCGAACTGGAGAAGCATCCAAAGCCGCAACATCGTCAGGTGTTGGTAAAGCTAAACTTTTGTTAGCGTAAACGCCACCGATTCCAACAACGTGCGCAACAGTGCGCACACCCAACGCCTGCTGCAAAAACGCATCAGCAATAGCACCCAAAGCAACGCGCGAAGCTGTTTCCCTAGCGCTAGAGCGCTCCAAAACTTCGCGAGCATCATTAAAACCGTATTTGCGCATGCCAGTTAAATCCGCATGCCCAGGGCGCGGCCTAGAAAGTGGCGCGTTTCGACCAACTTTCTCAATCTCATGATCCAAAGGATCTGCGCTCATTACTTCCGCCCACTTTGGCCACTCTGTATTCGCGATTTCTACAGCAATTGGAGAGCCAAGCGTTACTCCGTGGCGAACGCCGGTTAAAAGACGCACTTTGTCTTGCTCGAACTTCATGCGAGCGCCACGGCCGTATCCAAGACGACGGCGCGCAAGAGCCGCAACAACATCGCTACTAGTAATGCGCACGCCAGCAGGCAAACCTTCAATCATGGCAACTAATGCTTCACCATGCGACTCCCCTGCAGTTTGCCATCTAAGCATGCCATTCTCCATTCTCAACTAATTTACGTGTCTAAATACTTACTCTACTAAGCACCAAGTATTGAGTGGGTTGTTATTGACAGCAATGCTGCGATTATGGCAGATATTGCTTCTACTGGCACGAATGGTATTGATGCGTTGGTTGGCATGCGGATTTTGCAGTAAATTTTCCATAGAAAAAGCCAAAGTAGGCCAACTACTCCAACTAAAGCAAACCAGTAAATTAAGCAGTCAAATCCGAATAATACTAAGGCTTGCGCGATCATTGACGCACTCGTAACATCTCCGAAGCCAACGGAATTTGTTGGAGCGAGTTTTCGCATAATCCAATAAATTACGAAAACAAATACGCAAGAAATACAGCCGAAAATAAGCACGCTAATATTTCCAAACAAAATAATCGAATATATAAGATTCGCAAAAGATTGAAAAATTAGCGCAACAACAACCCAAAGTCTTGGCACTATGCGACTTTTTATATCCGTTACGCAAACTGAAATTAAGCACACAAGCGTTGGTAGCGCCGATATTATCGTAATAATTAATTGCCTCATTAAAGCAAATTACGAAAACTTATAAAACTTTTGCAACCTAAACACATATATGTGGTTAAAAGCTAAATTTTTAGTTGCCTTCAGGATTGTTGCGCTTGTACTCGTCGCGGAATTTCAAAAAGTCGTCTTTGTTATCCGCAAACTTCGTCTCACCAGTCTTCAAATTCGTGGTAACGAAGTAAATCCACGGACCATCTTGAGGCTTAATAGTTGCAAGAAGAGCGTTGTCTCCAGCAATACCAATAGGCGTAGGAGTCAAACCCTTGTGAATGCGAGTATTGTAAGGATTATTTGGATTATCTAGCATTGATTGCGTAAGCTTTATAGGCTTTACTCCCGCTCCGTAACCAATTGTAGAGTCCATTCCAAGAGGCATATCTTTTGCCAAACGGTTTAGTATTACGCGCACAACTTTGCCGTAATATTCGCGATTATTCACTTCAGCTTCGGCAATTGAGGCCATAATTAAAGCTTTTTCGCGATCTTCACCTTTAGGAATACCAAGAGAGTCGAGCTTAGCAATACGCTTTTTTACCATTGCGGAAAGAATATCTTCCGCACTTTTCATAGATTTTACGTTATAAACTCCAGGCTCTAGCCATCCTTCGATGCTTCCTTTAGCTTCTGGAGGCAAAATTCCAGCTCCCCCATCTGCCAAAGCTGCTTTAAACTTATCCATGCTTATTCCAGATAAGCTTGAAGCGCGCTGCAAAACTTCAGTAGCGTGGTCTCCTGCACGAACGTCAAGGAATCCGCCGGCTTTTGTTTGATCGGAAAGAATATTAACCACGTCAATAGCAGCCATATGCTTTTTAAGCGAGTAAACTCCCGGGTACAAGATTTTATTATTTGCAGCAACTGCGGAAGTAAAAGCTGATTGAGATTTAACAACATTTGCTTTAACTAATTTGTTGGCAACACTAATAGCACCCTCGCCGGTGTCAATAGTAAACTCAACCGTTCCAAAGCCTGGGCCTGGCCAGTCTGCAACCGACTCGCTATTTTGAGATAATTTCCACGCGCGAACCGCACTGTATCCAAAATATCCAACAACAGCTAATACGAATACGAGCAGAATAGCTAAAACTACTTTTGCTCTACGCCTGCGTTTTTTTGCCGCAAGACGAGCTTTAGCACGTTTTCTGGAGCTAACAGTCGAAGATTTGTCTTTAGAATTAGATGATTTTGACGACGGCTCGCCATCATGCTCAGTCCACTTTGCATGTTTGTCAAAAAATTCATCAAAATTGTCAGACACGCTATGCTCCTCTTCGCTATTTCTACTTTTACACGATTTTCAAAACTACTCTGCATTATTTGCGTCAAGCGCAGACTGCAAAATTAATACTGCCGACTGCTGATCTACCATAGGACGATGCTTGCGAGTAGAAAAATCAGCTTGTAGCAACTGCCGGTGAGCACTAACTGTTGTTAAACGCTCATCCTTCCAAACAATATCAGGTATGTAAGAAAGCGTCCAATCTCCAACATTTTTCGCTAATTCAATGCGTTTAGCTAAATTTTTACCCCACCGACGCGCTTTTTTCGCAGATTTTCCTTCAGAACCGTCTAATTGAAGAGGCAAGCCAATTACAACACGTTTAACTTGATTTTCTTCTATTAGATTCATGACTTCGTCAATAGCTCTAAAAGAATCTCCAAAAACTTGCACGTTTCCGATTGGATGCGCAAAAGTAAGCTCAGGGTCGGAAAGTGCAAGCCCGACCCTGGCATCACCTAAATCAATACCTAACCACACCATGATTCGTGTTGCTTTCGGTAAAGATTTTAAATTTTAAGCAGGAGGCTACGAGACTCAGGCGAGCTCAGCCACTTGCGCTTTTACAGCTTCCAACGCTTCGTCGATCTTAGAAGCGTCTGTGCCGCCGCCCTGAGCGAAGTCTGGCTTGCCGCCGCCACCGCCGCCAAGAACCTTGGAAGCAGTGCGAACCAAGTCACCAGCCTTAGCACCAAGGCCACGAGCAGCCTCGTTAGTTGCAACTGCAACCATTGGCTTATCGTCCTCGTTTACGCCGCTCAAAACTACTACTGCAGGAAGGTCCTCACCTAGGCGAGAGCGAACGTCAAGAACAGTCTTACGAAGAGTTTCAAACGATCCGAAGTTTCCAACGTTCTTAACAGCCAACTTAACGCTTCCGGCACTAGCTTTAGCGGACTCAATCAAAGCTGGAACAGAATCTGCAAGCTGAGACTCGTAAACGGCTGCAAGCTTACGATCAGAATCCTTCATCTTGCTAAGCAAAGATTCCAAACGTTCAGCCAACTCATCTGGGCGAGCATTAACCATGTCTGCAAGTTGAGCCACCAAAGTGTGCTCGCGAGCGCCATACTCGTATGCTGCCTCGCCGCAAAGAGCGTCAATACGGCGAACGCCAGAGCCAATAGAAGACTCGGAAAGAATAGTTACCATACCAATCTTTCCGGTGCTCTTAGCGTGAGTACCGCCGCAAAGCTCGCGGCTCCAACCGTCGCCGATTTCAACCACGCGCACAACGTCACCGTACTTTTCGCCGAACAAGTGCATTGCTCCAAGCTTAAAAGCGTCGTCGATTGGCATTTCCTTAGGAACAACCTGCAAATCGTCGCGAATACGCTCGTTTACGCGAGCTTCCACGCGGGAAAGCGCATCCTTTTCAACAGCCTTTGGCCACTGGAAGTCGAAGCGCAAACGATCTGGATCAACCACAGAACCGCGCTGAGTTGCCTGCGGACCAAGCTCTTCACGCAAAGCCTTGTGAAGAGTGTGGGTAGCAGTGTGAGAACGTGCCAAAGCAGCCCTGCGAACCTGGTCAATATTCGTGTTTACAGGAGCGCCAACGCTAAGCGTTCCTTCAGTCAAACGGCAGCTGTGAACAATCAAATCCTTGATTGGACGCTGAACGTCGTCAACTTCCAAAATTGCGCCGTCGTCGGAAATAATCTCGCCTTGATCTGCAATCTGGCCGCCGCGCTCAGCATAGAATGGCGTGCGGTCGAGAATAATCTCAACGTTTGCAGGAGCAGTAACGCTTTTAACAGAGCCTTTACCTGCTTCAACAATTGCCAAAACGTTAGAACGGCTTGAGAAGTCTGTGTAACCGAGGAAGTCGATTGGCTTTTCAAGCGCCTTCTTAATATCGTCGTAAACGCTAACGTCCACGTTGTGACGCTTCTTCAAAGCGTCAGCGCGAGCGCGACCTTTCTGCTCGCTCATAAGCTCGCGGAACTTAGCCTCGTCAACCTTAACACCCTGCTCGGCTGCCATCTCAAGAGTAAGCTCAATTGGGAAGCCGTAAGTATCGTGCAAAGTAAACGCGTCTGAGCCGCCAACCATAGGGTCGTCTTTGTGCTCTTTCTTAGCTTTTTCAACAGCCAAGTCGAGAATAGTTGTGCCCTTTTCAAGAGTCCTACGGAAAGCATCTTCCTCACCGTAGGCGGCTTCACTAACCTCGTGGAAAGTATCGTTAAGCTCTGGATAGCTTGGCTCCATTGCAGACTTAGATACTGGGAACAAGGTTGGAAGAACTGGGTCTTGAACGCCAAGCATACGCATTGCGCGAACAGTTCTACGAAGAAGACGACGAAGCACGTAACCGCGGCCAACATTACTTGGGCGCACGCCATCGCTCATAATCATCAAAGCGGAACGCACGTGATCTGCTACAACGCGGAAACGCACGTCAGCATCGTTATTATCGCCGTACTTTACGCCACTAAGCTTTTCTGCAGCTTCAATAACTGGGTAAACTTCGTCAGTTTCGTAAATATTTTCCTTACCTTGCATAAGGTAAGCCAAGCGCTCCAAACCAGCGCCGGTATCAATATTCTTCTGATCGAGCTCGCCAGCAATATGCAAATCAGTCTTAGACTTGACGTTATCTACCTGGTAGTTTTCAAAAACCAAATCCCAAATCTCAATAAAACGAGATTCGTCGGCAGCAGGACCGCCGTCGCGACCATACTTAGGGCCACGATCAACGTAAATTTCGGAGCATGGGCCGCCAGGACCAGGGCCGCCGGTAGTCCAGAAGTTATCTTCCATGCCGAAAACTTGCATGTGTTCTGGATCAAAGCCCTCGTTCTTCCAAATTGCGCGAGCCTCGTCGTCATCAGTGTAAGTAGTAACCCAAAGCTTTTCAGGATCGAAACCGTAGCCGCCCTTATCTTGCGGACTAGTTAAAAGCTCCCAAGCGTAGTGGATTGCTTCTTCCTTAAAATAATCACCGAAGGAGAAGTTACCAACCATTTGGAAGAAGGTTCCGTGACGAGTAGTCTTACCAACTTCGTCAATATCAAGAGTGCGCACGCACTTTTGGTTCGAAGCCATACGTCGAGAAGGAGGCGTCTGCTCACCAAGCAAATAAGGAATAAACGGCACCATGCCGGCAATAGTAAAAAGCGTCGTTGGGTTCGGCGAAATTAGGGATGCCGAAGGAACGACCATATGACCATTTTTAGCAAAATAGTCAAGATAACGCTTTGCAATTTCTGCTGTGCGCATACGTACGAACTCCTTGTGTAATTTTTAGCAAGATCTTGTCATGCAAACATTCAATATAGTACTTCAACACTTAACTTAAACAAACTTTTTCAACTAGCATTTTAGTAAAAACGCAAGTCTAAGCAGCAAAAGATTAGTTAAAAATCCTCATGACGACTGTGAGCATAACGAGAATTAAGCTCATCCTCATGCTTTTTACGACTTTCATTAAAATCTTTAAACAATCCCAATATTGTGCTTAAAGTAATATTTTCCGGCTCTTTACTAAACACAAATTTGCGAGCAGAATCAGGCATTTTGGCTTTTAAGTAGGCACGCGCTTTTGTTACAGCAAGCACACCAATTACAATGCCAACACACATCCAAAATAGGCGCTTGAACATTACTCCCCCTTGCTTGCAGAGCTATTGCTTGCAGAGCTGTTAGAAGATTCTTTTGCAGCGTGACGGCCAGTAGAATGAGAATCGGTCGGAACAGTAGGCTTATTAAAGAAAGAAGCAACCGTGTCTTTTAGCGCGTAGCCGGCAGCAGCAACCTTAACAATAGGCTTTCCAAGGAAAGCACCATACAAATCAGTAAGAGCACCAATATTTGTAACAGTTGTGCGCGTAGCACCTGAAACAGCGTTCACATCGTCAAGAGTCTTATTAACTTGCTTAATCGTCGTCACAGACTCATCAATTGCAGGCATCGCATGCTCACCAGACTCTTTGACAGTTTTCGCAATCTGATCGAACATCTTGCCCAATCTAATTAGCGGATAAATCAAAAAACCCGAAAGCACAGTAAACGCAATCGCGGCAATAAGAGCAGCTATGTCTCCAACGCTCATCGTAACCTCTTTCTGTACCATTTTTGCTTAAGACTTCACAGCGCTGAAAGCTAATACAACAGCAAATCAGACTACAGTTAAAACCATTCGCAATGACTTAAGACTAACGAACGGTAACGACGCATACGTTAAGAAAGCTGCAGCAAAAATCTACTCGTTGTAGCCTCGAATAGTAATAGCGTTATCAATAGGTTTAGTAGTGTCAAAATCGAGCCTAGTTACGCTTCCATTTTCCGGACGCTCGCTTAAATCGTAACCAGCAGGTGCAAAACGGTGCATAAGACTTAAAAGCGTATTTCCGTGCGAAATCTGCAACACGTTATCACCATCTTTAAGCGAAGAATTTGAGGCGATAAGCTTAAAACCGTCTTCTACGCGAGTCCAATACTCAATATCCGACTCTGCATCGTGGAAAGGATCAGCCTCTTTAAGCATGTCGCGCGTGGCTGCAAGACCAAACTTTTCAACGATTTCGTTGTAAGTCTTAGCTCCGTTAGGAGCACCAGCAGCCCACCAAGCCATTTGCATATCTTGGCCTTCAAAATAGCCGTAGCATTGCTCGCGAAAATGCATATCGCTTACAAGCTTTGGACGCGCATTACCGGCAGCCTCGTTTGCGTCGAGAATACGCTGAGCCGTGATTTGCGCGCGCGTAGTATCCGAACAGTAAGCTGCAGCAAAAGTAATATTTTCTAGCTTTTTTGCAGCCTTGTCCGCATCCTTCAAACCTTTTTCGGTAAGCGGAGAATTTGACCAGCCTTGCAGACGATTGTAACGATTAAATAGCGTCTGACCGTGACGCACTAAATAAAGATGCAGCAACATAGCTCCATTATTGCACTACGCGGTACATATGTTTTAGTTGCGATTTTGTTTATTGTGGCGCGAGTTTTGGCTGGTGTTTGGCTGGCAGGTTTCTTGTGCGGCTGTGTGAGATAGGAATTACTAGCGCGACGACCTGCTTGAGCGAAGCATTGCGCGCGCGAAAACAACTCGGAGCGTGAGCTTGCTCAGACGGAAAGTCCAGTGGACTTTCCGTGCAAGCTCAGCCGAACGGCGATTAGCCGTGAGGACAGCGCTACGCTCTTATACCTTATTTAGACTTAAAAGTTGCATAGTTAAGTTTAGTTTTTTACTTACTTTCTTTCAAAAATATTTATTTATCAAAAAGATATTACTATCGCTCCGCTTTTATATTGCTCGACCAAGCAATTCCTATCTCCCACTATTAGTAAAACCGCTAGTGTTTTTTGGTGTGGTAGGAAGAGTGCTTGGCGCGGTGTGTCAGCAGCACGGATGTTAGTGTTCTCTAAACAACAGAAATCAGCGTCCACAGAGCGAAACGCATTGACCCCTGCCACGCGAATGCGCAACAGGGGTCAAGCGGTATGTCCTTAAGAATTAAATCGGCGAATTAACGAGCGTAGTATTCGACGACGTACTGAATGTTGACTTCAACTGGAATCTGATCGACTTCCGGCTTACGAGTCAAAGTAGCCTTCAAAGAGGCAAGATTCACATCGAGATAACCAGGAACTGCTGGCAAAACGTCGCGATGAACGCCTTCTGCAGCCATCTGGAATGGAACCATGGTCTGGCTCTTGGCACGAACCTGAATGGTCTGGCCTGGCTTTACACGGTAAGATGGGCGATCAACAAGATTGCCATCAACCAAAATATGACGATGTACAACAAACTGACGAGCCTGGGCAGTGGTGCGAGCAAAGCCTGCGCGCAAAACCAAAGCATCAAGACGAGTTTCCAAATCGGTGAGCATTGCGTCACCGGTCTGGCCTGCAGTGTGCGTACCCTTCTCGTAAGCAGCGCGAAGCTGCTTTTCGGAGATGCCGTACTGAGCGCGAAGACGCTGCTTCTCGCGAAGACGTACTGCGTAATCGGACTCGGTGCGACGACGAGTGCGGCCGTGCTCACCTGGAGCATATGGGCGCTTCTCGAAGATACGCTGAGCCTTTGGGGTCAAAGCGATGCCGAGGGCGCGAGAAAGACGCACCTGACGGCGAGAACGCTGAATATTAGTCATAACTAATCCTTTAATTCTGTCGTTATCTGAACGGAACGCGAGCCAAACCTTTAGTCAATCGTAAAATCTCCTAAAAATTACTCACGCTGAGCCGGCCTCTCCAGTGCTTCTTCGTGCTAACACACGAACGCGTAAGTATTAAAACGTTGAAATAACGCCATAACTACCGCGCGCCGACCCACTGATGGGCTAAGGCTCCAGATGATGCTTACACAAAATAGGCATCGTTTCTGATTCTACACACCCGTAAGAATAAATTAGCGAAGGGAGCCAGCATCCATTGTGTAGGCGCAATCCGCGCTTCGAGCAGCTTCAGAATCGTGCGTTACCATAAGAACCGCAGCACCACGATTTGCAGCCTCGCGCAACATTTCCACCACTATTAGAGTGTGCTCTGGATCTAAATCTCCAGTAGGCTCGTCCAAAAGCAGAAGCTTTGGATTGTTTATTAGTGCGCGCACAATCATTACGCGACGCATCTCGCCGCCGGAAAGCTCCTTTGGATAGCACCACAGCAAATCTTCAATATGCAAGCGTTTGCAAAAATCAAGAGCGTGATTTGAGTAGTAATCTTCAACGTCTGTACTTTTGCTTTTTTGATCACTACTTTTTTGACCGCCGCTTTTTTGATCGCCGCTTTTAGCAATCTGCACAGGCAAAAGAATATTGTCATACACAGTAAGATTCGGCAAAAGCGTTTGCGATTGCGTAACAAAACCTATATTTTGCGCGCGCAATCTAGATACTTCCCCATCGCTAAATTCAGGCGCGGAAATCTCCTTGCCTAAAACCGTTACACTTCCGTGAGTTGGCTTAAGCAATCCGGCAATCAAATTCAATAAAGTAGATTTTCCGTTGCCTGATTTTCCAACAATTGCAACAAAATCGCCACTATTTAGCGAAAAACTTACGTTGTTTACCGCAGAGAATCTGTGCTTTCGTCGCATAAACTCTCTAGTTACGCGAGTAAGATTCAGCACTGAAACAGGCGATTTTTCGCTATTTAATACCGTTTTTTCGCACATCTAATCACTCCCCTGCTCGAAGAGTCAAATACGTTTCACGCATTGCAATACGCCATGTTGTAAGCGCCGAAGCCGCAACAACAGAAAGCAGTGAAAGAACTATGCTAACAGCCATCAAAGCTATTACAGGAAGTGCCGTAACTTCCAAATACGGAAGCTGCAATTGTGAAGAAATAAGCGAACTATAAGGGAAGATTATAAGACTTGCAGACGCAACTCCAATAACTCCCCCCACAAAACCAAGTATTGCAGATTCGCGCGTAGCCACATCCAAAAGCATTTTTCGCGTAAACCCAAGTATGCGAAGAGAAGCAAACTCTTTTTTGCGCTCATTTAGCGAAGTTGCAAAAACAACAATCAGCACAAGCAATCCAACAATCCAACATGCGGCAATTATAAAAGTAAGCGAGCGCGTAAAAACGCCAAGATTAGCCTGAGTTGTTGCTGTAATTCCTCCAGGGAAAACTATGCCAATGCTATAAAGCCCAGTTGTTTTTTTAATATTTTGCGCAACTTGTTTAGCACTATAACCTTTGCGCACCTTCACTAAAACTGCAGAAATTGCTTTTTCTGCATACTCTTTTGGAATAGCTGTGTGATGCACTTTTGTAGAATACTCAACTACTTGCGGCACGCTTTCTCGTCGCACAAACACAGAATTATCAATGCTTGTGCCAGTTTTTGCGAGCTGAGCTACAACCGGCCATTGGTGACCAAAAAGCCGAACAGTATTCTTGTAGGAAACTAGTACGTTTGCTCCAGCAATCATTTCGCCTTTGTGCAAAGTCTTTTTATGCTGCGAATAAATCCAAGGGCCTATAACAAAATCGGAATCCGGATCAAAACCAATAATCTGCAGCTTTTCCGCGCAGCATCCTGCAGAAAGTGAGGAAATGTACGTTTGAGCGCTCGCCTTTTGAACGCCAGGCGAACGTCTAACTAAATCCTCAATATTATTGGTGAAGTAAAAAGTACTTGATCCGCCGTTAGTAAGTAGCGCCTCAGCTTTAGTATGCGTGCCGTTTGGAATAACCATAATGTCGGCTCCCATGCGGGCGCGCATACTGTTCAAGCCTTGCGCAAGATTCATAGAAATAAGCGAGCCGCCGAAAAATATGGCAGATAAGCACGCTGCAGCTACCAGCAATGTGGCAGTTCTAAGCGGCTTTCGTTTAAGATTTTCCAGCGGCAAACGCTTTAGCGTAATAGTGCGCATAATTTTTGCTTTATTAAGCCGTTTTACAAGCTATGCTATTAGCTATTAGTCTTCTTTGCTATCCAAATACACGGAAATAGCTGCGAACACCAATGCGAGCACGGAAAGAACAATCAGCGTTGGGCGCGTAACCGATGCGCAATGCATCATTGAGCTCTTGCAAACGCCAATAAGGAATGTTGGAACAGCAATCATAAGCAAAGAATTCACGATTACAGCAATGCTCAAACCGATGCGAACATTTTCTTTAACAAAAAGCGCAACAATTCCAAGAACTGCAATAACTAAGCCAATTCCAAGGGCAGCGCGACCAGTGTAGTAGCATGCCATATGCATTCCGCCTTCACTTTGGCAAACTTTTGCGAAAGTTAGCGGAGCAATAGCAATCAATATGCCCAAAATAATAGATGGAATTGATGCGAATAATTTGTTTTTCATAATTGATACCTCATTAAATGTATATTATTTATCTTTTAGTGCTACATTTTCCTTAATGCAACACGCTTCTCGGCGCCCACACCTTCAAGCGCCACGTCCCTGCTAAAAAATATCTTACCTTGAACCGCATAAAACGAAATTTTACAATTTTTCGATTGGAGCGACTCGAAGCATTAAGCGCTTTACGCCGTCAGAACCAAAATCAACTGTAATAATTGAGTTTCTGCCCTTATCTTGAGTTGCAAGAACGGTTCCCAAACCGTAAGTGTCGTGCGTAATTTTGTCTCCAACTTGGAAATCTTGAATATTGAGATTGTTGTCTTTGTCTACAACTGAAGAAGATGAGCCAAGTTTTGTTGAGCTTGTTGACGACGCGGATTTTGTAGTGATTTTGCGCGTTTTTACAGAGCTTGACTTAGACCAATTCGATTTAGACGAGTACGATTTAGAACCGTAGGAAGAACCGTAGGAAGAGCTGGATCCGTAAGAAGATCCGTAAGAAGATCCGTAAGATTTGCCGGAGCCGTAAGATTTAGAGCCGTAAGATTTAGATCCGTAAGATTTAGATCCATACGACCTAGATCCGTAAGCGCTTCCGCCGTAAGTTGTTTTTTCGCCAAAAGCATCGCTGTAATCGTCATCCCAGCCACCGAAATCACTGTCGAAATCACTATTGAAATCGCCGCCAAAATCAGCGCCGAAATTGCCTCTGCGCTCACGCGATGCACCCCAACGATTAACATCAGCCTCTTTGCGCTTCCAATCAATCAAATCATCTGGAATCTCATCCAAAAACTGGCTTGGAAGCATATCTTGAGCCTGACCCCACTGCGCACGCACAGCAGCGCGCGTAACATACAAACGCTGCTTAGCACGCGTAATACCAACATAAGCAAGACGGCGCTCCTCGCAAAGCTCGCCATCGTCTTCCAAAGCGCGCGCATGCGGAAAAGTACCCTGCTCCATTCCAGTTAAGAACACAACCGGATACTCCAAGCCCTTAGCCGTGTGAAGCGTCATCAACGTAACTTTGCCAGTGTCTTCGTTTTCATCCGGCAACTGATCCGAATCTGCCACAAGAGCCGTCGTCTCAAGGAAACCAGCCACGCTAGCATCCGGCGTATTCTGCTCATACTCGGCCGCAACCGACTGCAATTGCGACAAATTATCCACGCGCGAAGCATCCTGCGGATCTTCCGAACGCTGCAAATCTTCCAGCAAACCGCTGTCCTTCAAAATGCTGTCAATAACTTTTGAAGGCTTCGAATCGTTATCTTGCATGCACGTCATCAAATTGTGCATAAGATCTCGAAACTCTTTAAGCTTCGCTGCAGTGCGAGTTGGCATGCCTTCGATTGATTCCAAATGTTCCAAAGCTTGCCAGAAGCTAACGCCCTGAGTTTGCGCATACAAGGTAAGTAAAGATTCTGCGCGAGGCCCCAGTCCGCGCTTTGGAACGTTCAAAATTCGACGCATATTCACGTCGTCGTCCGGATTTGCCATAGACTGCAAGTATGCGAGAGCATCCTTTACTTCGCGGCGCTCGTAAAACTTTGTGCCACCAACCAGCTGATACGGCAAACCTGCCTTAACAAGCGCATCTTCCAGCGAACGCGACTGCGCATTAGCACGGTACATAATTGCCATATCCGAATAAGCAACGCCCTCTTCACCGGCTAATCGCGCTATTTCCCCAGCAATCCAAGCCGCTTCCTGCTGAGCGTTGTCTGCAGCATATCCGCAAATTGGAGCGCCCTGGCCTAGTGCCGTCCACAATTTTTTAGGCTTACGGCCCTGATTATGCGAAATAACAGCGTTTGCAGCGTCCAAAATTGTTTGCGTAGAGCGATAGTTTTGCTCCAGCATAATAGTCGTTGCGTTCGGGAAATCTTTTTCAAAGTCTTGAATATTGCGAATATCTGCGCCGCGGAAAGCGTAAATTGACTGGTCGGAGTCGCCGACGACGGTGATTGATGCAGGAGGATCAACGGATTGTGCTTGCTGCTGCTGCGACTGCTGCGACTGCTGTACCGCGTTTGCGCAAGATTGCTTTACATCCACTCCCGCAAGCTCTCGAACAAGCTCATACTGCGCGTGATTAGTGTCCTGATACTCGTCAACCAAAATATAGCGGAACTTGTGACGGTAGTATTTAGCAACCTCCGGATCTTCTCGCATAAGCTGCACGGTTCGCATAATCAAATCGTCAAAATCAACAGCATTAGCCTGAGCCAAGCGATGCTGATATTCCGCATAAATCGAAGCATATACGGCTTCAGCATTTCCAGCGTGCGCAATCTGCTGACCCAAAACGCCCGGCTTGTAATCGTTGGCATACATGTCTAGCTGTTCTCGCCAACCAATCAAACTATTCTTACAATCAGAAATCTTCGCCAAAATATTTCGCGGAGTAAAACGCTTAATATCAACATTAAGCTCGGTTGCAATAATTTTTACTAAACGCTCGCAATCAGCAGTATCGTAAATAGAAAATCCCGGTTTTAAGCCAATACTTTGACCCGATTTGCGAAGTATTTTCACACATGCGGAGTGGAAAGTCGAAACCCACATGGTATTTGCTTCGCTGCCAATAAGATTGCTCAAACGTTCACGCATTTCAGCAGCGGCTTTGTTGGTAAAAGTGATGGCAAGAATTTGGCTAGGCCACGCACCTTTTTGGCTTAAAATCCAGGCGATTCTGCGCGTAAGAACTCGCGTTTTACCGCTGCCTGCGCCTGCTCCAATAAGAAGAGCCGGACCGTCGTATTGAACGGCTTTAGATTGCTGCGGATTTAATCCGTCGAGTAAAGATTTTTTAATTACGCACACATTTAAACATGTTTACCACATACTGCAGTCGTTTTTGCGTGATTTGTGTCACACGTTTGGGTATGCTTGAGCGTACTGCAATTTAATAAGCAAATGCAATCTGCAATATAATCTGCAATGTAATTGCAATGTAAGTTACGCAAGAAGGGGCTCATCGTGCAAGAACTGGAAGAACGCATCCTAAAAGACGGTATTGTAAAACCTGGAAACGTTTTGAAAGTAGACGCTTTTTTGAACCATCAGTGCGATGTTGAGCTGTTTGACCACATGGGAGCCGCTTGGGCTGAACATTTCCGCAATGCTGGCATCAATAAGATTCTTACGATTGAAGCTTCCGGAATTGGAATCGCTTGCGTTGCTGCACGTCATTTTGGCAATATTCCAGTGGTTTTTGCGAAAAAAGCGCAGTCAATTAATCTCGATGGCGACCAATACGTATCCACCGTATTCTCTTTTACAAAGCAGCGCGAATTTCCGGTAATTGTGTCGCGTAAGTACTTGAGTGCGGAAGATCGCGTGCTTATTTTGGATGATTTTTTGGCTAACGGCAAGGCTTTGCAAGGTTTAATTGATATTTGCGATCACGCTGGAGCTACAGTTGCCGGAATTGGTATTGCGATTGAAAAAGGATTCCAAGGCGGTGGTGACGCGCTTCGTGAAGCCGGATACGACTTGGATTCGCTGGCGATTGTGGATGCAATGGATCCTGTTGATGGCTCAATTTCGTTCCGTAAGTAAATAGTGTGCGGATTTAGACGCACAAACTCACTGGAGTAAGTCTAATTGTGAAAAAACCGAGAAGAATTTTTTGAGACTCTCGATTTTGCTCAGGAATACGATAAAGTAGTCCGGTTGGTATGTTGCAATGCAGATGCAACAAACAATTGATTAGGTGGCTAAACATATGACTGAAGTTGTGATTGCGAGCGCTGTACGCACGCCTATTGGCAAATTCGGCGGCAGCTTATCTTCGCTTTCCTCAGTTGATTTAGGAACGATTGCCGCAAAAGCCGCAATCGAACGCGCAGGTCTTAATGCTCACGACGTAGATCAGGCCATTTTTGGCAACGTTTTGCAAGCAGGCAGCGGTCAGAACGTAGCTCGCCAAATCGCATTGCGCGCAGGACTCGACACTTCCAGCTGCGCAATGACTATTAACGAAGTGTGCGGATCCGGCTTAAAAGCAGTGCGATTAGCACAATCTGCAATCGTAATGGGAGACGCGCAAGTCGTTGTTGCAGGCGGCACCGAAAGTATGAGCAACGTGCCATTTTATGCAACTAACTCGCGATTTAGCGGACACAAATACGGAAACTTTTTGCTTATTGACGGCCTGCAGCGCGACGGCTTAAACGACGCTTTTACAGGCGACGCAATGGGCGTTACTGCAGAAAATGTTGCCGCAAAATTTGGTATTACTCGCGAAGCACAAGATATTTTTGCGCTTAAATCTCACCAAAAAGCTGTTGCCGCTATTAAACGAGGCGATTTTGACTCTGAGATTGTGCCAGTAACTCTTGCAGACGGAACTGTTGTAACACGCGACGAACATCCTCGCGAAGATACGTCTTTAGAGCAGTTGTCGAAATTGCGCACGCTGTTTAAGGCGTCGGACGAAAATTCAGGCGCGGAGCGCGAAGTTAGCGAGCGCGAATCTACCGTAACTGCCGGAAACGCAAGCGGAATCAACGACGGAGCCGCAGCCCTCGTACTTATGAGCAAAGATTACGCGCAAGAGCACGGAATTGAATATCTTGCGCAAATTGTGGGATTTGCAGAAGGCGGAATCGACCCAGATTTAATGGGATACGCTCCAAAACACGTGATGGAACGCATGCTACGCGCAACCGGAAGCAGCGTTGAAAGCATTGATTTGTTTGAGATTAATGAGGCTTTTGCTGCTCAGAGCATTGCAGTTTCGGAGCAACTTCATATTGACGAGTCGAAGCTAAATGTGAGGGGCGGCGCGATTGCGCTCGGTCATCCGCTGGGTGCTAGCGGAGCGAGAATTTTGACAACGCTTATGTACGCTTTGCGAGACAGCAATAAGAAAAACGGAGTGGCTGCACTGTGCGTTGGCGGCGGAATTGGCGTTGCGATGCAGATTAGAATGCGAAGCAATTAAATTAGAATGCGAAGCAATCAGTAGCATTCGTAGTCGGTAAAATCATGAGGTGATTTCGATGACTGCTTTTCGTGAATTAAGCGTGGAAAATCGCATCAAAACCTTAAAAAATGATGGCGCGATAAACGAGTCTGAAGCAACTTTTTTGCTTAAGCAGCTTTCGGAAAGTTCTGATACTACGATTCCCGCGGATGTTGCAAATCATATGATTGAGCATCAGATTGGAAAGTACACGCTGCCGGTTGGCGTTGTGCGCGGGCTGATTGTGAACGGCGAGGCTCGGGACGTTCTGGTTGCAACAGAGGAGCCGTCTGTGATTGCGGCCGCGTGCAATGGGGCGAGGATTGCGGCGGAGTCTGGTATCGAAGGCGGAATTGTTGCAAACTCACCACAATACGGAATTATTGCGCACTCGCCACAATACGTGACTACCGCACAAATCGCTTTTGAAGACGCAGACGGGAGCGTGGCGGCGCGTTTGCGCGAGATTGTTGAGGATTGTGCAAAGGTTGAGGATTTGCTGCGCGTTGCAAACGAGTCACACCCATCAATGAGTAAAAGGGGTGGCGGCGCGCGAAAATGCCGCGTTTCAGCTTTGCATGGCTTCGCCAAACTCGAGATTGACGTAGACACATGCGACGCAATGGGCGCAAACACAGTGAACACTATGGGCGAAGCCGTCAAAGCCCAGCTGGAAAGCTGGCTCGGCGTTGAGGCGCTTGTGGCTATTCTTACCAACACAAGCCGCGTTGCCACCACGGCAGAAGTGCGAATACCGGTTGAAGCGCTCGCTTCCAGGCGGCTTGAAGACTATGAGCGAGAGCGAGAAGGAAAGCGCCTCGCACGCCGAATCGCGGCATTAAGCGCGCTAGCCGCCAGCGACCCTGAGCGCGCCGCCACGCACAACAAAGGAATCCTAAACGGCATTGCAGGAGCCGCGCTCGCGTCCGGAAATGATACGCGAGCGCTAGAAGCTGCAGCACACGCGTGGGCGGCGCGCTCCGGTCGCTACCTACCACTGTCAACGTGGAACACCGAAAGCTTAAACAACCAAACCATACTCCATGGCCGTATTGAAATTCCGCTACAGATCGGCATTGTTGGCGGCTCAATCTCATCTCTTCCAATGGCAAAACTCGCTCTTAAAATCGGCAAATACAAAAACGCAAACGACTTTAGAAACACGCTTGCAGCCCTCGGTTTAGTGCAAAATCTTGCGGCACTGCGCGCGTTGGCAGGCCCCGGCATTCAGGCCGGTCACATGTTGTTGCATGCCTCAAATCTTGCAATCGCAGCCGGCGCTAAAGGCGAAGAAATCGAGAAAATCGCAAAAAATCTTCTGCAACTTAGTCCTGCAGAAAGAACTACGGAAAAAGTTGCGCAATTACTTAAAACATTTCGCGAACCAAGTAAAAATTGAGGAAAATTTAGGGATTTAGGGAAAATGAACACACGAGATACCAAAACCACAACCAATACCACAACTCCACTTGCCGTCGGCATCGACCGCATCTCCTTCGCTACCCCGCACTACTACTTAAATCTCACAGATCTTGCAAACGCGCGCGGAATCGACCCTAATAAATTCACAATCGGAATCGGCCAAAGCGAGCAATCCGTGCCACCAAATCACCAAGACATCGTCACCCTCGCCGCCCAAGCCGCTCTCCCACTGTTACCCCACATCGATAGCAATCGCCTCAAAATGCTAATCGTCGGCACAGAAAGCGGCGTCGACGCAAGCAAATCAAGCGCACTATACGTTCAAAATCTGCTAAAACTCACTCCGTGGGTGCGTGTCGTTGAAGTAAAAGAAGCTTGCTACGGCGGCACTGCAGCTTTGATGATGGCATGCGACTACGTGCGCGCGCACGCCGAAAAAGATCCGCAAGTGCTGGTAATTGCGTCCGATATTGCGCGTTACGGGCTTGCTACCCCTGGCGAAGTAACGCAAGGTGCTGGTGCTGTGGCAATGCTTGTGAGCGCGAATCCGCACGTGCTTAAAATTAACGACGATAGCGTTGTGAAATCCGCGGATATTCAGGACTTTTGGCGACCAGTTTACCAGGATACTGCGCTTGCTCGCGGCAAGTTTTCGACTGAGCAGTATATAGAATTTTTCTGCGACGTGTGGCAAAAGTATTGTGCGCAAAACGATTGTAATTTCAACGATTTTGCAGGACTTTGCTTCCATTTGCCGTATACGAAAATGGGTTTGAAAGCGCTTAAAGCGGCGATGGATACTTGCGATAATACTTGCGCTGATTCTTGCGATAATAGCAACCTAAGCGAGTCGTCACGCAATCGATTACTTTCGCGCTACGAAACAAGCACAAAGTACAGTCGTCGCGTAGGCAATATTTATACGGGTTCCCTGTATTTGGGATTGCTGTCTTTACTTGAGTTAGACGGACTTGAGTTAGACGGACTTGAGTTAGACGGATGCTCTCACGAAAATAGCGAGCTTCCTCCACTTAAAAGCGGCGATAAAATCGGCCTATTTTCTTACGGTTCCGGCGCTGTTGGCGAGTTCTTTAGCGCAACTCTTGTTCCAGGATTTAAAGACGCGCTGTTTGTTCGAGAGCACGCGGATATGCTCGATTCGCGCGTGCGATTAAGCGTTGCAGATTACGAGGAGATGTTTTCTAGCGTTGCGCCTTACGCTCCGGAAGATTTCGTAAGCGATACGTCTCACCGCGAGTGTGCGAACTTCTTCCTAGACGGCATATCATCGCAAGAGCGCCACTATCGTTCGAACTAAAGCGAGGCACAAAGTGCGCGGCATAAACTACTCGCTATAATCCTTTATCAAATGAATCTCACCCACAGTAGGCTGACGAGCCGGCAATTCCATCCAATTTCCACCGTCATAGCCACCTGGGTGAGCCGCAACCATAATCTTTTTGCCCGCATACTTTTCAACAAACGCAGCCTGATCTTTATCCGAATTATCAAATCGAACAGAAACAAGATCAAATATCATGTGACTTGGCATAAACCCACCATACATTCCAGTGCGAAAACCGTTACCCGAACGCTTCTGATCTAATGCAATAATGTCAAAAGTACCGTTTCCTTCGTTTCCTTCGTTCAGAGATTTCATAACTTCATCCTTAGCATTTGGATCATTTGGAGTAGTGCCAGGATAATCGTACGCTTCTTCAGCACTCAACCTCTTAACAGTTCCAGAAAAAACTTGATACCCTTTTTCGAGCCACTCATTAATAGTTTTATTCATCTTCTTCTGCTCAGGAGTTAAATTCGGGGTATCAATCAGATTGTTTATATCAGTTAAGTCGTTAACAGACACAAATTTTGGATACACAAAATTTTGCAAACCAGCCAACGAGCCTGTAGTAAATTTGGTCTTAAATTCTATAGGTTTATCAACGTCAACCGTAGATTTATCAAAACTCTTACCATTAATTTTGTATGTATACACATGCCAAGGAAGACCATCAACACCATCATTTTCAGGAGTTTGATACGATCTTGCAACAACAATACCGTCATGATTGCCACCGAAGAAGATAGTGCCACGCTCTTCATAAATATCATGCTTATCTATAATGTCCGGGTACGAAACAATCTTTCCATTTTTGTACGAGAATACGTGAATATATTGCTCTTTACCATTATTGAAATCTTCAGACGCAGTAACAACCATTTCCGGAATATTGTCGCCATCAATATCCAACAATGCGTAGTAATAGCTGTAATGCTGAGGGAAATTAGTAGAAGTATAAGATCCGCTATCAATCAAATTTTTGTAAGCTTTACCGGCTTTTGAGATAATATCGTCTTGAGTTAAAGCTTTAGGTGCGCTTGCGTTATTAAAACTGTTACCTGCAGCATTCGGATTAGAATTTGCGCCGCGAGTTGATGAAGAATTATTATTTGAGCGGAAGTACCATACGCAAGTGCATACAACTAGCACAATTACAACAACAGCGGAGATTATGGTAATAATAAGATTTTTAGGTTGACTTAGTGCTGCAAAGAACTTGGAAAACTTCGGTTTGACTGGATTAAGCTGCTGTGTATAAGCAGACGGTTGCGGTTGCTGATATTGCTGAGACGGCTGATATTGCTGGTATTGCTGAGTCTGCTGAGGCGCGTAAGTCTGTTGCGGCTGCTGCGATTGCTGCGACTGCTGCGATTGTTGTGATTGCTGATCCTGCGGCTGCTGAGAAGCTGCATCTTCTACTCTTGCACCGCATTTTGTGCAAAACTTGACTGTACCATTGATAGGATTACCACAATTAATGCAAAACATACGAAACCTTCTATCATGCAGCAAATCATAAGCTAAATCGCATAACCAGCATCAATTCTAATAGATAAACGATAAAACAAATAATAAAAAACTCTGCGCCGATGTTACGTGAGTCTTAAAGCCCAAGTAACACAGCGCAGAGCCAACGCTTAAGTTCAATCAACGCAAGTAAACAAGCAAACAGCTAAACAACAATCTGCCTGCCACACGCGTTTCGTAAAATCTCGTAAAATCTCGTAAAATTTCACAATCTAGCAATTTCGCAAAATTTACAAAACTGCTACCGAGAGCTATCTACTACTCAGCCACAACCTTCACGGTGAAGGAAGCGGTGATTTCTGGATGCAACGCTACGGTTGCTGGGAACTCACCAGTGGTCTTAATAGCAGCAACCTTGATTGCGCGAGCTTCCACAGCGGCCTTTGGAGCCAAAGCAGCAGCAATCTTCTCGGCAGAAATGCCACCGAAGAGCTTGCCGGACTCGGAAACCTTAGCAGCGAGCTCAACAACGGTGCCTTCAATCTGAGCCTTAGCTGCAACAGCCTCTTCGCGAGTAGCAACAGCCTTAGCCAAACGAGCGCGACGCATTGCCTCAATCTGGGAAGCAGCACCCTTATTCCAAGCAAAAGCTAAACCTTGTGGAATAAGGTAGTTACGAGCATAGCCAGCCTTAACTTCAACAACGTCACCAGAGTGACCGAGGTTGGCAACAGTCTTGGTAAGAATAACCTTAGTTTCAGCCATTGTTACAACCTCTCAATCAGCGACCGGTAGTGGCGTATGGGAGCAAAGCCATTTCGCGAGCGTTCTTCACGGCCTTCGCGATCTTGCGCTGTTCCTGCACGGTTACGCCGGTAATACGACGGGAACGAATCTTGCCGCGGTCAGAAACGAACTTGCGCAGCAAAGCAACGTCTTTATAATCAATTTCAGTAATTTTGGCAGCCTTCAGAGGATTTGGCTTCTTCTTGAAAGGCTTGACCGGTGGTTGCGGCCTCTTGCGTGACATAAGATGTCCTCTCTCAAATCCGTTATGCTATTTATTCGCATAACATTTAACTGATGATGAAATTATTAGTATTAAGCAAATAATATTAAGCAATATTAAGTAAACAGCCTAAAATTCCGGCTCTTGCTCGTCGCCGCCGAAATCAGCGCCGGCACCGAAAGTAGTAAATCCGTCGTTCGTTGGTGCAGAACTCCACGGATCTGCTCCAGCATTCGCATTGGAAGCAGCTTGACTTGCAGCGTAATTCGCGCCGCCAGCATAACCGCCCTGAGCGAAGTTAGGATTACTTGCACCGTTCGCACCGTTACCAGCTCCAGCTGCACGAGATCCGCCAGCAAAACCAGCTGCGGAAGTCTGTCGATTAACCTGAGCAGTTGCGTAACGCAAAGACGGACCAATCTCATCGATAGTAAGCTCTACTACCGTGCGATTTGAACCATCTTGCGCCTGATACGAGCGCTGCGACAATCGGCCCTGCGCAATAACGCGCATACCTTTAGAAAGACTATTAGCGCAATGCTCTGCTAGGTCTCGCCAAGCTGAGCAGCGCATAAACAATGCAGGACCATCCTCGAACTGATTCGTATTACGATTGAACGTACGAGGCGTAGACGCAATGGTAAAGCTTGCAACAGAAGCACCATTAGAAAGCGACCTTAATTCAGGATCTGCCGTGAGATTTCCCACAACAGTGATAATTGTTTCGCCTGCCATAGTTTGCCTTTTCTTTCTCGCTTTTGCTTGATTTTAAGATCCAACTAAATTCTTGCTAAATTCTTGCTAAATATAGCTAAATCTTACTAAATCTTGCAATTATTTACTTTATTACCTTATTTACTTAGCGTCCTTGCGAAGAATCTTCGTGCGGATTACAGACTCGTTAAGGTTCAAAACACGGTCAAGTTCGTCGCTTACGGCTGGCTCAGCAGTGTAGTTAACCACAACGTAGTTACCTTCGGTCTTGCCTTCAATTTCGTAAGCGAACTTGCGACGACCCCAGTAATCGGTACCGTCAACAGAACCGCCCTCGTTGGTGACGAGCTCAAGATACTGCTCGGTCAACTTCTTAAGACCGTGCTCATCCAGCTCAGGATTTGCAATGAACATCAGTTCATACTTATGTGCAGACATCACCCACCTCCTTCGGACTATCGGCTATGGACTTTCCACAGCAGGAGTGTGTTTGCAAATATGCGCGGCATTTTGCTGATTTCGCTAGTCTTTAACTCAGAAGTCGCTAATTAGGCAGCTTGCAGCGTTAAAACCGCACATAACTTAGCTATTCTACCCCGCGCTCGCGACGACATATTTAAGAGATAAAAGTGAAAGACGGAAGCGGAAAATCCGACCAAAACGA
Organism: Gardnerella bretellae; assembly: GCF_048545135.1. Taxonomy (NCBI): domain Bacteria; kingdom Bacillati; phylum Actinomycetota; class Actinomycetes; order Bifidobacteriales; family Bifidobacteriaceae; genus Gardnerella; species Gardnerella bretellae. The sequence continues at coordinate 50,953 of NZ_JBKQXU010000007.1, forward strand.
CAACAAACGCCGGAAAAGTTGCGCACGTTTGGAGCAATACACAACCCAAAACCCTCCAAATGCGAGATAAGTTCCCCGCGTTTGGAGCGCCAAGACAGCCAAAACGCTCGCACTATAAGCGCTCGCTTACGAAACTCGCGTTGGAAGTCCACTGGACTTCCAACCTAAGCGAGTTTCCGCTCCGAGTTACTTTCGCGCGCTAAATCGCAGCGCTCAAGCATGTCGTCGCGCCAACACGAGTAGTTTAGGTCGTCGCGATTACGCGCGCTCGTGAATATCAACCATGCGATTAGCAATCAGCTCCGGATTGAGCGACTCGTGCACAGGCTGCATCGACTCAGTATTAAGAGCCGCCGCAGCAACCGCAAAACGACCAGTCTTAGCTGAATCAAACTCGTTATATCGCGCATAAATCAACGCCGCCGTCGCAGCATCACTAGAACCATTATCGTTCCCAACAGCTTCAACGCCAACGTTCCCATTACCGTGCGCAAGCATCATTCGCTGCACGCGCTTTACAGGCACAGGGTAAAACGCCACGCCCTCATCTGCCACACCATAAGCCACGCCCGCGCGACCAGCATTCACAAACACATTCTTCACGCCGCGCTTAAGCAACGCACCCGCGCAACGCGTCGCGGAACGCTCGTCAATCGCATTAATGCCAGTAAGCGCCTGCGACTCGGCAGTATCCAGCACAAGAGTATCAATTCTAGACAATCTAGACAGCACGCGCGGAGCCTTCGCATCCGTAATCGCGCGCACAATAATCGGACGACGATACCTATCACACAACCACTCAAACGACTTCTGTGGAATATTAGTATCAAGCACCAAAATATCTGCGTTTTCAATAATCGACATGCGTTCGCGCAGAAAATCAGGAGTCATGTGGTCGTAAATACTCATGTCATCCAAAGCGAGCAAACGCTGGCCGGAAGCGTCGCCAACATACATGTAAGAAGCGGTCATAGAATCCGGAAGCTGCTTTGCGTAACCAATATCTAATCCGTTTGCAGCAGCATCAATGCGGAACAATTCGCCATTGTGGTCGCCGCCATACACAGAAACCATGCTTGTGCGCACATTAAGTCGCTCCAAAGCAACTGCAATATTTCGCCCAACTCCACCAAGCATGTAACGAACTCGCGAAGCGTTAGACGTGTAATCCATCAAATCGCCGCAAGCAATTCCCAGCACGTCCATGCTAATGCCGCCAACAACGGTTACGTAGCTTGGAGGCGTAACAATATAGCCCTTGCCGCGCAAGTAGCCTTTGCGAATGAGATTAGATATGTGAGCCGCAATACCAGAACGAGTAATGCCTGCAAGATTTGCAAGTTCCTGTTGACTAATCATTGGATTTTGTTGAATCCAAGCCAAGATTTGCTGTTCACGTTCTGTCATTGTAGGCCTCATCTCTATTGCTATTACAAATGATCCTTACCTTTGCTTACTTTCTAGGATATTCACAAATCTCATAATATGCACGTAAATTTATAAAATTTTATATATTTTTGTTTATTTTTGTGCTAGGAACTACAATTTTAGGAATTTTATTTATTAAATTTGATTAAATTTGATTAGATTTAATTAGATTTAATTAGACTGGATTAGATTTGACTAGATTTGACTACGCAAGTTTAGTTGCTTACGATTTGCGCGCGTCCACCTCTAGTAAAGTCTAAAACAGCGCCAGCAAGATTCGTAAAAGTCGTAAGATGCACGTCGTCGCGCAAAATTTCAGCAGCGTCATCTCGCGCCTGCGCAATAATCTTCGCATCTTGAACAACGCGCAAAAGCTTCAAACTCGAGCTTCCACCAGACTGTGAATCGCCCAAAACGTCGCCAACATTGCGCAATTCCAAATCTTTTTGCGCAATAACCGCTCCATCAAGGGAATTTTCAACAACCTGCAAACGCTCCTGAGCAACCGTGTCACCATCGGTTTGCGCAACCAAAAACGCCCAGGAATTCGTGCCACCGCGCCCAACTCGGCCACGCAACTGGTGCAATTGCGCAAGACCAAATCGATCCGCATCAAAAATCACAATGCAGCTTGCCTGAGGCACGTCAACGCCCACCTCAATCACAGTAGTTGCAACCAAAACTTGCACGTCTCCGCGCGCAAAACGCTCCATAGTTTCGCGCTTTGTTGCGTCATCGTCGCGGCCGGTAAGCTGAGCAAACTTAATACCTTTGAACTGCGGAAGTGCGGAAAGTCGCCTTAAAATGCCGGTAACCGTGTGCAATTTACGGGCAGGAGTTAAGTTTGCTGAATCGTCGGAAGCGGCGCGAGATAAGTCGGAATTGGCGCGAGATAAGTCTGAATTGCTACGCGATAAATCGTAATTGCCGCGCGATAAATCATCGTCGCTTTCTAAATCATCGTCCTCAATATGCGCGCAAACCACGTAAGCACACTCCCCCGCGTCAATTCGCGAGCGAATATGTGCGAACATGCGCGCCATAGTACCAGCATCTGCTTCTTGCACCACAAAAGTGCGAATCGGCTTTCTGCCGCCCGGAAGTTCCGTCAAATACGAAGCATCCAAATCTCCAAACCAGGTCATTGCGGCAGAGCGCGGAATAGGAGTTGCTGTCATTACCAAAAGATGCGGGGTGATTGAAGAAACTTCAGTATGCGAAACTTCAGAATGTGAACCTTCAGAATGTGAATCTTCGCTCATTTTGCGCATTAGCACATCTCGCTGCGCAACCCCAAAACGATGCTGCTCGTCAATTATAACCAGCGCCAAATTAGTCGGCTTAAAAGTCGCAGAAAAAGCTGCATGCGTGGCCACAATCAGCGCCGGCTCACCGCTTGCAACATTCGCGAGCGCGCGGCGACGCTCGGCAAGCTTCATGCCGCCAGTAACCAAAATAACAGGAACGTTTAGGTTCGCCCGCTTAATCATCTGCCGCAAATTTTCTGCGTGTTGCGACGCCAGAACCTGAGTTGGAGCAACCAAAACCGCCTGATACCCAGATCCTACTGCTTCCAACATTGCGCTCACAGCCACAACCGTTTTTCCGGAACCAACCTCACCTTGCAAAAGTCGGCGCATTGGACGGCGCTCATGCATATCGCCAATAATTTCGTCAATAACCTCTTGCTGGCCGCTCGTAAGCGAGAACGGTAAACTTTCCGTAAATTTGCAGCGAAGACGAGAATTATTACAGGATTTTGCCTGATTATTTTTAGAATTTTCGCGAGATTGCAGCACAGCCACTTGCGAAACAAAAGCTTCTTCGTAACGCAATGTGGCAAGAGCTTTGTAAAATTCGTCGGTTGATTGAGGATTGTGAATAGCGCAAATTGCTTCCGCGCGAGGCAAAAGATTGCGCTTTTTTAGCACGGATTCCGGAAGAATATTGGGGATTTGGGCGGAAAGTGTGGGTTGAGCCGGTTGCGCAGGCTGAGCAGGTTGATTAGATGCAGAAAGCTCGGATTGCGCGGATGAGGATTGCGCGGATTGTGCGGATTGCGCAAGTGCAGGTTGATTAGATGCAGAAAGCGCAGAAATCGCAGAAAGCACAGTTTCGTGAATATGCTCGCTGGAAATCCTAGAATTTGCGTGATAAACCGGCTGCGGGGCGCAAAGCCTAGCCAAACCTTCCTCAACGCTTCCAACAGTATCGGCAGACTTATTAAAACTATCGCGATTTTGTGAAGAATCTACTATTAAAATCTGCGGATGCGCAAACTGAAGTCGGCCATTAAAAGCGCTCGACACGCCGCCAATCACAACGTTTTCACCAACTCTCATCCTAGACGAAAGCCAATTAGCGTAAGCGCGATTTTTAGAAAAATAAATAAGTTGCGCAGCTGATTGCTGATCTTGCAAAACGTTGACTTCGAGCCTAAACCCACGGCGCGCGTTCATTGGCACAAGGTTAATCGACTGAATCTGCGCATAAAACGCAATCTCTTCGCCAATTTGAACATCACGCAAACGCGCAATTTTTAGCGGATTTGTAACCCTGAACGGGTAGTAAGTTAGAGCGTCTTCGATTGTGATGATGCCAAGTGACTTCAGAGCAGAAACGCGGCGCTTGTTGCTGATTATTGAGGAAAGTGCAGCGTGCGTTTTGGCTGAGTTCGTGGGCATATTTAGCATATTTCGATTATAAATCATCCGCAAAGCATTTACTTAAGCGCGCTCCAAACGCGAGAAACTTAACTCACATTTGGAGGGTCTAAAGCCATATAACACTCCAAACGCGAGGAAAGTCGCGCACGTTTGGAGCGCCACAACGCGAGCGCGACGAAAAATCTGCAAATACAAAAAAGCCCCGAGCACTGCTCAGGGCCTTACAATTTAAACGCAATCAATACGCGATTCACGCCTCAACGCGCTGAACCTTGCCAGCCTTAATGCATTTCACGCACACGCGAAGACGAACATTTTCGCCATCAATAGTGGTGCGAACCGGCTGAAGATTCGGGCGGAAGGTGCGCTTATTGCGGATATGCGAATGTGAAACACTGAAACCGGTCTGCGGTCCCTTGCCACATACTGCGCAACGAGCTGCCATAATGGACTCCCTATTTTCTTTGACTTGCAAGTCTTGCGTCATTCAACCATGCCACTGCCCGCGCAAATTACGTATTCAAATAGCCTACGCAAACAGCCCAAACAAATAAGCATGCCGAACGCACAACTACACAAGTATATCACTTACCAAGACAATCCGAATGCACAAACTCCGTCTTATCTCGCAAGTCCGCAACACTCTTGCACCCAAGAAGAGCCATAATAACGCGAATCTGCTCCTGCCAATCTGAAATTTGTTGCGTAAGTGCGTCCTCGCCCTCGTGCATAAGCATGTGCAAAAACTCGCCGGCAACCCCTACAGCAGAAGCCCCTAACGCAAGCGCGCGCACAACATCAAGCGGTGTTCTAACTCCGCCGCTAGCAAAAATTTCCACAGGATTAGCTTTAAGCGCCTCGCACTTTCGAATATCAATCAGCGACTCAACGGTTGTAAGCCCCCAATCCGCCAAATAATCGTATCCGCTGTGCGAGCGACGAGCGTTTTCAATCGTCACAAAATTCGTGCCGCCGCGCCCAGAAACATCAACCGCGCGCACGCCAACATCTCGCAGACGCAAAACATCTCGAGCCGTCATACCGCAGCCAGTTTCCTTCACAACAACCGGCACGCTCACCCTTTCACACGAGCGCACAATCTGCTCAATATTTTTAAGCCAATTTCGAAAATCGCGGTCGCCTTCCGGCATCACAAGCTCCTGAGCCGCGTTCAAATGCACCTGCAGCGCGTTTGCCTGCAGCATATCAACGGCGCGCATAGCATCGCTTTGACTCGTGCCAGCACTTACGTTCGCCATTACAAAACCGCGCGGATTTTCGCTTCGAATCACGCTAAAAGTGGATGTTAGCGCGTCGTTTTGAAGGGCGGCGCTTAGCGATCCGCTTGCGATTGCCACGCCGGTTTTTGCCGCAACGCGCGCGAGTTGTGCGTTTATTTTTTGCGCGTTGGCGCTTCCGCCGGTCATTGCGTTAATATACAGCGGCGAGCGCCAAAGGAAGGCTGGGTTGGCAGAGGCACTGCAGGCGCAACTTGCATCTTCTGCAAACACGCGCACGCTAGAGTCAACTTCGTCCAACGCCACCTGCGGCAAAGCATTCGGCATAAAACGCACGGAGTCAAAACCGGAATTTGCTCGAGGATTATACTGAGCGTCCGCAAGGGCAAGATGCGCGTCCTTGCGATTCTGAATTGATTTAGAAGACTGATTTTCCGACGCTTTAGCGACGCAAGTTTCCGAATCTTCGCCGTCATCAATAATTTGCGCAACTTCAATATTTAAAGGCATAATTCCGTGATTTTCCCAAGCTGACTTCATACTTTCAATCCGATTCTTTTCGTAAATTGTTGTAAGCGCAATTGCGCAATCTCCCCCACCAGCGCCGCTAGTTTTCGCTGGAATCCCGGCAAAAATGGCGTCTTCAATAAGACGCGTAAGCTTTGGAGTTTCGATTATCGTTCCGGTAAGCGCGCTTAATTTTTGTAATAATTCGCGATTTTGTGCAAAACAAGCGGAAATATTATTTAATTCTGATTCTTTTAGAGAAGATTTTTCTAGCGAAGATTTTCGCATTGAAGATTCTTCCAACGAAGATTCTTCCAGCGAGAAGTTTTCTAGCGATTGCGCCAATTTCTGCACGCAAACTTCGCTTTGATCACAAAAATCTTGGTATGTAAATGAGTGCGCAATTTCGGAAGAAACGCTACTTTCTACGCTACTTTCTACGCTACTTACCAGCTGCGCGCTAGAAGCTGGCGAACCGGTCCAGCCTACCAAAAGTTTTAGCGTTTTCGACACATTTATTCGTTTAAATTCCAGTCGCGGCCACTTTTTACGCAATAATTTACTAAAATCAGATTCGCCGGATTTTATCAAACCAAACTCCGACTCAAGCCACTCTCGATCGTACGCGCGGTACAAAATCCAGCCGCCGCATGAGCTCGCGGCCACATCGCCGCCGCTGCCGGACTTCTTTACCATCGAGGAAGCAATCAGCGAAAGTTTGCAAATCGTTGGAACATCAGGCTTCAATCCGTACCATTTGCACAGCGCGCGCACGGTTGCAACAGTTATTGCAGCCGAAGATCCAAGACCGTATTTTCGCCCGGATTTTGCGTCGTCAAGTTCGCTGGAAATGTGCAAATTGTAACTTTTGCGGTCCATATTTGGCGCGAAGCACTCGCTTGCATAAGAGTCAATTACGCGCATTGCGGCGAGCACATACGCATATTTTTCGTCGCCTAGTATTTCGATACTTCCGTCAGAGGAGCGCGTCCAAAAAATCGGCTTATAATTTTCTTTTTCAGATACGATTACGCCGTAATATTTTCGGCTTTCCTGCGATAATGTAGGCAAATTTTCATCATCAACCTTAACGGTTACATAACGATTCACCGCCGCCACAATCGCCGCCGAACCATCAACAACCGCATACTCGCCCGCAATATAAAGCTTTCCGGGAGCACTCGCCTGCACCTGAGTCATAATTTCGCCGCCTGTTTCAAACTCGCACTTACGCTTACGCCATCGCCTGGCAAAGCAATCGTAAATTTTGCAGATTCCGCCACTCGCCCGCGCAACTCCTCAGCCGCACGCGCCGCACAACCCGCATCCGTCAGCACCTTCACATTCGGCCCCGCATCCATCGTGGCCCAAACCGGCCAACCGCACTCACGCATAGAGCGCACAGCATCTAGCACAGCGTAAGTTTTATCCGTCAAATAATTTACAGGCGGATTGGCTTTGCGCATAGTTTCGTGCATTCCCAACGAATTTTGCTCCATAACCTCGCCCAGCTGCTCAATGCTACCAACGCGAATCGCATCAAGAGCGCAAGCAAGATCCTTCTTCGACTGCTCAACCCAAGGCATGTACGCGGGCGAAGTTTCAACAGTGCGACGCATGGCAGTTCGGCTCGAAATCGGCTTTTTGCTGCGATCTAGCGTAACGACAATCATTGCGGGATTCAAATTTTTTGTGGCGGGAAGAGAAGAAGAAAGAGAAGCGGAAATAGAAGCGGAAATAGAAGCGGAAAGCGGCTTATCAGCAGTCTCAGCAAGCAAATCCGCAATCGGCTCCGCATAAGACGTTTCGTCATCCTCGCCCTTATTCCAAAGCACGAATCCGCCAAAAATCGAGCGACACGCCGAACCAGAACCTCGGCGAGCAAGTCTAGAAAGTTCGCGCGGAGTCAAATTCAATCCGGCGGCATAAGATGCGGCAGCTGCAAGAGCAGCAGATCCGGACGCGCTAGAAGCAAGACCGGCCGCAATCGGCACGTGATTATGTGAAACAACTTTCGCTTTCGTTGAAATTCCGGCCTTTTCGCGCACCAAATCGAGCATAGCAACTACGCGAAGACGCGTGGAATCATCCATCGGCAGCTCAACTTCGTCCAAAGTGACGCAATCAGAAGTAAGACTTTCGTCAAAATGCACGCTAGTAGTTGCGTACAAATCCGAAAGAGTGAGCGAAAGCGAGGAAGTATAAGGCAAAATCAGCCGTTCATCGCGCTTGCCCCAGTACTTAATCAGCGCAATATTCACATTCGCTTTGGCTACAGCAAAGTTAGGAGCAAGACTTGAGTCAAACGTTACTTTTGGCTGAATTTCAACGTTTTGCATGCGATTCCTTTGCTGCGAATTGGTGGGCGCTGCCGACGAAGCTGGTAAGCTACACAACTAAGTATCTATTTTAGCAATTGCCGGTGCAAAAGCTCACACGCGCGAAAAAGCGCGCTCAAACGAATACACGCGCGCAAACACTCGCAAGCACACGAAAACGCGCGCAAAATCTGAAAATCTTCCGCAAATGTGAATGTGTTGTAAGCGTAAAGCGCGTACCGTAGTTTTTTGCCTTCGACGCGACTAAATTAGAACAATTGTTAAATCGTAAAAATTACAAATTAAATCGCAAGAATACAAAGGAGACTTAAAGCCGTGCAGCAAACGCAACGCGAACCGTCAAAAGCGCTTAATATCAACGCTAAGACGACGTCAAGTTATGCTGACGCGTCGGGAAATTGTGCGCGCTCGGGATACGGCGAAACTTGCGCAAAGGTGATTCTTTTCGGCGAGCATTCTGTGGTTTATGGGTATTCTGCGATTGCTTTGCCGCTTAAAAACTTGCGCATGCGAGCTACGGTGACTGGGCGCGATTTAGCGGGTGAGGAAACTGCCACTTGCGAAACTTGCGAAACTTGCGAAACTTGCGAAACTAGCGAAACTTGCGAAACTTGCGCAGAAATTCCTGAGTCTGCCGACTCTACAATCCCCCTAAATTCCGATTCGCGCATCACGCTTTCCTGCCTCGACTTTAACGGCAAACTTTCCGAAGTTCCTCCGCGTTTTAGCAGCGTTAGCACCGCAATTCACGCGGCACTCGAGTTTGCGGGGCGCGTCGGCGATTCGCTGCATGTTGCAACAGAGTCTAATTTTCCGCCTGAGCGCGGCCTTGGCTCGTCTGCCGCTTCGGCTGGAGCTGTAATCCGCGCAATTCTTGACTACTATAAAATTCGCGCAAGTGAAAATGAGATTTTTGCGCTGACGCAATCTGCTGAGCGCGTGGCCCACGGACGCCCGTCTGGTCTGGACGCAACTGCAACTTCGGCTTCGTGGCCTGTGCGTTTTAGCAGTGGTGAGTTTTCGCGCATGGAAATCAACATGCGAGCGTGGCTTATTTTGGCGGATTCTGGGTGCAAAGGTATGACGCGCGTAACGGTTGATGCTTTGCGTGCGCGAATGGATGAGCAGCCGGATGCGGTGAAAAATAAGCTGGATGAGCTGGGGGCGATTGCGAATCAGGCGGCGGACGATTTGGCGTTGGGGCGCGCTGCAGATATGGGTGCGAGGATGACGCGAGCGCACCGGATTTTGGCGGATTTGGGCGTAAGCACGCCTCAGCTTGATAAGTTGGTGCGAGCTGCGCTAGATCACTGCGCGTTGGGCGCCAAGCTTACTGGCGGAGGCGGCGGCGGATGCGTGATTGCGCTGGCGGATACTGAGGCTGCGGCCGAGCAGGTAAGCGCGGCTTTGCGTGCGGCTGGCGCGTGCGGCACGTGGATTGTGGACTTGGGCGCGCAGGCATAAGCCGAGAGGCAAAACCGACCACAAACGACGGAAAAGTTGCGCGCGTTTGGAGCGCTAAAGTAGCTCAAACTCTCCAAACGCGAGAAAAGTTGCGCACGTTTGGAGCGCCAAGCCAGCCACAACCCTCCAAACACGAGATGGATTCCCCACGTCTGGAGCACCAAACCAGCCAAAACGACAACAAACGCCAGATAACGCGCGCACAAAAAATGCTAAAACTCCAACCCAGGATTCTTTAACAACTCATCAAACATCGCATGATACAAGCCCAAATTCAAAGACTCTATCCGCGTAATAGTCGAAATTTTGCCGCCAGCATCTTTCGACGAAGCGCCACAAACGTAGACAGCCTCATCATCCGTACCATAATCTATAACCACATACCTATCGTGATACTTCTTTCCAGCAGTCTTAAACTTCAAATCAACACCAGGATAATCACTCACAAAATCATGCAGCACGCTTTCCGTAAGCATATTCTTGCTCCTAGCATTATCACTAAAAACTACGATTTCAACCCCTTCCCCAGCAAACCGCAATAATTCCAACGTCCTAAGACCAACATAATTATCTACAACATAAACGCTTTTCTTAGCTGACTCATATATTTTGCAATACGCAAGATCCGCTTCTATTTTATTGCCGTCCATAAGAAGAAAATGTTTATACGTATTTGGATTAATAAAATTATCCATTACCTTATTAAAATCTTCCTTCGTTGCCATTTGAGATTTTATTTCCGCTATATCTTTAGTATTCTGGTTTGTTTGAATCGCAAGCTTAACTAACTCATTCCCGCCAATAAAATCCCTGTTTTCAACAATATAATCCTTCATTTGCTTAAAGGTTCTAATAAGCGCTTTAGACTGCATTATGGCAAGCTCGCCTCTTAACACAGTCATGAGCATATAGACACCTTGTTCCGTAAAAGCATAAGGCAAATATCGAGAACCACCCCAACTTGAGGTGAAATTTTTGCACCTCAAGTTTTTGAACTCGTCAGCAGTTAGCCGAAACATAAAATCTTCGCCCTCAAACTTCTCAATATTATTCTTAATCTGTCTATTGAAATTTTTCGTTTCATACCCATAGATTTCAGCAAGCTCAAAATCAAACATGACTTTTTGATTGCGAATGTTATATATCTTTTCTTTTATAGTTTCAGTGTCTATAAGCGCTTTAGCTGGCACGCTTGCTTTAGCAGACCCGCTTGCTTTAGCTGGCACGCTTCTAGCGTCCGCGATAATTAAATTTTTATTCTGCTCTACCATAAAACCCCTCCTAAAAATGTAAGTAAAACATAGCACCGCGCAACAAAAACGTAACTTCTAACAATCCCCAAAATCACAGAAACAAATCACGATTACTAAATCACGCAAATCACATATAAACGCATCGTCTTAAATGCGCCAGCGCATATGCAACTATTCTACAAAACACTACAGAAAGAGCAGGGAATAGACAGGCGCGGCCAAAACGACAACAAACGCCGGAAAAGTTGCGCACGTTTGGAGCGCTACACAACCCCAAACCCTCCAAATGCGAGATAGATTCCCCGCGTTTGGAGCGCTAAAGTAGCTCAAACACTCCAAATGCGAGAAAAGTTGCGCGCGTTTGGAGCGCTAAAGTAGCTCAAACTCTCCAAACGCGAGACGAAACTCTCACGTTTGGAGAGCCGCACTGTGCAGCACGAAAGCAGGTCGTCGCGCCAACGCGAGTAGTTTATTCCATTCTTAGTAATCCCCACACTGTCAGTAGTGTCTTATTGCCACAAAACATCTTTTATTTAGTGATTTTTTCTAGAAAAACTTTTGATTTGCAAAGAATTGGTGTAGGCTAAGTTTTTGTAGCCTGAAATAGGTTTACTTCGGCTAAATTTTTGACCGTCCTATTCCAGTTTTGGGTTCTAAATATTGGTATCTGTCTTCTACGCGTTAGCCCTAACTTTTGCGCAGGAATCAGATAAAAGAGATTGAAGGTCTACAAATGTTGACTAAAAAGACCATTGCCGCATTCGCTGCTGGCGTCACTTTAATTTCTGGTTTTGCTCTTGCAACCCCAGCAATGGCTGATGCTACTTCACCATTGAATACTGCTGATCCATTGAGCTACGATTCTGCTACAAGTTCTGAAGCTTTTGCAGATCCAGCTCCAGCTCCTGCTCCTGCTCCTGCTCCAGCTCAGCTTCCTGATGCTCCAGCTGCTTTAGTTGCAAATCCAAAGACTCGCACATACACGAATCATTTGGGCACTGTAGTTTACGAGCCAGGAACTACCCCACTTTACGACGAAGCTTTGTCTGGCAAGTTCGATACTCCAGCCAAGCCAGCTCCTAAGTGCACTAAGACCAAGAAGCTTCCTAAGACCGGTGCTGCCGTAGCTTTGCTTGCCGTTGCTGCTTCTGCTATTGCAGGCTTGGGTGTTGCCCTTCGCAAGTTCCGCCATTAATGCGTAACTAATGAATAATTGAAAAGTTAAAAGGTGTAAGTTGTTCTAATTTGCGCCGTTTAATAACATACTTTGACGTGTGGTGTGAAATCGTTGGTTTTGCGCCGCACGTTTTTATTTTTGCTTAGAACTCATAAATTGAGAATACATACAATACTTGTATACAAAGAATGCAGAGAGTACTTCTCCCGGCATTATTTATATAGGTTATACAATAAAAAACACGGCAAATGTGGTCAGCCAATGCAAAAACGACCACAAACGCCGGAAAAGTTGCGCACGTTTGGAGCGCTACACAACCCCAAACCCTCCAAATGCGAGATAGATTCCCCGCGTTTGGAGCGCTAAAGTAGCTCAAACACTCCAAACGCGAGAAAGTTGCGCACATTTGGAGCGATACGCCAGACCAAAGCTCGCACTATAAGTGCTCGCTTACGAAACTCGCGTTGGAAGTCCACT
>NZ_JBKQXU010000008.1:0-34706 GCF_048545135.1 Gardnerella bretellae
ACGCACGCGCAAACGCCCTCGTCACCTATTCGTTACTAACGTAGATTACGTACTGCGCGAGTAACGCTAAAACGCAATTATTCGTTACTAATGCAGAAACGCAGCGACATAAGTAACAAAAAAAAAACGCTGAAAACGTAACTCAAAAAGAGCACATTTTCAGCGTTTAAGCCTTAGCGCTTAATATATTGTGCGCAAAATTACGCATGCAATAAATTCAGCAATAAATCAGGCAGCGATGCTTGCAATATCCACTGGAACACCAGGAGCCATCGTGGAAGTCACAGTTACCTTAGTAATGTAACGACCCTTGATGGTGCTTGGCTTCAAACGGCGGATTTCGTCTGCAACAGCCTTGAAGTTTTCTTCAAGAGCCTTGGCGTCGAAGGAGAGCTTGCCGAAGAGGAAGGACAGGTTGCCCTGGCGATCCACGCGGAACTCAATCTTGCCGCCCTTAATGTCGGCAACAGCCTTGGCAACATCCATGGTCACGGTGCCAGTCTTTGGATTTGGCATCAAGCTACGAGGACCGAGCACACGACCCAAGCGGCCAACCTTACCCATCATGTCTGGGGTTGCAACGACTGCATCGAAGTCAAGGAAGCCACCGGCAACCTTTTCGATCAATTCGTCATCACCAACGATGTCGGCGCCAGCTTCCTGAGCCTCAGTAGCCTTTGGACCACGAGCAAACACCAAAACCTTAGCGGTTTTACCGGTGCCGTTTGGCAAGTTCACAACGCCACGAACCAACTGATCAGCCTTGCGAGGATCCACGTTAAGGCGCATAACAGCCTCAACGGACTCGTCAAAAGCGTGCTTTGGCATGCTCTGCAACAAAGCAATAGCTTCAGCTGGGGTGTACAGGTTATTGCGGTCGATCTTCTCAGCCGCTTCACGATACTTCTTAGAACGCTTAGCCATTTCTACACTCCCTTTCAGTCGGTAACGGTAATACCCATCGAGCGAGCGGTGCCCGCGATGATCTTCATACCGGCCTCGACGTCACGTGCGGAGAGGTCAGGCATCTTAATTTCGGCGATTTCGCGCACCTGAGCCTTGGTCACAGAACCAACCTTGTGAGTCAATGGATTCTCGGTGCCCTTCTGAATGCCAGCAGCCTTAAGCAACAAAGCAGCGGCTGGTGGGGTCTTCAAAATGAAGGTGAAGGAACGATCTTCGTAAACGGTGATCTCTACTGGGACGATCTGACCCATCTTGTCCTTCGTCTGGTCGTTATAGGCCTTGCAGAAGTCCATGATGTTCACGCCGTGGGAGCCTAATGCTGGACCCAGTGGTGGGGCTGGATTTGCTTTACCAGCCTGAATCTCGAGCTTAATAAGCGCGGAGACTTTCTTTTTCGGAGCCATAATATGGTTCTTCTTTCTTGTACAAGCGGTTCAAACGGTTGCTACAAACGCTGATATAAAGCCGTTTTGCAGCTTCCTCCCGCATCTTGTATTGCTGTGCTGTGCTAGCGGATTACTCCTCCAGTCACAAGCCTTCCTATTATGCCACATCTTCGCGACACGCTGCATTACGACAGCTGCAATTCTTAACAATTTAGCAACAACATATTTTCGCTACATGCTTAGCATGAAGCCACCTATGCATATTCACAAAATATGCCATGTCTCAGTAAATAAACAAAACCGGAGCGCAAATTAACGCGCCCCGGTTTGTGAAAGTTATAAAAACTTAAGATTTCGGCTTAAGATTTCGGCTCAGGATTTCAGCTCAAACAATCGGCTCAACCTGGTTGAAACCAAGCTCCACAGGAGTTTCACGACCAAAGATGGAAACCAACACTGTAAGCTTCTGAGTTGTAGGCTCCACGTCCGAAACCACAGCAGCCATAGTAGAGAATGGACCGTCTGTAACAGTAACCTGATCGCCAACCTTGTAAGCAACTTCAACCTTGCGCTTACGTGCAGCTGCAGGCTTATCTCCAGCGTTCTTCAAAGCTTCGGAAGCAATCATAGGAGCCATCATTGCCACAACTTCCTTGCGACTCAATGGAGCTGGCTCTCTAGAAGGTCCAACGAAACCAGTCACGCCCTCAGTTTCGCGCACAATGCGACGAGCGTTTTCATCCGGCCACATGCGAATCAGCACATAACCTGGCACACGCACGCGGGTAATAACTTTCTTACCCTTTTCCGTATGCTTCTCAACTTCTTCCATTGGAACTTCAATCTGGAAAATCTTATCTTCCAAACCAAAGTTCTGCACACGAGATTCAACGTTAGTTTTTACGCGCTTCTCATAGCCAGAATAAGTATGAAGCACATACCACTTGCCTTCCAAAGTGCGCAGCTTCTTAGAAAACTCAGCTACAGCGATTGCGCCGGCATCAGTTGGGTCGCCTTCAGTTGATTCGGAATCAGTTGCGCCAGCTTCAGCTTCAGCTTCAGTGTTATCTGCATCAAGAGATGCAACAGCGGCTTCAGCGGCAGCGGCATCATCAGCATCGTTAACTGGAGCTGCATCTACGGCTTCAACATCTTCTACAGCATCTGCAACTTCTACAGCTTCTGCTTCTTCGGGATTGAACTCATCAGTCATATTTTATACACCTTCAAAATTTCAACTCAGCCGAACAACCACATTACGAACTTGCCTAAGCCAAGATCCATGCAGGTTACGAAAGCCATTAAGAATACAACGAATATGAACACAGCTATAGACCAAGCAAACAACTCTTTGCCATGAGGAGCAACAACCTTGCGCGTTTCATCGATAGTTTGCTTGACGAACATGCCAATGCGCATGAACAAGTTCGGCTTTACTGCTTTATTAGTGCTGCGTGCCTGTGCCATGCCTTATTCCTTCGTGTAGAATTTGTGAACTAAAAACTGGCAGGGACGGCGGGACTCGAACCCACAACCTACGGTTTTGGAGACCGTTGCGCTACCAATTGCGCCACATCCCTATGGTGAACTTGCTTATCATACCCCAAAAGGTGCGACATAGCAAAACCGCCAGATAGCTATGTTATCTCATGGGCATGATTTCGCGATTAATAGCATTTAGCGAGTGTCGTATAAAGCTAAGCCTCAACCCACTTTTTCATGCGACGCATACCTTCTGCAAGCTGATCGTCCGCGAGCGCGCAAGAGAATCGCAAATAACCTGGAGCGCCAAAAGCCTCTCCTGGAACAGCAGCAACATGTGCTTCATCAAGCAACATTTCCGCAAATCGCGAAGAAGTATGCGGAACTTCGCGATGCTCGCCAAGAGGACGCTCAAGAAGCGCCTCAACGTTAGCAAAAGCGTAAAAAGCGCCGTGAGGAAGCGGACAAGTAACGCCGTCAATATTATTCAGCGCTTCCACAATTGCTTTGCGACGAGCGTCAAAAGACTCGCGCATTGTGCTAACCACGTCTAAAGATCCGCCAACTGCAGCAATTGCGGCTCGTTGCGAAATATTAGAAACGTTAGAAGTCATGTGACTTTGCAGCTTTACTGCAGCTTTTGCAACATCCGCAGGCGCAACCATCCAACCAACTCGCCAGCCTGGCATTGCGTAAGTTTTAGCAACACCGTTTAAAATCAGCAGCTGATTTCTAACTTCCGGAACCTCAACGCCAATGTAAGAAGTTGAAATTCCGTCGTAATGAAGATGCTCGTAAATTTCGTCGGAAAGAACCCAAATATGGTGCTTTACAGCCCACTGGCCGATTGCGCGAATAGTTTGTGCGCTCCAAATAGCGCCCGTAGGATTCGAAGGAGAATTTACAATAATTGCGCGAGTGCGTGGAGTGCGAGCGGCTTCAAGCGCATCAATATCTGGCTCAAAACCGCGTTCTGCGCCTGCCAAAACCTGCACAGGAACGCCGCCCGCAAGCTTCACGGCCTCCGGGTAGCTAGTCCAATATGGGGCTGGAATAATAACTTCGTCGCCATCATTTAGAAGGATTTGGCAAGCTTCGTAAACGGCTTGCTTTCCGCCGTTTGTTACTACGACTTGATTCGGTGAGACTTCGTAGCCAGAATCGCGATGCACTTTTTGTGCGATTGCTTCTCTAAGCTCCGGCAGACCGGCAGTAGCGGTGTATCGGTAGTTTCGAGGGTCTTTGCAAGCCACAGCTGCAGCTTCGACAATATAAGAAGGAGTAGGAAAATCCGGCTCGCCTGCGCCGAAACTTACTACGTCAACGCCGGAAGCTTTCATAGCTTTTGCTTTGCCGTCGACTGCAAGCGTTGCGCTTGGTGCTACCCGGTTTATGCGCTCGCTTAATACGCGCCAATCTTCTTGTGCGGAAGTATCTACCATATTCTCTGCCATGGTTTCTAGTGTAACCGCAAGCCGCGAAACGGTAAATTTTCCGGAAATTTCCCCGTATTTGGAGCGTCAAAGCAACACAAACGCTCCAAATGCGAGAAAAGTTGAGCACGTTTGGAGCGAAAACCACGCCACAACCCTCCAAACGCGGGACAAGTTGCGCACGTTTGGAACTGCAGTTAATTACACAAGCACAAGATTGTCGCGATGCACCACCGGATGCGCATACTGCCTGCCAAGCGACTCCTCAAGCTCGTCGCTTGTGCGCCCCATAATCTCCGGAATCTCCTCAGCATCAAAAGCCACTAAACCTTTCGCTAAGTGATTTCCCTGCTCGTCGTCAATCCACACCGGATCCGTTGCCGAAAACTCTCCGCAAACA
Organism: Gardnerella bretellae; assembly: GCF_048545135.1. Classification (NCBI taxonomy): domain Bacteria; kingdom Bacillati; phylum Actinomycetota; class Actinomycetes; order Bifidobacteriales; family Bifidobacteriaceae; genus Gardnerella; species Gardnerella bretellae. The sequence goes on from NZ_JBKQXU010000008.1 coordinate 4,668, forward strand.
CGCACAATACCGGCAGCAAGAAGGCTCGCACGTCCGCCGCGCACAGCCTTAGCAGCACCCTCATCAACCACCAGCGTTCCGTGAGGATGTGACGCAAACCCAATCCAAAGTCGCCTAGCAGAATCGCGCGTATGAACCGGAGCAAACGCAGTTCCAACAACATCTCCAGCAAGAGCCGGCCCTGCGTTTCCAGCACAAGTAAGCACGGTTGGAATACCTGAAACTGCCGCCACATGCGCGGCTTCCAGCTTCGTCACCATACCCCCAGTGCCTACTCCCGAAACACTTGCGCCAACCTTCACTTCTTCTAAAGCGCGCGTCACATCCGGCACAAAGCTCACTCGTTTTGCACCAGGCTCGCTAGGCGGCGCAGTATAAAGCGAATCCACATCTGTAAGAAGCACAAGCGCTTCTGCACGCACAATATTTGCCACAATAGCTGCAAGTCTATCGTTGTCGCCGAAGCGAATTTCGTTGCTAGAAAGCGCATCGTTTTCGTTTACGATTGGGATTACGCCAAGTTCCAGCAAACGAGTCATTGTGCGCTGCGCGTTACGGTAGCGAGATGGCGAAATAGTAACGTCTGCCGTCAGTAACATCTGCCCTACTCTGAAACCAAATTGCGAAAATGCTGCTTCATATTGCGCCATAAGCAAGCCTTGACCAACCGAAGCCGTGGCCTGCTGAGTTGGCACATCTTTTGGACGCTCCGCAAAACCAAGTAGTCCAAAGCCCGCGGCAATTGCGCCAGAAGACACAAGAACAATTCGAGCACCTTGCATTTGCGCGTGACTAATTGCAGAAACAAGAGCGCGCAACTTTTGCACATCCAGCCGCCCAGATGCGTCCGTAAGAGAGCTTGAACCTACTTTTACAACGATTGTGCGCGCCTCGCGGATTGAACACCGAACCCCGTCTTCGGTAAGTTCAATTTCCGGATTACTCATAAAATTCCCCCTTGATTCCGCTAGTTTTCCTGCTCTTCGCCGCGCCCAAATAAGCTATTTTCGTCATGACGATCGTCGTCCACAGAAGGATCCGCCCAATGTCCCGACTTTCGCTCAGCCATCATCGCTTCTCGAACCGCAGATTTAGCGTCCATCATGCTGTGATAATCTCGTCTACGCTCTGCATTCGTGCGTCTTGCTCCGCGAGGATCGTTCGCTTCGAGTCGCAAATCCTTACCGCGCGCACCCAAGTTAGCTCCGTCCAATCCTTCCGCACCGGCTGCAATGCTTGGATCCCAGTCGAAGCAAACCATGTGCTTGCCGCTACCAATGCGAATTTCATCTCCCGGACGCGCGCCCTTCTTGCGCAACTCGTCTTCAACACCGAGCTTTGCCAAGCGATCCGCCAAGTATCCTACTGCTTCATCGTTGTCAAAATTCGTTTGCACAACCCAGCGCTCAGGTTTGCTTCCGGTTACAGTGAACCAAAAATCACCATTTCTGTCTTCTTCGCGCTTAATTTCAAAGTCCGAACTGTTTCCACGACCATCATCGCGACGCCTGCGCAAAGTCGAAGCCGGCTGCTCAAGAGGCTGAATAACAACGCGCTCTTCTTCGCGCGCTGCTTCCTCAGCAGCTAGCTTCTCACGCATCTTTTCAACAAGTCGACCAAGCGCAAAACCGAGTTCCTTCAAACCTTCGTGAGATGCTGTAGAAATCTCAAATACAGTCAATCCCATTTTCTCAAACTCGCCGCGCACAAAATCAGCCAATTCTTTAGCTTCAGGAACATCGACTTTGTTAAGAATAATAATGCGCGGACGCTCCGGAATTGGGATTGCGCCCAACGGAAGTTCAAGTTTGTTAGCGTATTGCGCAAGCTCATGTTCAAGAGCGTTATAGTCGCTAATTGGATCGCGATTTGGCTCTAAAGTAGCGCAATCAATTACGTGCGCAATAATTTCCGTACGCTCAATATGACGCAAAAACTCAAGACCTAAGCCTTTGCCTTCAGAAGCTCCCGGAATTAAACCTGGCACGTCCGCAATTGTGTAACGATAGTTTCCGAAACTTACTACGCCAAGATTTGGCACCAAAGTAGTAAACGGATAGTCTGCAATTTTTGGTTTGGCTGCGCTAATTGATGCAACTAAGCTTGATTTTCCTGCAGATGGGAAGCCGACTAAAGCCACGTCTGCAATAGATTTGAGTTCCAAAATTACGTCGCGTTCTTCGCCTGGCTCTCCCAAAAGAGCAAAACCTGGAGCACGTCGTACTTTATTTGCCAAAGCTGCGTTACCAAGACCACCGGCACCGCCTTGAGCTACAACAAATTTATCCCCAACATGACGCAAATCCGCCAAAACTTCGTCTGGACGCTTTTGAGAGCCTGCAGCACCGCGCGCTGTAAAAACAACAGTTCCAACAGGCACAGGAAGCACCAAATCCGCGCCTTTTGAACCGTCTTTAGTGTCACCCAAGCCCATCGTGCCATTCTCTGCTGTGCGATGAGGTATAAAACGATAGTCGAGTAAGCTGTTTGCATTGCGGTCTGCTACAAAAATAACTGAACCGCCGTCACCACCATTGCCGCCATTAGGTCCAGCCAATGGCTTGTACTTTTCGCGACGGACTCCAGCGGAACCATTGCCGCCGTCGCCACCCTTCACGTGCACTGTTACGCGATCTACAAAATCACTCATACTGCTACCTTACTCGAAGCTAAACACTTAAATTCGCGGAAACAAATCAAGAACAAAAAAGCCGCACCGAATTGGGTGCGGCTCGAAGACTAATCTGTCACTCAGGCGGTAACAACGTCAACAACCTTGCGGTCGCGACGAATGCCGAACTTCACATTGCCGTCTGTCAAAGCGTACAGCGTGTGATCCTTGCCCAAAGCAACATTCTGACCGGCGTGGAACTTAGTGCCGCGCTGACGAACAATAATGTTGCCAGCCACAACAGCTTCACCGCCGAACTTCTTCACACCAAGATATTGCGCTTGCGAGTCGCGACCGTTGCGCGAGCTAGACGCACCCTTCTTATGTGCCATCTCACTGTCCTTTCAGGTTTATAACACCGTCAATCAGGCGATGGCCGTGATCTTGACGAGAGTCAACTTCTGGCGATGACCCTTGCGACGAGCCACACCAGTCTTGTTCTTAAACTTCATAATGCTAATCTTTGGACCCTTGGCTTCGTCGTTCAAGACTTCTGCCTTCACCGTGATCTTAGCAAGATCCTTGGCGCTTAAGGTCACCTTAGCACCGTCAACAACGAGCGCGACCGGGAATTCCACGGTATCGCCCTTCTTCGCATCGAGACGGTTCACGAGAATGGCGTCGCCAACCTCGACCTTCTCTTGATGGCCACCGGCCTTCACAATCGCGTACATAATTCGTTCCTTAGCTCAATTGAAAGCTTACTTCTGTCTTGCGCACAGCAAAATGCGCGCGGCAAGACACCGACTATCAAAAATACACCCACCCATGTACTAACGTCAAGTGGTTAGTTTCATAAGGGCAATGCAGACAATATTCAATATTGTACTCAAGGCATATACTTAATAGATTATCCTTAAGATTATTAATACTCCGTGGGCTCTCTATATTCTGTATATTCCGTATATTCTTCAGTTTTTGCAGGTTCAGTAGATTCAGTAGATTCAGTAGATTCAGTAGATTCTACAGATTCCACATGTTCAGTAGATTCTGCAGGTCCGTTAGATTCTACAGGTTCAATAGATTCCACAGGCTCAGTAACTTCCGCACTTTCTGCAGACTCCGCACTTTCCACATTCCCAGCATTTCCAGCAGATTCTATAGATTCACTAATTGCGGACGCTGCAGCAATACGCGCAAGCTTAGCACGCACTTCAGCGCTAGAACCCTGCTGCTTTTGCGGCTCTGGAGCAACCGTAGAAGTTCCATGACCATACTTGTTCGTTTTCACAAACGGATCGCCACCCTTAAGCGCGTAAGGATCGGCATATTCCGAAGAAACCGTCGGCTCATCGTGCAAAATAAATCCACGACCCTTGCACGTTGGGCATTCCTCCGAGAAAGCTTCAACCAAGCCCTGTCCAACACGCTTACGCGTCATTTGCACAAGACCAAGCGAAGTAACTTCAGCAACCTGATGCTTAGTTCTATCTCGCGCCAAGCACTCAAGCAGTCTTCGCAACACCAAATCACGGTTGGCTGGCATAACCATGTCGACGTAATCAATCATTACCATGCCGCCAATATCGCGCAAACGCAACTGTCGCGCAATTTCTTCGGAAGCTTCCAAATTACAGCGCGTAACCGTTTCTTCCAAAGACTTACCGCGTCCAATAAAACGACCAGTATTAACGTCAATCGTAGTCATAGCTTCAGTTCGATCAATAACAATCGAGCCACCCGACTGCAAGTAAACCTGACGCTCCATGCCCTTTCGAAGCTGGCTATCAATCTGCCACTTGTCGAAAATATCTTTACCCTCATGCTCAGCAGGATCCCAATACTCAACCTTGCTCAACAAATCAGGTGCCATCATTTCAAGATATTCGTTAATGCGCTGATGCACGCCATCGCCTTCAACAATAAGCTTCTGGAAGTCATCGTTGAAAATATCTCGAACAACACGAATAGCCACATCCGGCTCACCTTGAAGCAGCTTAGGACGTTTGCCGTGCAAATACTCCTCACGCTTTGCTTCAATGCGATCCCACTGCTTAACAAGCGATTCAAGATCCTTCTGAATTGCCTCTTCGCTTGCACCCTCAGCAGCAGTACGAATAATAATGCCCATATCTTTTGGAGCAATCTTAGAAACAATAGCGCGCAAACGCGAGCGCTCACGATCCGAAAGCTTACGGCTTACGCCCGTCATTCCGCCAGAAGGAACAAGCACAAGGAAACGACCAGCAAGAGTTACTTGCGAAGTTAGTCGCGCACCCTTGTGACCAATCGGATCCTTAGTAACCTGCACAAGCACAGGATCTCCGGACTTAAAAGCAAGCTCAATTCTGCGAGGCTGACCTTCCAAACGCGTCATATCCCAGTTGACTTCGCCAGCATAGAGCACGCCATTTCGAGCCTGACCAATATCCACAAACGCAGCTTCCATGCTTGGAAGCACGTTTTGAATGCGACCAAGATAAATATTGCCAACGGTTGCAACTTCTTGAATATCGGAAACGTAGTGCTCCACAAGAATATTGTCTTCAATAACGGAAATTTGCGTGTGACGATCGCGCTCGCGAACCACCATCAAACGATCAACATTTTCGCGACGAGCAAGGAAATCCTGCTCCATAATTAAGTTTTGACGCGCGCGCTCGCGGCGATTGTCACGGCGGCGCTGACGCTTTGCTTCAAGTCTAGTAGAGCCCTCAATATCCGTGATTTCGTCAATATACTGCTGCTTGCGAGAGCGCCTAGAAGATAAATCGTCGGCACTTAAGCGAGAAGAAGCAAAAGAATCATCCGAAGAAGACAATGACGACTGCGAAGACTGCGATTGCGACGAAGCTGCGGAATCATCCGAAGACTTAGAGCGGCGGCGACGACGGCGACGCGTGTACAGCGTTTCTTCTTCGTCTTGAGCGCGAAGTTCTTCTGGATCCGGTATTAAATCGCGATCTTCCTGAGATACTTCGTCAAGATTTTCGCGCGAAGAACGACGACGGCGACGACGACGCGTTATCATTCCCTCATCGTCATCTTCATCAAGAATGCTGCTTGACGAGTCGCGAAGACGACGGCGACGACGCAAGCCAGTATCTTGATTGTCATCTTGACCATAATCTTGACTGTCATCATTATTGTCTTGATTATCATCTCGAATGTCGCTGCGGTCGCTGCGATTGTCACTGCGGTCGCTGCGGTCATCGCTATTGCTGCGATTCCTTCGATTGCGAAGATTTCCTCTGTTTCTGCGGTCGTTGCGATCACTGCGATCACTGCTGTCGCTGCCATCGCTGCGATCGTCGCTATCTAAAATATCGCTAACATCAAGAGTTTCATCGATTTGAGTATCAATAGGCGCATAAACAATATCGTCGTACGCAAGATCCTCTTCAATTTGCTCGACTTCGGCAGCAGCTCGACGCTCAACCGCATTCAGACGACGCGAGCGGCGAGAACGTTGGCTTTTTTGAGAAGATTCATTGCGATTACGATTATTGCGACGGCTTTGACGCTCATTCGCACTGTTTTCAGATTCGTCTTCAAAATCCGATTGAGAATCAGAACGTGCATCCTCACGAGAATTTGCGCGCGAATCATGACGCAAATCCGCGCGAGAAGACGAACGCGAAGACGAACGCGAATCTGCGCGAGAATCATCCCTGGAATCTTCGCGCAAACGCTCGCTTTCATCACTATTAACATGAGCCGGCAAAACAGGCTCTTGGAACAGCAAAGAAGTAATAGGGCGAGATGACGTGTGGCTGTCAGCATGACTGTCAGCATGACTGTCGATGTTGCTGTCAACATGGCTTTCTGCGCGACTTTTAACGTCATTAGCGCGACCAGCAGCGCGATTATCGCGACTATTAGTGCGACTATTAGCGCTGGCATTAGTGCTGGCATTGTTGCGATTATTATCGCCGCTATCAACGCCGCTATTAAAAATCTTCGTGCTCGACTCTTCTACCTTTAATTCCATCGCTTCGCCGGCTGCACCAGCACCACGCGTCACGCGACGGCCTCGGCGACGACGCACAACTCCAGCAGCAGAAGTAGCAGAAGCGGCAGAAGTAGCAGCTACACCCGCAGAAGAAGCGCCAACAAACGACACATCTTTAGCATCTTTAACATTTTTAGCGTCTTTAGCGTCTTTAGCCGCAACCGGATTTTTAGACACAGTTATACTATTTTCAGCTTCAGATTCATTGAAGCGTTCTCTCATTATTCTGGGCACTATGCTCCTCACGAAACGCTGCAATCGCCTCGCATCCCTGGCTTTAAGATGAACACGCACGCACGCGAGCCACCCCAAGGCTCTCTACAAAGTCTAATTGCGCGACGGCGGACGCCAGCCTCGGAAAAACACTCACGAGGGGATCGACGCCATCAATCGCCTGGCGGCTTGCAGTGCCACCGCTCTCTAGTATGCCATATTGCCGAGTCAAATATCCAATTTACTGAATATTAAAATTTACAACGTTACTTTTAAGCCAAAAGCAGCAAAACCACGCGCGCGCTACTATCTGCACTAATACAAATAGTTGCGCACGCACAAAAGTTGCGTATCGCTCCTATAGTTGCAGCAGAGGTTTGTGCGAATATATTTGCGCGCTACTTACTATTTGGAAATACTATTTGGGATACTATTTTGGATACCCTTTGGAGGCAGGAAATGGGCTTAATCAGCGCTATGCAAGGCTTTTGCGTAATTGGCATTGTGATTCTTGCCGGCTATATTACCGCGCGCCTTCGCATTGGCGGATCTCAGGCTCAAATGGTGCTAAATCGCGTAAGTTTCTTCGTTTCAAGCCCTTGCTTAATGTTCGCAATTCTTTCTAAAGAGCCTATTTTTGAGATTTTTCATTCTTCGATTTTTGTTGCGTTCTTTTCTGCAATGATTGTTGGACTTGCGTTCATATTGCTTAACCGCATATTCTTCCACCTTCCTGCAGCTGACTGCACAATTGGCGCGCTTAATTCGCTTTACTTAAATTCCAATAATATCGGCTTGCCAGTTGCCACTTATATTCTTGGAAATCCTGCACTCGTAGCGCCAATTTTGGTTATGCAACAGGCCGTTTTTACTCCTGTTGGCTTGACGGTTCTTGACATCACGACTACCGGCAAATTCTCGCTTAAGCGTATTGCTCAGCAGCCTTTGAAGCAGCCGCTTTTAATTGGATCTCTTGGCGGAATTGTGATTTCTGCGATTTCCGCAAAAGTTGGCTATTTCCCTGTTCCGAATTTTTTGTACGATCCTATTAAAATGATTGGCGATTCCGCAGTCCCTATGATTTTGATGGCTTTCGGTATGTCGCTTTACGGAAGTAGACCTTTGCAGAAGGATTCAAATCGCGCTGCGATTGCAACAGTTGCGGTGCTGAAAAATTTGATTATGCCAATTATTGCGTTTTTGCTGGCTTACTTTGTGATGGGTTTTCGCGGGGCGACTTTGTACGCGTGCGTTGTGCTTGCGGCGCTTCCAACAGGCCAAAACGTTTACAATTATGCAGCTAGATACGGCGTTGGCTTAAGTTTTGCGCGTGACGGAATCCTGTTTTCTACGGTTACCAGCCCGATTTGCATAGCTGTAATCGCCGCCATTTTGGGGTAACTAATTCTCGCACATTCGTAGCATTTGCAACAAGAAATTTGCCTTTCGCAAGTTGGAAGTCTACTTCCAGATTCCGCAAAACTAACTCATACCTGGAAGTCTACTTCCAAATTGAAGCTACCTTTGCGCACCTACCTTTGCGCAGCAAGCGCATCAAGCCGCGCGCGGAAAGACGGCCAATCAGTGCGCATTGCCGTAAGCAGCTTCAACTTAGGCACATCGTCAATCGGCACCCACTTAATTTCCATACTCTCGTCGTCATGCGCGCAAGGATCCACACTATGCCCCGGCTTTTCAAACGCAAAAACCGTTGTATAGCACCAGTTTCCGTGATCTTCACGGTAAGCTCCAACAACATCAATATCTTCCGAAGTAATATTCGCTTCTTCAAAAGACTCGCGCAATGCTCCCTCAATCGCACTTTCACCGTCGGAAATTGCTCCGCCCGGAATACCCCAAGTACCACCTTCCGCACTCCAAAGCGCGCGATGCTGCATCACAACGTGCGTCACGCGACCAGTTTCGGCATCTTGCCTGGCAAGCAGCACTCCAGCAGCACCGTTATGGCCCCAGTGCCTTCGCCCACAATTGCACTGCACCCAACCATCCCCCGGCTGATGCACGTTTTCTTTAGGTACTTCTGTGGAAGTCGGGTCGCTCTTTTTGCAAGTTTCTTCCACGGTATTCTTATTCCACAAATCCGGCCACGCGTACCCAAGCTCGGCAACCATATTGCGAAGAAGCGGCAAGCTGATTCCAAGAACTCCGTGCGGATCTCCCTGAATTCCCTCAATAAAAGCACCGCCAAAGCCTTCTAGCGTAAAGGATCCCGCAACTTCCAGCGGCTCGCCAGTTTCTATATAAGCGCGAATTTCAGCGTCGCTCATTTGCGCAAAAGTTACGCTTGCGTGGCTTGTTTTGCACAAGAATTTGCCGGTTTTTGCGTCGATTAAACAATGGCCGGTCCACAATTGCCCTGTTTTGCCACTCATATTCTTGATTCGCTCAAAAGCAATTTCGGGCGTGTGCGGCTTTCCGTAGCATTCGCCATCGAGCAGGAACATGGAATCGCAGCCAACAATCAGCACACTGTTGCAATTATTAGAAGATTTATTTAGATGCGCGAAATCGTGAATATCGAAAGTTTTTGTAGGAACAGTTACGCCTGAAAAGTCGCGAGTTTGCGCGGTATCTACGTTATGCGTTACGTCTGATTGCGAGTCGCTCGCTAAAGCGTTACTAGCAGATTCGGAAGATTCAGTAGTTTCAGTAGTTTCAGTAGTTTCAGCAGATTCCGCAAGTTCAGCATGTTCCGCAGGCTCAGCGGGCTCAGCTTCCAGCGGATACCCCACAACCAAATCGCCACTAGCTGAAGCAGACGCATCTGCCACACGCTTCCATGACTCATACACAGCCTTAGCTTTCGCGCGCGCCAAAATAGAAACGCGCTGCTCAGCACTCAACTCTTCAACGCTTGTTCCGCGCTCACTAGCGGCATCACACAAAACCGCCGGCTCATCCACTTCACTCTCGTGAATCACAGGGATCACGCCGGCCGCCGCCAAAACAGCCCTACGCGCTGGAGACTGTGAGGCCAAAATCAACGAAACTGTCATACCTTATTCTTCCTTTTTATCCTTCACACAGCTTATTCGCGAGTTATTGCCGCGCCCGAATAATCAACCGACATGTGAAGCACCTGCCAGCCATCGCACGAAATACTATTAACTATTAACCTCGTTATAGTGTGAATCAAATGTAGCATATTTAGCAGCATCTTTCTTACGCTGATTAATATGCGTCACATCACCATCATTAAAAGTAAAACCGATCAAAGCAGTAACATCATATTTAAGATCAATGAATTGCGCATCAAGACTTTCTTTATATTTGTCTTTATGAATTGCATTGCTGATTTTATCAAATGCAGATGCGAGCGCTCCGGAATTGCCAACAAGTCGAATAGCAAAATTATCCGCATAAGAATCACGATCGCCGCTACAAATAGATGATTTCATTTCCGGAATAATATATTTAAGCATGTTTGTAGCAATAAACATGTATATTCTTCCTACCAGTTCTCGCCTAGTTTTAAATCTTGCATTTTTTTCGACATAAACTTGTTTTCCAGAATTATAGCAATTGCTTTTCTTTGAAACTTGCTCCATTTGACAACTTTTGCTCAATGACGCAACTACCGCAATTAATTGCGTAATTGCAAGTGAATCGTTTGAATATAAGTGAGCTAATTCGTGTGCTATTACACACTTTAATTCGTCGTCTTCTAATACGCTAATAAGTTCCTCATCAATAACTATTGCAGCTCTTTGATTATCTCGTAGCGAAAACGCATTGAACTGCGTCATACTCGTTGCGAATATTTCTGGCACATACATATTTGCAGAATGGCACAATTCATTAGTAAGATTCACCACACGACCACTAACTAAAGGATTGTTACTCTCGCATCCATAATTTTCAAGAATAACATTAACCGGAGCATCTTTTGCACGTTTAAACCTATAGCCTTGAACTCCAGCTATAGCAATTACGCCAACGAGAGCAACAGTTTGCAATATATTTTTTGCAGATGATATTTTATTTCCAGCAGTCGGAGTGTAATAATATTCAACAAATTCGTTAGCATTTTCTCTATTCAACGTATCTGCACGTTGTTTTCCCCATGAATCATTCATAGAACTAGTAATAACTACTAGCACAAAAATGACAAACAGTGTTGCTAATAGAGCTGCAATCGGAGCAACAATTTGTATAACACAAGCTTTTATTGTTAACTTGCTAATATTCGCAAGTCTCATACTATCTTTAGCACTATTTTGAGCCATATCATCATGTCGCGGATTTTCCATACTTCACCTCAATATTTTATATTCCGATATGCAAAATAATTACTTTATTAATTATTACTATCCGCTTGTTGAATACCACTTGTTATTTGTGCATTATTATCTACTTGCGAATTATTATTAGTCACTTTTTGAGTATCTTGTGAATACTTTTGATATAGCACGTCTAAACGATTTGTATCTCTGCGCTTATTGCTATAGCAAGGGTTGAAGCTAAATAGAGCCATAGCCTCCCAAAAAGTATCATTAACATTTTTCCTACCATACGTATTATCGCTAGGATTATTAGTAAGATGCATAGTTTTATTAAGACAACTTATAAGAGGCAACGCAGTTCCCATTTTCTTAACCGTTTCTTCGTCAATTCTGTACTCATAATATGAATCCATGCGTGACAATATTAATGAAACTGCGCGCTGTGGTATTCTGAACCATTTCACAGAACGAAAAACAATAACCACTATAAATTGATAAGCAATGGTAAGAGTATTCTCAAAAACAAGACCTACAGAATGTTTTTTAGTGTTAAATTTCATAAAAGGCTTTGGTCGGAGTAAATCACGAATATTGTCAAAAGTACCAATCTGATAGTAGGCGTACCACGTAACCAACATTGCAACAATACGAGTAGTCTGTTCACAATCAGGCGACAAAAGACGAATTATCTCATGGTCTACAACAGCTCGCAACTCATCATCAGTACAATTTTTCACTATCTCACTACCAACAATCAACACACTTCGACTATTGTCTTTAAAAGCAACGGCATCAGTAAACTTATCGAATATATAAAGTTGCGGTTTCTCGATGCCGATTTCCGCACTTACCTCATTAATAATGGAGTTAATTCTTAAATCATTGCCTTTAAAATCTATTTCTGAGTCTAAACCGTCAAGAATCTCATCAACCGGAGACTTGTATAGTTTATACGCAGCTCGTGCGGAACAAAAAATTATAACTGCAATAATTGCGAGAATTATCCATTTATATGCTTGCGCGTCTTTCTCTGCTTGATACTCACTAACCCTACTAGAGCCAAAAATGCTCATCATAATAGCAAGTACACCGCATACGATTAAAAACGACGCTGAACAAAGAAATGCCATAATACCAGCCATAGAAGCATATAAGTACTTAGCAAGTTTTTCAAAATCAAGAATATTTGTTCTCTGTGCATAAGAATTATATTGCTGATATTGCGCATACGTTTGCTGCTGCACATACTCATCTTGCTGCTGGCCAGATTTTTCATAGTTATTATACTGATTTTCCATGCGTTCACTTCTCTCTGTAGATTTTGCACCTTCGCACAATCTATGGTAGTTCGAATACACGCGAATAACAAGATTATGGCTAATCTATTAACCCAATAAAATACGTAAATATTTTATTTATAAATAACTTTTCTAAATCATTAACTAGATTTATTTACAGTCTATTCGCGAGTTATTTCTACGCCCGTAGAGTTAACAGGTACGTGTAAAACGCGCCAGCCATCACGCGAAAGCCACGGCTTTGCAATTGCGTCGATTTTTTGAGCAGCACTCTTTTTATACTCGGCATCTCCTGCATAAAATACAGCAACGCACGATCCTGCTCCCGAAATTGCTGCCGCAAAACCAGCCTCGCGCAACGCTTCCACCAGCTTCCATGAATCTTTCATAAGATTTGCACGATACGGTTGATGAAGAGCATCTTGAGTCGCCTCAAACAGCAGTTCATTTCTAGAAAGATTTGATTTTACAGCATCACAAGATTCGCTATTTAGCTCGCCAAACGCAACCGGAAGCATTGCAGCTCGAGACACGTTAAATATTGCGTCACCATACGGTACTTTTGCTGGAAGCGCGCGCCTAGCAAGCTCTGTAGAAAGCTCAAAATTAGGAACGAATACCGACACAGAAATATCTTGCGAAACTTTGTATCGTACAGTATGAAAACCGGTAGAAAGCGGAGCTTCGCAATCTCCAGCCACGCGCACAGAACCTTTGCCTTCCCCAGCATCAAGCTTCCAGCTCATCGTCAAACCACCAAAAACCGCAGGAGCTACGTTATCTGGATGTCCTTCAATTGAGGCAGCAATCTCAAAAATTGCTTCGCGATTAATCTCGCCTTCGTGCGCAAAAGTCCAAGCAGCAGCAACAGCAGCCACAATCGCCTCTGCGGAAGATCCCATACCGCGCGCTTGCGGAATCTGATTATGCGCTTCTAACGTAAACCGTAAGTTTGGTAACCCAAAAATTTTGCAAGCTTTGCGAAAAGTTGATACAACTAAGTGCGTTTCATCTTTTGGAAGCGTATCCTCGCCTTCGCCGTGAATAATTACGCGCACGTTCCCAGCATAATCAAGCGAATCAAGCGAATTTTTAGACTGATTATCATCCAGAGTAAAAACTAAAGAATCCGCATAATCAAACGCAATTCCTGCAGTATCAAACCCGGATCCAAGATTTGCGCTGGTTGCTGGAACTCTAACTGACACGCTGTTGCATACTGGTTTCATTTCGCACCTTTTTCGTTAGAGCGTTTACTTAATAATTCGCAAAGCAAGCGGCTTGCCCAGCACAAAATCTAAATCTTGCAAATCCTTGCAAATAGATTGCGCAGTAGCTTTAGAACATTCGCGCACAAGAACGCGCATACTTCCAGGCCCGCCAAGACCGCACTGTGGGCAATCCGACTCCCCTTCAGCCTGCGCGTATTGCGCTTCACAAGCCGAAGCCAAACGCTCAGCCTTAACGCCATAATCTGCAAAAACATCCATAACTTCGCTGCGCAAAGCCAAAGAAGTGTCTTCCATGTTGCAACGAATCACAAAATCAGCACAAGTCTGCTCGCTAGAAGCCGGCACATATTTGTTATACATTGGCACACCAAAGCCGGAGCATCCGCGCACAAGATTTCGAGCCGCACTAACAACATCTCCCACAACAGCGCTGGCAGTTGGAGCTCCGCCGGCACCGCGTCCGTAGAACATTAAGTCGTCTGCAGCCTGAGCTTTTACAAACACAGCATTAAAGCTGCCATGCACAGAAGCCAAAGGATGCTCAGCGCCAACAAGCGCCGGATACACACTAACGCTCACTCCTTCATCTGCACTTGACTCGCTGTCACAGCCGTCACAGCCGTCACCGCCATCACCGTGCCTCTCAACTGCCGCAAGCAGCTTAATCACACGATTTTCTGCGCTCGCCGCCGCAATATCTTCAGCGGCAATCGCGCTAATTCCTTCAACAGAAACGTCGTCAATACTTACTGGCATTTGGAATGCAAGAGTTGCAAGAATAGCAGCCTTATTTGCAGCGTCGAATCCTTCAACATCTCCGGTTGGATCTGCTTCTGCGTAGCCTTTTTCTTGAGCTGCACGCAAAGCCGAGTCAAAATCAAGTCCGCGCACTGTCATTTCGTCAAGAATATAGTTTGTAGTGCCGTTTACTATGCCAAAAATTTGCGTAATTTCGTCGCCAATAAGAGACTCTCGAAGCGGACGAAGAATAGGGATCGCGCCTGCCACTGCAGCCTCAAAATACAAGTCAACTCCGTGACTTTCAGCACACTCGTATAATTCCGGACCAAACTTTGCAAGCAGCGCTTTATTAGCTGTTACAACAGATTTTCCGTGACTCAGCGCGCTTTTTACAAAAGTATGCGCCGGCTCAAGTCCGCCAATAAGCTCGACTATAATATCAATGTCTTCGCGAGTACATAAAGAGGCGGTGTCTGTAGTTAGCAAATCGCGCTTAATCCAAGGCGCATCAACTTCTTCCGGGCGTAAGCATGCAACTGCTGAAAGCTCAATTTCAGCGCCAGTTCGCTTCTTAAGCTCATTGAACTGTTCAACTATTAGTCGCGCTGTTTGAGACCCAACAGTTCCAGCCCCGAGTAGGCCTACGCGAATAGTTTTAGTCGACTGATTGCTTTGCATAACTTTCGCCTCCTTCGTTGATTTATTTTATATTTTATTTTTATGCGATTATTTTTTACTCGCTTTTACACAAATAACATTAGCAAATTAAGAAGTATTGAAATAATCAAAAATGCTATTACTCCAACAGTTCCGTACAATGCTTTGTTGCCAGCTTTATTCGGAAGTTCTTGCGGAGCATTGAAGAATACAAGATACTTGCGGCGGCGAACTAGCAAAACCACGCCTACTATAAGCATGGCAATCATAAACATCCCATAAATTCCAGCTAGAATAAAACCGGTTGGCAGGCTAGTTAATTCCTGACGAGACATCTTTTCTACGTCAATCATATTTCCGCTTGCATCAACCAGCTGCTTTTCCAACCACATTGCAACTATGCTTCCTTGGAAATTCACAATCATATGAAGGAATATGCTGTAGCTCAACTTGGACGTGCGAATATAAATGTAACCAAAAACAAGTCCGAGTCCAAATGCGTAGAAGAATTGGAAAATGTTCATATGGAAAAGCGCGAAAGCAAGTGCAGAAAATACAATAGCTCGCTTTTCTCCGTACGCGCGCAAACGAGAAAGCAGCTGTTTTCTAAAAAGCCATTCTTCCACAATTGGCGCAAGAATTACCACGAATATGAAGGTTTCCCACATATTTCCCGCTGCAATAGTGTCCGATACGCGATTTTCTGCTTTTCCGCCGCTAAGAACTGTTGCTAGGAAAATGCCAACTATATTACCAATGTACATAATCGGTATGCACACAGCAAAGAATCCGCCAAATTGGCTAAATTTCATAGAGAATTGTTTGGTTTTTGCCGCAGGAACAGTGCGCATAATAAGCATTGCGATTGGTAAAGCGACTAAATACTGCGAAATATCCGACACAAGTAATGTGTTAAGAGAGTCGCTTAGCATGCTCTTAGGCACAAACTGTGAAGAAAGAACTCCAAGAACATAGGAAACAGCAATCCAAACTACTAGGAATACGCATAAAGACATGCCAATAGTTCCTTGACGTTTGCGCGCTAACAAATAAGTGTCGTCGCGCCATGAATTTTGCAAATCTTGCATACTTATTCCTTTCTGTTTCTGCTTTTGTTTCTGTTTTACAGTTGATTAAATTATTTCAAAACGCCTTCAATAAGCTTTGTGATTAAATCGCTGTAGCTTATTCCGGTTGCTTCCCAAGCTTTTGGATACATGGAAATTGGCGTAAATCCAGGCATCGTGTTGATTTCGTTAAGAATTACGCGGCCATCTTTAGTTACAAAAGAATCCACGCGACTTAGTCCACGCCCATCTGCCGCTTTGAACGCTGCAAGTGCCGTTTTGCGAACGCGCTCTAAAGTTTCCGCTGGCAAGTTTGCTGGAACTTCAACGTGCGAAGCTGCGGAATCCATGTATTTGCTGTCAAAATCGTAGAACTGGTCTTCACCAGCCTCGCGCTTGTCTAGCACAACTTCTCCAGGCCAGCTTGCTTTCGGTTCTTCGCCGTCGCGAGCTGCAAGAACCGCGCACTCAATTTCTCGAGCGTCAATTCCCTGCTCTACCAACACTCGCCAATCGTGCTCTGAAGCCTCAAAAACAGCTTCTGCTAAGGCTTTAGCATCGCGCGATTCAACTTTTGTAACTCCAAAACTAGATCCTGCGCGGCTTGGCTTTACAAAAAGCGGATACTCGAGTTTTGCTGCTTCAACTTGAGCAAGAATTTCGTTTGCATATGAATCAAAGTGATTTTCCGCGTCGCTTGCAAACTTGCGCGCATCAAGTGCAATTCCAGGAGCAACATTAATTCCGGCAGCTTTAAACAGTTGCTTTGCATAGTATTTATCCATGCACGCAGCCGAAGCCAACACTCCGCAACCAACGTATGGAACTTGCATCATTTCTAGCAAGCCTTGCAAAGTGCCATCTTCACCGTTTGGACCGTGAAGAACTGGGAAAACTGCGTCAATATGACCCAAACTTGTAAGTGTACCGTCATTTTCGCGGGCTAAAAATCCGTCTGCGCCTTTGGCAGGGTCTAGCACAACATCGCGCGTTCCAGCAGTTTTTGTTATTACCGGAAGCTCTCCTTCTTCCATGCGGAAGTTTCGCGGATCTTCGCCGCCAACAATCCACTCGCCCTGTTTTGTTATAGCAATGCGCACAATTTCGAATCGACTTTCGTCAACCGCACTTAAAACGCCAGCAGCCGATATACACGAAATCGAATGTTCGTCTGCTTTACCGCCGTACAAAAATGCCACACGCTTTTTTGCCATTATTTTCCCTTAGATTATTTTTGATTATTTTGTATTATTCTGGATTATTTTCAAAAACGCTTTGTTTTTACTCTTCGCAAACGTCGTCGTCGAAAAGCATTGCGAGCATTTCTTGGCAGGAGATTCCTTCTTCCAGCACGCGAGCCATTGCGCTTGCAAGAGGCGTTTCAACGCCCAAACGCTTGCCCATTGCCACAACTGCGCTTGTAGTTGGAACGCCTTCTGCAACGCCATTGCTTACGGCGGTTGCTTCTTCAACGCTCATACCTTTGCCAAGATTTGCGCCGAAAGTATAGTTGCGGCTTAGTGGAGATCCGCAAGTTGCAACTAAATCACCAAAGCCTGCAAGACCTGCAAAAGTGCGAGAATCTGCGCCTTCCGCAACACCCAAAGCAGTCAACTCTGCAAGACCGCGCGTTTCAATCATAGCTGCAGTATTTTCACCGTATCCTGCGCCTCGAGCCATGCCAACTGCGAGCGCAACCACGTTTTTAAGCGATCCGCACATTTCTACGCCGATTACGTCGGTTGATACGAATGCTTTAAAGTAGCTGTTTGAGCATGCTTTTGCAACTACTTCTGCCTGAGATTTTTCTGCACAAGCAACTACTGCTGCAGCAGGGTGGCGAGATGCAACTTCCTTGCTTAAGTTTGGTCCGGAAAGTGCAGCAAAACGGTTACGCGGCAAGTTCAATGCTTCGCACACGACTTCATCCATGCGCTTTCCTGTTGTGCGCTCAATGCCTTTCATAAGCGAAACAACAATCGCATTTTGCGGAATAAGCCCCACAAATTCTGCTAACGCAACGCGAGCAAACTGTGCCGCAATAGCCACAACTACAATATCCGCGTTCGCAACAGCTTCTGCACGATCCCCAGTTGCAGTCATATTTTCTGGAAGTTTTTCCACACTTGGCAGGCGCACGCCGTTATGATGATGGTCGCGAATTCCTTCAACGATTTCCGGCTCTATTGCCCACATCGTCACTTGATTTCCTGCGTCCGCAAGCACTTGACCAAACGCAGTTCCCCAAGCACCAGCACCCAACACCGTAACGTTCATGTTTACGTCCTGCCTTTCGGTTTGAAGTTTCGTGGGCTGCGTTATAGTTTCGCGCATTTCGCAAGCTAATTTGCAGCTCAATTTTGACTTATAATCACACTATTACTTAATATTACACACGCCGCTTTACGGGATTTTAAAAAGATACTTTATTTTATTCTTACGTATATTTTTTATTCTTCCGTAACGCGTTTCATCTGCCTGTAATCAAAGTATCCAGCAGGCGCTTTTTCGCCGCGAATCTCTTCCATAATTTGCGTCATACGCACTCGCACGCGACGAGCAAGCTCTTCAGCAGATTCAATTGGAGGCAATTCTCCCCAATTTTCGCTTCCCTGCAGCAAGTCGGAATAATCAAGCTGAGTATCGTAGCACATTACAACGTTTTTCTTCGGCCAAGGCCACCAGTGGTTAATGCTTGCAGCACCCCACACAACAGCGCAAAATAGCGGAATCTGATGCCCTAGTCTGCGTGAGGCTTCAAGCGCAATAATTCCAATGCCTGGCTTCATACTCATCGGCCATTTTTCAGGATCGCGCGTTAAAGTACCTTCTGGCCAAATACTTAAAGGCCTTCCGTTTGTGAGTATTTTGATTGATTCTTCCTCAATTTCGCGCGCTTTTCCGCTTCTGCGCGGAACCGACTGCATGCCTACTAGCTGGAACCATTTGCCTAAGATTGGCCAGTGCGCAAGTTCTGCTTTTGCCATGTAGCGAGGTCTGCGTCCTTGGTGGAATAGCGCGGTCATTGGTATAAAAACGTCAAACATTGTAACGTGCGTGCAAGCGGTAATAAACACGCCTTCTTCTGGCACGTTTTCTAATCCCCACGCGCGTACTTTGCAGCGCGAGCGCAATACGCGCGACGTTCCTTCGAGCAGTCTTTCGGCGGCTTTAGGATTTTGCGCGTCAATTTCTGCCTGATTTGGCTTACGTGCGCCGGTTGGGTAGTAATACGTTGGGTCAACTAAGTTGTGTACGCGAGCTAAGCGCTCTACTTGCTCATCGCTTAAGGGTTTTACGGCGCTTCTTGGCGAAGGTTTTCCTTTTGATACCATACGTCTATTGTGCCGCACGCTATAAACCTGTGCTAAACCTACTTTCTTAGCCTTTTGTATTTACTAGAGCTTTTGAAATCAGCCCATGCTTAGGCGAGCAAACCCAAGCAAGCACAAAAAGCACTGTTGCAACTAGCACAATCGTGCCGCCTGTTGCAGTATCAAAGCTCCAAGAAATATACATGCCCACAATCGATGACGCGCAACCAATAACCGGCGCTAGAATCATCATTTTCCCAAGTCTGTCGGTAAGCAATCGCGCAGTCGCCGCGGGCGTAATCAAAAGCGCTAAAACAAGCACGTTTCCAATAATTTGCACGGAAACAACTACTGCAATCGCCACAAGCACGTACAACATTCCATCTAGCCAAGCTACTGGTAATCCCATTGCGCGCGAAGTTTCGCGATCCATCGACACGCACACAAGTTCTTTGTGGAACATACTCAGCAACGCCACAATAATCAGCCCTGTAACAGCTACCACAGCAATATCCGAGTCCGGAATGCCAGTAATTGAGCCAAATAAGAAGGATTCCAAAGAGCCGGCGTAGCCCGAAGCTTTTGAGATTATTACGATTCCAAGCGCAAAAGCAGATACGAAGAATACTCCAATAAACGAGTCTTCGCGAAGCCTGCGGTTTTGGCTAAAAATAGATACGATTAGTGCGGTTGCAACTCCTGCGAGCGCGCCTCCAAATAGCAGATTTCCTTGCAATACGAAGGCGATTGCGAGTCCTGGGAATACGGAGTGTGCTACAGCGTCACCAATAAATGCCATTCCGCGAAGCACAACGTAGCAGCCAACTACTCCACAAATTACGCTAGAAAGGCAGGCTACAATAAGCGCTTTTAGCAAAAACCAAAGGTCAGGATTTGTTAAATCTTGTATAAATTCGATTGGAGATAACATTTACTTTTCCACCTCTATTTTTTTCCGATTACTCGCTCAACTGCTTTAATAAGCGGATTTTCAGGCGCTACATGGAAGGTTTGCACCCACTTTTCCGCGCTCAAATTTTGCGGCTCGTCGTCTCCAACAATAGTGCCATCAAAAAGCATGATTCTTGAGCATGAGTTGATTGAGCCAATTATGTCGTGAGAGCTCATAAGAATTGCCTCTCCAGACTTTGCTAAATCCAAAAATAGGCTCGTAAGTAGCTCTTGAGTTGGCATATCAAGACCAGTAAATGGTTCATCTAACAGAAGCAAACGCGGCTGCCCGGCAAGTGCTCGCGCAACTAACACGCGCTGACGTTGACCGCCGGAAAGTTCACCAATTGTGCGATCTCGAAAATCAGCCATTCCAGTACGCTCAAGCGAAGCAAGAGCAATTTCGTAATCTTCTTTTTTTGCGCGACGAACATAACCAATGTGACGAATCCTACCCATCATCACCACATCTAAAACAGAAAGCGGAAAATCCCACGCAATATCGTGACGTTGAGGCACGTATCCAACGTAAGATACGCGCGAATTTACATTATCGCCTTCTGCGCTAGGAGCTTTAACTTCTAGTTTTCCGGCGTGCGGAATCAGCCCCATAATTGCGCGGAAAAGCGTTGTTTTCCCAGCGCCGTTCGCACCCAGTAACCCAACGAATTCGCCACTATTGATAGTAAAAGAAACGTCTTTTACAACAGTGCGATTTGCGTAGCTTACACTCAAGTTTTGCGCGTTAATAACAGTACTATTTTCGCTAATATTTTTATTCATAAATCCCATCCACTTCGCTATTACTCCACTATTACTTCGCTATCACTTCAAACATTTTGCTAAAGAATCCGCGTTAGCTCGCATCATATCCGCGTAAGTTCTAACCTTCGCGTCGAAAGCGTCACCATAAATTGGGCAAACTTTCACATGCGCTTCGGCTGCAAGCTCTTTAAGCACAGACGAGCGCGAAATCAAATTCGGCTCCAAAAACACTGCAGGAATTTCCAAGTCGCGCAAAATTTGCGAAAGCCTGCGCCTATCTTGCACGCTCGGCTCGCTTGAAGGGTTAATTGTTACAAATCCTGCAATATTTACACCGTAAGCTTTACCCAAGTATGCAAAAGCGTCGTGCGTTGTAACTAAGTTGCGGCGTTCTTTTGGAATTGACGCAACTTTTTTACGCATATACGCGTCTACGTCAAGAAGCTTGTTAATATAACGGTCCGCATTTGCGCGATATTTGCGAGCATTTTTAGGGTCGACTTCGCAAAGTCTATCTGCGATTGTGCGCACGTATGCTATTCCGTTTTTTACTGACTGCCATAAATGCGGATCAATATCTCCGTGAACGTGTTTTCCTAAAACAGCCTGCGGAAGCTGATACAACTTTTCGCGAGCAGCTCCCAAAAAACGATACCCCTGCTCTGCAGGAATTTCTTTCAGCGCGTTAGTTGGAACTTCCACAACAACATCTTGCGGCTTGTAGTACACGCGTTTTGGCGCAGCAGAACGCTTTTCTTGCAAAGTATCCACTCGGTACATAAACCCGTGCGACGCCAAATCGTATGCTAAATCGGCATGACCTTTATTCAAAACAACGCGAGCTCCGCGATTTTTCGCTACTTTCTGCGCATTTATGCCAACAGCAAAACGCATTCTGGTATTACCTAAACTTGCAACTCTTGCACCTTGAGCATCCAAAATATCCGCATGCCAGTCAAGCGTGTACTCTCCTGGCTTGCTAAAAGCCCAGCTTAAATGCGTGTGAGCATCCGCTGGCAAATCAACGTGATCTTCGTCGCTAATTCCGTTCGCTGAATTTACGTAAGTTTCTACGCTTCCAAAAGTGCCTGTAAGGTAAGCGAATAATGCTCCAGGTCCTTTTACTTTTGTTGCAGTTAAGCGGATTCTGTCCGAGCGCTTCATGTTGTATGCGTTTGGTTTTATTACGGTTGCGCGTCCTTCTTTTGTTACTGTTGAAGGCGCGTTTGATTGTGAAGACTGCGAAGATGTAGAAGATTGCGATTCTTCAGAAGATTTAGAATTTTGCGATTCTTCAGAAGATTTCACAGTTGCCGATTTCACAATTGCAGCTTCCGCTCCAGCAGCCATGCGTTCTGTAGCAAGACCAAGCCAAATAGTGTCTAGCGACACGTCTTCGACCATTGGAATAATATCCGCCGCATGTTTCACGCTTTCTTCAGCAAGCTCAACATTCGGCACGCCTTTTCGCAAATTTGCGTCCAAAGCGGTAATCACGCCGTGCTCTTCAAGCATCATGTAGTTGCTAAAAGCCACGTCCGCATACACAACGTCGCGAATTGAGCGCAATCGCGGCTCGTAAGAGTGCGGATCTGCATTATCAGGCACGATTGCGCTCACGTTTGCAGCGTCTCCTGCCACATTCGCTACCATATCGCGCAAAACGCCTGTAGTAGTAACCACATTAATACGGCCATCTATATGCCCTGCGCGCGTATTGCCGTTTGCGCTGCCACAAGCAGAAAGCGGAAAAATAAGTGCAACCACTGCAATTGCGTCAATCGCAGCAAAAAAAGTTTGCTTTGTTTTTCTGGGCCAACGAATCACCCTTACACACTCCTACTACTTTTAATAGCGAAATAAACCTTAATAGCGCAATAACCAATTCAAACTAATGAGTCCGCGCTTGTAGAGGAACCAAATTCCGGCAGCAGTAACGGATAGAACAGTTAATACTCCGCCAATAATAAGCGAGTATGCAAGCACAGGATTCCTACTAAACAATCCTGAAATTCCAGTTGACTCATCATCTTTTACATTGCTAAGCAAGCTTCTTCTAAGACCCTTAACGCGCTTAGAAGCATATTTTGCTTCAACGCCTTTGCCTGACTTGCTGCCGATTGTGCCAACTAGTTTCACATTTCTGCCGGTTTTTGCGGATTTAAATTTTCCGGATTTAGATTTATTGGAAGCAAAACCTCCTCCAAAGAATGATGAACCACCATTGCCAGAGTAGGATGCAGCAGCTAATGGCGTGCTCCCACCATTATTATTGCTTCCAGAATTGCTTTCCGAATTGCCTCCAGAATTTCCGCCGTTTGAGCTGTCTTCATCGCCGTCACCATCAGCAACACCGTCACCGTCGCCGTCTACTTCACCGTCGCCAGCTCCGCTTACAGAGCAGCCCATAGGAGTTTTAAGCGCATCCACACCAATTGCGAAGTGGAAATCCTTAGCAAGAGTTTTGCCATTAGCGCTAACTGCAAGACGAATCGTATAGTATCCAGATTTTGAAAAATCCCAGTTCAAGTGCATATGCGTATTAGCCGGAATCGTGTAAGTTCGATTTCCGTTACTAGACATAACAGTTTTCGCTTTTTCGCCTAACGAACCTTGCAACCAAATGCGCACACTGCCCGGACCTTTTACAGATTTAAGGCTGATTTTACTAGATTTGTGCGGTTGCAAGTTTTG
Organism: Gardnerella bretellae; assembly: GCF_048545135.1. NCBI lineage: Bacteria > Bacillati > Actinomycetota > Actinomycetes > Bifidobacteriales > Bifidobacteriaceae > Gardnerella > Gardnerella bretellae. Next base: position 28,467 of record NZ_JBKQXU010000008.1, read on the forward strand.
GTTATTCCAGCCAAGCCACGGCACATTTTGTTTCTGGGTTTGCGGAAGACGCCAAACGTTACCGTTTTTTGCATCATTTCCAGCATAAAATACGACTTTACTTGGGTCGCGCTTTACGTGAGATCCTGTCACATCTTCTTGCACCGCAAAACCGATTCCACTACCAGTTGAGTACGTTGCTAAATCAACGTGCCCATGTTTGATAATCAGCTTATCTTCTTTTATATCGTTAAAAGTTGAACATTTTTTAGTTGTTTTTTTATTCTTATTTTTAGATTTGGAGTGTTTAGAATCTAAATTATTTTTACTAGATTCTGTTTCGGCTTCTTCTTCATCTTCAGAACCGCGATTTGCCAATCCGCCACTCGGCTTAGCCCCCGGCCAAGGCGTTACGTACACTCTGTTGTTATTTCCGTTTATAACAATTGAAGTAGAAGGTTCTTCATTATCCTCGTCTTCATCTTCCGAATTTTCGTCAGAATCTTCATCCTCATCTTCCGAATCCTCATCGTCCTCGTCATCCTCTGAATCCTCGTTAGAATCCTCATTCGAACCCTTACCTTCAGAGCCTTTCTTTTTCTTACTATTCGGCGAAGTTCCATTCTGATCACCAGAATCTTCAGACTCCGAATCACCTTTGCTTGTATCGTACTGAGAAGATTCTTTAGCGCGCTTAAGATCTACTTCAAACGTGTAATCTTGCGTAGCAGTAAGAGTTTTACCTTCATTAGTTTCAGCAACTGCTTTTACAGTTAACACATACGTTCCAGGAGCTGTAAAAACCCAATCCATATGCACGTGAGCATCGTCATCCACAGTGTATTCGCTTGGGAATCCAGTTCCATCCGTTCCAAGATACGTTAGTATTTTGTCACCATCTTTACCGGCCATGTAAACTGCACCATTTTCAGGCATAGTTGCGTTAGTAAAGCTAAAAGTTACTTTTTTAATTCCCGAATTTTTCCCCAAAGTTTCGGTAGAAACACCTGCATATAATTTACCTTCTTTCAGTTGAGAAGGAAGCTTATACACATGTTTCACATCTTGTTTCACGAAAGAAAATGCTTTACCTTTTCTTACGCGACTTTTCGAACCAACAACAAATCGAATAAGAGAAGAATCGTATCGAATACCATTTGCGCTGGTGCCTGGGAAGGAATCGCCTCTTGTGCCAAGCACAAGATTTCCGCTGGCATCTTTATAAGTTGCAAAAACGTCGGTATGGCCTTCTTTTACTCTGCATAACTTTGCACTGGCAGTTGAGCTACTACTCGGTTTAGCAGCATTATTTGCAAGTTGAGCCGCAACGCAAGCGTCAGCATTCGCAAATTCGGAGCCTGCAACAGCCTCGTCCGCATACGCACTACCGCAATTGCAGCAGCACATGGAAGCTAAAAATCCTACTGAAATAATCGCGCTAACAAAAGCACTAAACAGCCTCATGCAAATTAATGTAGATTTTTTAAGCATTACTTATCCTAAACTACTTATTTATTACTAATTCGCTACTTATTCGTTACTTATTTAAATCAGTTTTTGGCAAAATAATTGTTTCTTCCGAAGTATTCACTAAATCTCCGAGAGTATTTTGCTGCGAAATCGCCTGTTCGCGTGCTTTCTTGCTTTTTATTACAGCGAATAAAATAAACGCAATAATAACGACGGTAAGAATCACAACAATAATCATCACAATCTGCGCAATTACAACAGTATCGTCTGCTTTATGAGACTTTTGATGCTTTTTGCTTGAAGCTATACCAGATTTATTATTGTCAGCATTTTCAGTATTTTGTTCTGCGTTTTCACCCTCGCCATTATCTTCAGCATCTTCACCGCCGTTTTGTGACTCAGCTTCCTGCGCTCCACCAGCAGCACCACCAAGAGCAGCCTGCGGATCCGTATTGTCTCCAACCGAAAAATTAAGAACGCGAGTATCGCTTACTTTTCGCCCATTCTTCAATTTTCCAGAAAAAGTGAGCTTCACATGGTAAATACCAGGCTTAGAAAACACCCAATTTACGTGAGTATGAGCGTTGGCTTCAATCCAACTGTTTTGCGGATATCCTTTAGTACTATCCCAAAGTTGCTGCGGATTATTATTGCCATTTTCTAAGTAAACGTGCAATTTTCCAGGGCCGCTTACTCCTTCAAGCGAAAGGTTAGCTCCGCGATCAAGCTCGTTTAGTACTCCGCCTTCCTGAGTATTCCATCCAAGCCATGGAACATCAGGATTCTGAGTTTGTGGAATTACGTAAAGCTTAGTTCCAGGCTTTTCACCAATAAAACTGTAGGTAGAATCGTTTGGCATTGGAATAATCGAGCTACTACCCAGCTTGAACACAACGTTCTCCGGGTCTCGCCACACTGGATCGTCGCCAGTATCGTCACGAATTTGTATTTTCCAATTTCCGCCCGCAAGAGTTGGTCCAAAATCGGCGTGACCTGCCTGAATCATAACAGGCTGGTTGCTGCTTGCCGCGTGAGCAGATTCCACAAAAGAAGTCGGCAACAACAAATTCGCTATTAGCATAATCGCTGTTGCAGCGAACGCAATAATTCCTTTTGAAATATAACGCTTATTATTTATCATTTTTTATCCTTTATAACATTTTCAAGCGTGAACGAAGTAAGAATGCTACAACTCCTGTTATTGCGCACAAACTTACGCTTGCGGTACCAATAGCAGCAGCCACCCATTTTGTTTTATGATCTTTTTCTTCTTGAGATTCTTCGTCGTCGGTTAAGTTTTCTGAATACTCATCGTTGCTTTCTTCAGACTCATACGAGGCATTCTTAGTAGATTTTTTGCTCTTTTTTCTAAGAAGCTTAACTTTTTTCAGCTTTTTAGCATGCTTTGAGGAAGATCTACTATGACGCAGCCCACCCAAGGTTCTAGAAGCTGATTTTGTAAAGCCGCCACCAGAATTTGCAAATCCACCTTTTGATTGAGTTTTCTTAGCTAACGGAGTGCTACCAGCTTTCTGAAGATTATTCTGCTCAGCGCCGGAAGTTTTAGAATTATTACTTTCGGAATCTTCATTTTTAGACTGATTTTCAGGTTTATTTTTAGACTGATTCTCCGCATCCGAATCTTCTCCGGATTCTTCAGAAGAATCTTCTACTTCTGAATCTTCTCCCGAATCTCCTTCGGACTTATGGTTTTTATTTTTCTTATGCTTTTTGTGCTTCTTATTATTTTTATTACGTTTCTTATTTTTATTGGAATTATTTTTATTCTTTTTCTTATTGCCGTTTTTATTATCAGAAGATTCTTTCCCAGAAGACTTCAACCATATCTGATAATCAGTAAAATCGTTAAATTCTTCGTTTCTGTACAATTCTCCGTTCTCAAGTACAAGCGACGAACGAACAATAGCTCCATCCATACTTTCGTCAATCTTCAAATTTAAGTTCTTACCTTCTTCTTTAGGTATGTACTTAAATTTTGTTTCGCCTGCTTTTTTAATAAGCCAAACATGTCTTTTTACTATAGAAGTAACTTGAACGTCTGGATCTTGTTTTTGGTCTTTAATAACAGATACTCGTGGGCTATAGAGCACAGAACGAAGATTTAGCGTATCTCCAACTTCGAGAGGCTTCATCCTACCAATTGCGGCTACAACTGGCCTACCGTCAGCACCATGATCATCAACAACAATTCTTACAGTATCTCTATCCGCGCCGTAATCCAGCCCAAGCATAGTTCCGCCGCTTATTGTTGCATTAACAAGCATCCCATTTAATGCAGGCTCTGCAGGAATAGTGAATGTTTCCTTAAAATCTGGCTCCCTATCCCCTACTGGTTGATTGCTTTCAAAATCATATGAAAAATCAGGACCCATCTCGTCTTCGCGAATATACGTCCAAGATGGCATCGTATCTTTTTTACCACGTATTGATTTTGGCAAATACACCGAAAGAGTAACTTCACCACCCGGCTCATACGAGTGGTAATGCGGATGTGAACCAGTATTTCTCACGCCAACAATGCAAATATTGCTGTCATCTTCCTTGCAATGCGTGCTGCCTGACAACGATTCTTCAACAAATTTAGAATCTTTTGTTGGAGGCACGCGATTAGTGTTCATTTGTAGTGTTTCTGTTTCGCCTTCAACCTCGTGAGTAGCGTTAGGCTTTACGTTAAAAGTATATGTTGCGTGTTCTGAAGTAACAGTTTTGCCGTTTTCCTTATTTTTTACTATTGTGTAAGCGCTAATTTTATAAGTGCCTGGCTTTGTAAACACCCAATCAGCGTGCTCATGGCCAACCATTGGCTGGTGAATAATACCAGGCAATACAAATCGACTTCCAGCAGAATCCTCATCGTCTTTATCGTGCGCTTCTAAAGATTTTGCAAAAGTAGCATTGTTGTCGTCAGTTTTTTGCGTCCATGCAAGAATGCGACCACCTTTAGGACCAGTAACTTTATCAATTACAATATCTGCACAAGCTTTTATAGGATCCTTTACACCTACAGAAAAACGCGAATTAGAGGAATCCCATCCAGGGAACACTTCGCTACTCTGCTTATTTCCAGATCCATTCAAACGCCAGTAACCTCTTGAAGCGTCAAAAGGAATATCACTAGCGTTTTTATAAGGAAGATTTTCTGTGTAGTATGACGAATTATCAACCGTCATCGTTACGTTTTTTGGATTGTAAATTACGTTTCCGTAACTAAAGCCCATTTTAAGCTCGCTACTTGCGCTTGTTTGAAACGCGTAAAAAGCATCTACGTGGCCAGTTTTAACCGTTATGTTCTTATTAGGCAAATATGAATCGCCCTTAACGTTATCGCTACCAACCCACACATGTTCAGGTTCGCCTTCATCCGCATACGCCGGTAGCGAAGCGCTTAATCCGGAAGCAAGCACTGCAAAAGCAAGCACAAATACGCTTGCAGCGGCAAGCGCTCGCTTAAACATAGACTTCACTGCATAAGTCATAATTACTATTTCGCTCTCTACACTTCATCTTCTCTATTTCGCCTATTCGCGCTCTTCTTTCACGAATGACTATTGAAGATATCCATACAACGTCTATCAATAATAATAATGATTCTCATTAAAAGCAAGTCGACACTCCGAATAAACAAAAACGCTGGCAGCTCAAAGCAACCAGCGTTATTAGATAATACTTTTAAGCAGATTTAGTAGCTGCTTTTAAAGTACTTTAGTAAGTTTAACTTTAGTCAGTTTATCCTTCTACAATATCCGCATTAAGGCAAGTCTTAAAGTGACGAAGCGCCCACTCATGCCCTGCAGGATCAAAGCTTGCAACGGCATCCTTATGAACCACAATCTTGAATCCAAGATTATACGCATCAACGGCAGTGTGAAGCACGCAAATATCCGTGCAAACTCCCACCAAATGCAACTCCTCAATGTGGCGCTCACGAAGCTTAATCAGCAAATCAGTTCCATTAAACGAAGAGTAGCGAGTTTTATGAATGTAATAAACGTTGCTTTTATCTTTATTCGCTTCGTAAAAATCACCAAGCGTGCCATACAGCTTCTGACCATGAGTTCCGGCGATATTATGAGGTGGGAAAAGCTTAGTTTCAGGATGATACGGATCGTTCAAATGATGCGTATCAATCGCAAAAACCACAAACTCACCAGCGTCAAGAAATTCCTGCGAAATCTCAGTAATACGCTTCTCGAGCTTTTGCGCAGGCTCGCCCACAGTAAGAGAGCCGTCGCTTGCCACGAAATCATTCGTATAATCAATGTTAATAAGGGCTTTATTCATACTTACTCCTTGTATGAAATTTGCAGAATAATCGCTAATAGCATAATCGCAAATAGCACACGCTTTAGTTACAATATTCCGCATTCTTAATTGCTTGATTTTATTTCAATTGATAGCCCAATTATCAACTCAATTGCTGGCCCAATTGTAATCGGCACAATACTTTAATACTCAAAGCTAACTAGAAGCTCATCTATAGCTTCGTAAAGATTTCCTAAAGCTTACCAGCAGCATACTGAAAGCTCATGCTTCTGCGCCGACTACAATTATTTAATCACAACCATACGGCAAATGTAGCCATGGAAACATTTGCCGTAAGTTTTCCTCATGTTTGGAGGGTTTAATATCAGTATTCGCTCCAAATGTGAGATGATTCTCTCGCGTTTGGAGTGCTACACAGCCTCAAACCCTCCAAATGTGAGGATACTAGCGCGTGTTTGGAGTATTACAAAAAACAGTAGTGTGGGAATAAAAAAAGCGGGGAACAAT
>NZ_JBKQXU010000009.1:0-11528 GCF_048545135.1 Gardnerella bretellae
TATCTCGCATTTGGAGGGTTTTGGGTTGTGTATCGCTTCAAACGTGAGGTATTTATCTCGTGTTTGGAGCGCGCAGGTCGTCTAGTCTTGCGTCTCTTGCGACTCTTTAGACTCCGCCTCAGTATTTGCGTGCTTATTTAGCATAAAACGCGCACGCCTTGCATCTCGCTTCGCCTTCTTTTCGGCGAGATCTTTCTTATTCATCTCAATTGCGCGCTCATAAATTTTAAGCAGCTCAAGCGCTTGACTCTTAAAATCGTTATTCTTCGAATACTCAAGCACATTCGCCTTAAGCTGAGCCTGCTCAGCCTCGCTCATATTCAAAACCTTGCTAAAAACCGCCTTAAAATCTTCGCGAGTATCCCACTGATACCCGTTTTGGCCGCTAATAATCTGGTTTTCGTTCGGCACATCGTGCTTCACAAGCGCAAACAGTCCGGAAGCCATTGCTTCGAGCATAGAAAGCGAGTGCATTTCGGAAAGCGAGGCGGTTGTGTAGTAGTCCATCGCGTGCAAATACTTTGGAATTTCCGTGTGCGAAATAGGTCCGAGAAGGCAGATTCTGTCGTCAAAACCGTTAGAGGCTACGCGCTCGCGCAACGATTCTAAATCTGGGCCGCCGCCAATCACAAATAATCGCGCTTTTTCGCGAGGAAAATCGCAATACATAAAGTTGTCAATAAGCTCAGAAATATTTTTCTCTGCACCAATTCTGCCTACGAAAACGAAAAGCTTAGTCGAATCCGAAACGCCGTATTTTTCGCGGAAAGATTTGCGGAAGGCAAGTCGTTCAGGCGTTGGCAAAAACTGCTTGTATTCCACGGCATTGTTGAGCACAACAACTTTTTTATCTACCTTCTGACGGTCAATATAAGCCTGCGCTTTAGCCGACATACTCGTAATAATTGTGGCATTTTTCGAGAATCGCATAAAATATTTCGCCGAAAGGTTGCGCGAAAACTCAGTAAAATGCTTCAAACCAATGTAAAACAGGAATTTATCGTATTCTGTGTGAAGTGTGTAAATAACAGGAATATGCTCTTTTTTCGCAACTTCCAAGCCGATTTCGCCAATTCCGAATTCGTTTTGAATATGAATAACATCCGGCTTGAATTTAAGCGGCAGCTGCTTTCGCATGTGGCCAATCGGAAGCGCCACGCGATACTTGTAAAGCTTTTTTAGCAAGATTCCAGGCACATAGACGACGCCGTCTTCAAGCTTGGTTTTGCGCTGTTTTTCGGAGCCGACCGTGACCACAAGCACCTCGTGACCAAGCTCTTCATACATTTTTTTGAGCATGTAGGACTGTGTTGCTACGCCATTTATGTACGGTGGATACGTTTCGGTAAAAATAGCGATTTTCAAAGTTTCCTCCGGTTGCATACATGCATGCGTAGCGTCAATATTGCGCAAGTATCTTGTGTACTCAATTCGCGTACTCAATTGGTGTATTCAATTGTGCCACACGTGGTGAATTTTAGGGTGATTTTAGGGTGATTTTAGCGTGATTTTTCGCGATTTTTGGCTTATTTTATCGGCGAACTGTAACGTTTACGCTTACTTTAGCCCCATTTTCGAGCGTATGTTTAACCGTGCAACCCCTGGAAATATGACGCTCCATGCGCTCTTTAAGCGCGGCCGCATCTTCCTCGCTCAGCGCAGGTTTTGCCGAAGTTGTATCGAGCGTAACGTCTTCTTGAAAACGCAAGTACGCTCCTTCTTCCGCATCATACGTGCCGTTTACCACGACTCGCGCTCCAGCACCCTCGCCAACCGCCTGCTCAGCCGCATACTGGCTGCTAAGGGCGGTGCAACCGGCCAAAGCAATCTGCATCAGCTCAACAGGGTTAAACATGCCTTCGCCGCGGCCAAACTTAAGGCTCGTGCCGTCCTCGCTTTTTGCTTCCCAAGTGCCGTCTTCGTTGCGTTCTACCCATAATCTTCTAGACATTTTTGCTCCTTTGCTACTGTTTGTTCTAACTATTTTACGCTAGATTGTTACCGCCACGACAGCACGATTCTTACCGTGCAATTGTTACCATTGAATCATGGCTTTAACAGAAGAAGAACTCGCCGCAATTCGCGCGCGCATCCCACAAAAACCGATTTCCAGCATCCCAACTCCTTACGAGGATTTAGTGCGAAAAATCCTTACGGAAGGCACTTTAAAATCAGATCGCACCGGCACTGGCACAATCTCACTTTTTGGCCAGCAAATCCGCTTCGATATTAGTAAATACTTCCCGCTTATCACCACAAAAACCGTGTTTTTCAAAGGACTTGCGTACGAATTGCTTTGGTTCCTTAAAGGCTCGAGCAACGTGCGCTGGTTGCAAGAAAATGGCGTTCATATTTGGGACGAGTGGGCGGACGAAAACGGTGATTTAGGCCCGGTTTACGGCGTTCAGTGGAGGAGTTGGCCTGCTCCTACCGCGGAAAATCCAAATCGCACAATTGACCAAATCGCGAATGTGCTGGATCTTATGAAAAATCACCCGGATTCTCGCCGAATGATTGTTAGCGCTTGGAATCCTGCGGAAGTTGAGCATATGGCGTTGCCACCTTGCCACTCGCTTTTCCAATTCTATGTTGCCGACGGCAAGCTTTCGTGCCAGCTTTACCAGCGCTCGTGCGACATGTTCCTCGGCGTGCCGTTTAACATTGCGTCTTACTCGCTTTTGACGATGATGATGGCTCAGCAGGCAGGTTTGGAGCCTGGCGAGTTTGTGTGGACGGGCGGCGATTGCCATATTTACGACAATCACGTTGAGCAGGTGCTTGAGCAGCTTTCGCGTGAGCCATACCCGTATCCGCAGCTTGAAATTCGTAAAGCGGATTCGATTTTTGACTACGATTACAGCGATTTTAAGGTTGTTGATTACCAGCATCATCCGACGATTAAAGCGCCGGTTGCGGTGTGATAATTGCGAATTATTTTGCGTGATTGAGCTTGATTGAGCTTGATTTGGCTTGATTTGGCTTGATTTAGTTTTTAGGGGGCGAAAATGGAAAGTAGCGTAAGTGCGCTGAATAATTTTCCGGTGCGACTTATTTGGGGCGAGGCTTTCGGTTTGGACGGCAAGCCCGGTGCGATGGGCGTGAACGGCGGCATGCCGTGGCGACTTTCCCCGGATTTGCGCTATTTTAAGGCGATGACAATCGGCTGCCCTGTGATTATGGGCCGCGGTACGTGGGATGCAACGCCTCCGAAATTCCGTCCGCTGCCTGGTCGCGAAAATATTGTGGTTACGCATAATCCTGATTTTGTGGCAGATGGAGCGCGTAGTTTTACTAGCATTGACGCAGCTTTGGATTACGCGCGCGAATGGCTGGAAAATAAGGAAGCGCTGGAAAATAAGGAAAGCGAATCTCAAGACTTGTCTCAAGATTCCCCTCAGGACTCGCCTCAAGACGGCCCCGCAATCTGGGTTATTGGTGGCGCTGCGATTTTGCGCGAAATGCTTGCGAATTATCACGCGGACGCGGCTTACGTCACGCAAATCGAAGCGAAAGTTGCGGCAGACACCTTTGCTCCGAATATCCATGAGCTAGTTGACTCCGGAAAATGGCGTGTTGCGCGCGAAGGCGAGTTTGAGGAAGCGCCGCTTAAAGTTGGTAGCGAAAGCAATCCTGCACGATACCGGTTTATGGTATATGCGCCTTTGCAGTAAACGAAATTGCAAAATAAAAAATCGCAAAATAAACGAAAAACCCAAAAATAAACGAGACAGAAAAATAAACGAGACAGCAAAATAAACGAGGAAGCATGACTGAAGAATCAAGCAAAATCAAGGTCGACGCGCGTCACCCATACACTGTTATGACGGTTTGCACTGGCAATATTTGCCGCTCGCCAATGGCAGAAATTGTGTTGCGCAACGAGTTTCAGTTGAGGGGATTGGGCGACGTTGTTGCAGTGCGTTCCAGCGGAGTTAGCGACGAAGAGTACGGAAATCCGATTGACCGTCGCGCACAGCGTGAGCTTACGAAACGTGGGTATAGGATTCCTGCGTCGCATTTTGCGCATCGAATTGATGCGGATGAGATTGCGGAAACGAACCTGTTTTTGCCGATGACGGCTTCGCACATGCACTCGCTTTTGCGCCTTCTTCCTGCACAAAAGCGCGATCTTGTGCACATGTATCGCGCGTTTGATCCGGAGCTTCCTAAGCCGCAGCCTGGTCGCGAGATGATGCTCGATTTGGCAGATCCGTGGTACGGTGGCCCGCACGAGTTTGAAGTTGCGATGGATCAGGTTGAACAGTGCGCGCCTTACATAGTCGATTGGGTTGCTGCTCGCATTGAGAGGGCTAACTAAACTAAGTGCTCCAAACGTGCGCAACTTTTCCCGCTTTTGGAGTGTTATTGCCTTTGTATCGCTCCAAATGTGAGATAAATTTCCCGCATTTGGAGGGTTTGGTCTGGTTATTTGCTCCAAACGTGCGCAACTTTCCTCATGTTTGCGAATATATTTGCGGACATAGTTTGGGTATAATTTATAGGTATAGTTTTGTAAGTATCAATTACTGCTCTGCTACTTTTACTTGGGAGGATTTATGGCAGGTTTGGCTGTTGAAGACGTGCGCGCTCGCGTGCAAGACGCTTGGAATGATGTAGTTTCCGTGTTGAATAAGAAGATTTCACTTGCTGCGGTTTCGGCTAAGGGTATTGCCGGCGAGCATATGCAAAAGTCCGCGCAATACGTGGCTGGGGTATTGCGTGGTGTTGGTATTGACGCGCGCGTTGAGCAGTCCACGAATCCGGACGGCACTCCGGGAGCTTTCGAAGTGGTCGGCTCGCGCATCGTAAACCCAAGCGCGCCAACGGTTTTGCTGTACGCACATCACGATGTGCAGCCAGTTCCAGACCCATCCGAGTGGAACACAAACCCATTTGAAGGCACAGAGCGCGACGGTCGTCTTTACGGCCGCGGATCTGCCGACGACGGCGGCGGAATCGCAATCCACTACGGAGCTTTGCGCGCACTAAGCGACGATTTGCGCGTAAATATTAAGGTTTTCATCGAAGGCGAAGAAGAAATGGGCTCGCCAAGCTTCATTCCTTTCATAGAGTCGCATAAAGCCGAGTTTGAATCAGACGTAATCATCGTGGCTGACTCCGGCAACTGGTCCGCCGAAATACCAAGTCTCACAACGAGTTTGCGCGGAAATACCGACGTGGACGTAAAAGTTAAAGTGCTCGGCCATCAAGTACATTCCGGCCAGTTCGGCGGCCCAATTTTGGACGCTTACACTCTCGCTTCCATGCTTATTGCCTCACTTTATAACAAGGATGGCGACTTGGCAGTGCCTGGAATTGAAGCAGAGGAGCCGGTCGGCGGTTTGCAGCGCGATTTAGACGAGTCGCAAGTGCGTGCCGACGCTTCCGTAGTTGATTCTTATAAGCTCGCCGGAACTGGTTCTCTCGCCGCTCGCATGTGGACGAAGCCGAGCTTGACGGTAATCGGCATGGACGCGCACCCAGTTGAGGGCAGTTTTAATGTTATTGCGCACGAAACTAAGTTGCGTCTTTCGCTTCGTACCGCGCCTTCGCAGCGTCCGGAAGAAGCGCAAAAAGCGCTGTGCGACTTCTTGGTATCTCACGCGCCTTTTGGTGCGGAAGTTACTGTAGAGCCGATTGATAACGGCATGGGTTGGGCAATGGATCCGGATGCTGTGGCAACAAAGGATGCGCTCGCTTCTATGCGTGATGCTTTTGGCGTGGAGCCGGTAAATAAGGGCGAGGGTGGCTCGATTCCGTTTATTCCAGAGCTTCAGCGCATATTCCCGAAAGCGCAAGTGCTTGTGACTGGTCCGGAAGACCCTAAGTCTAATGCGCACAGCCCGAACGAGTCGATTTCGCTTTCTGGATTGCGCGGAAATATTGTTACCGAAGCGCTGCTTTTGGATCGATTGGCTGAGTAATCTCGTTTCTACGTTGCGCTTATGCGTCTAGTCTGTTGAGTAATCTGCAAACATGACATGGAATCCATTTGCAAAGAAAACAGCTGCTAACGAAGCTAGCGTCGGCGCGTCTGCTCAGCAGAAATCAGACGAAAAATCAGACGAAAAATCAGCCGTGAAATCCCGCGAAAAAAACGCGCCAACTCCTAAGCGCAACGCGGCTCAAGCGCAAAATCTTCGTCCGCTTGTTCCAGCCGATCGCAAGGCCAGTGCAAAGCAGGCTCGCGCTAGAATCAGGCAGCGCGAAAATATCCAATACGAAGCAATGCGTACGGGTGATTTGGCGCATATGCCAAAGGTTGAGCAGCTTCCGTGGCGCGTATATATTCGCGATTACGTGGACGCGCGCTTTAACATCGGCGAGTTTTTCGTGCCGTTTGCAATTGTGATTATGATATGCCTGTTTGCGCTTTCGCGGTTTGTGATTGTGTACATTGCGCTCGCTGTGCTGCTGTACACGTATCTTTTTGCTTCCGTGATCGACATGTTTATTATGTGGCGAAAGTTGCGTAAGGAGCTTGTGCGTCGTTATGGCGATGTTGCGGTGTCGAAGCAGTCGCGTTCCGGCATGTATGCTTGGAGCCGTGCGATGCAGATGCGTCGCTGGCGTTTGCCGAAACCAAGTTCGCCAAAGCGCGGAAATTGGCCGAAGTAAGCTGAACTCAAGCTGAAGTCAAGCGAAAATAAGCAATATAGTAAGCGAAAGTAAGCAATATAGTAATCGCAAATTTATTAATATTTGCACAACCTACTATTATTATTTTGAATACTCAAAATAACGCGAATATCATGGGGTAGACGCATGGCACAAGGTAAATCACAAGACAAATCGCATAGCACGAATCAGTCGGGAAATAAATCCGCAAATAAGTCCGGAAATAAGATGGGCATGCAGGGCATGTTTTCGCAGATTATCCGCATTTATAAGTACACGCATCCTGACGATAAGCAGCTTCCGCTGTGGCTGTCTGTGGCGTTTGCAGCACCAATAGTTGTGGCTATTGTGCTTGGTTTGCTGCTGCGCTGGTCGATTTTTGCGTGGATTATGATGATTGTTACAGCGGTGATGGTTGGTTTGCTGCTGTTTACGGTTGTACTTACGAAGCGCGCGGATAAGGTTGGTTACGCGAAGTTGGAAGGTCGCCCGGGTGCGGCGGCTGGCATCGTTTCGGCTATTAACAAGGGCGGATTTACCTTCCCGCAGCAGCCGGTGTGGGTTGATCCTCGCACGAAGGACGCGATTTGGCGCGGAACCGGTTTTAACGGAATCTTCCTAGTTGGCGAGGGCAATTACGAGCGCTTGATGCACGCGATGGACCGCCAGGAGCACGCTATTAGAAGCGTTACGGCGGGATCTAATATACCTGTATACCGTATGGCTGTTGGCAATGGCGAAAACCAGGTGAAGCTTAAGGAATTGCGCGGAAAAGTGTTGCGCGCCAAGACTTTGCAGCCGTCGAATCACAAGTTTGCGCTGCTTAATAAGATTCACCCAAACCGCCGATTCTTCCTTACTAAGACGGAGCTGGCGATTTTGAACGAGCGCTTGCGCACTCTGCAAAGCAAGAGCGGATTTGGAATTCCGAAGGGGATTGATCCGACGCGTCCGCAGCGCATAAGCCGTCGTGCGATGCGCGGTAAGTAAATTTTGGTGTTTTAACGTCTTGTTGTGATGCATTGCTCCAAACGTGCGCAACTTTTCTCGCGTTTGGAGGGTTATCTGTGTCATTTTGCTCCAAACGTGGGGTATTTTTCTCGCGTTTGGAGGGTTATCTGTGTCATTTTGCTCCAAATGTGAGGGACTTTTCTCGCGTTTGGAGGGCTGGCGTCGGCACAGTGCCGTACAATCGTCAATCGACACGGGTGCTTTGTGTTGGTGCGTTACTGCGCGCAGCAGAGCTGAGAGAAAACCGCTTGAACGTGAATCCGGGTAATACCGGCGCACGGAAGTCAGTTTTTCCCGTGCCTGATAGTTGTTGCAATGTTTCGTTGTAACGCAAAATATTGCATTGCGCACAATGTAACGCATTGCAACGCAGAATAAGAAAGGCACATTTTTATGTCAGAAGAAAATTATCAGTCCAACATGCAGTGGCGTGTTGCAGACATCGCAGTTGCTTCCGTAATTGGCGTTGTTTCTGCTTTTATTTATTGGGTTGTTGCCATTTTTAGTGAGGTTCCATGGACTGCGCTAAACAGCATTCTTCCAGGTTTTGCAGGTCTTATTAACGGTCTTTGGCTCTTCGCTGCTCCTTTGGCAGCAGTAATCGTGCGTAAGCCGGGTGCTGCTATTTACGCTGAAGTCGTAGCTGGCGTGCTCGAAGCTTTGATGGGCAATCAGTGGGGCGGTGCTGAAACCTTCGCTATTGCAGTGGTTCAGGGTCTGTTTGCTGAAATTGCGTTCATTATTTTCGCTTACAAGAAGTGGAATTTGAACACAATGATTCTTTCCGGCGCATTGACTGGCATTGGTTGCTGGGGTTACACCTTCCTCGGTAAGTTGCAGGCTGTTAGCGTATTCGGCAAGTATGGTCTTCCATACTTCGTAAGCACCGTGGTTTCCGGCATTGTGATTGCTGGTATTTTGATGTGGTTCTTGTATGTGGGAATCGCTAAGACCGGCGCGTTGGATCAGTTTGCTTCCGGTCGCGAAATCCGCGAAAAATAGCGAATAACGTATTCGCAAAAATTAAAAATCTATCATTGCCATAAAGGATTTACTATGCCTGATGCTGTTAAATCGCAAGAATCTGAAACTTTCCTTCCATCAGCTTCAAGCGATTGCAATAGTGACAGCAGCGCTAATAACGCTAATAACGCTAGTAAAGCTAATAACGCTGAGCTTCGTTTTGAGCATTGGGGTTATCGTCATGCTTCCCGTCGCGCTTTTGCTGTGCGCGGGTTGGACCTCACGATTAAGGCGGGTCAGCGTGTGTTGCTGCTGGGTGCGTCAGGCATTGGTAAATCCACGATTTTAAGCGGTGCGGCAGGTCTTATTGGCAATGATTTTGTGGCGAAAAGTAGCGCTAAAGATAGCGCTAAAGATAGCGCTACTAAATCCTCCGCAAATACTTCTAAATCTTCCGCAAATATTTCTGATACTTCCGCAAAATCCCATCAAACCACTCTTGTCGAAGATGCCGATGGTGGCGTGAGTGAGGGTTGCGTTTTGGTTGACGGCGTGCCGGTTCGACGTGCGCGAGGCAAGGTTGGGCTTGTTTTGCAAGATCCGGATGCGCAGGCGATTTTCCAGCGTTTGGGAGATAACGTTGCGTTCGGTCCGGAAAATATGAACGTTCCGCGCGAAGAGATTTGGGATCGTGTGCGCGAAAGTCTTAAAAAAGTTGGGTTGGATGGCTTGCAGTTGCATCGTTCAACTTCGCATCTAAGCGGCGGTCAGATGCAGCGTTTGGCTCTTGCGGGCGCTCTTGCGATGCAGCCGAGTGTTCTGCTTTTGGACGAGCCAACTGCGAATTTGGATCCGGACGGCACGCAGCAGATTGTGGGCGCTGTGCGCGCGGTTTTGGATTCGACGCATGCCACGATGGTGCTTGTTGAGCATCATGCTGAGCCGTGGATTGACATGATTGATCGCGTGGTTGTGCTTGGGCTTGAGAATGATGAAACTTCTCGCGATGAGACTGCTCAACGTGAGACTTCTACTGAAACCGTTCACGACGAAACCGTTCACGACGACGATATTGCGCGCGCGGCTTCATCTCGCACGGTGATTGTGGCGGATGGCACGCCGGACGAGGTGTTTAATCGCACCGATTTGGACTTTGAAGATTTGGGTATTTGGCTTCCGGAGCGCTACAAGAAAAACGTAAAATCTTCTGCAAATGAATCTTCCGTAAGTAAATCTTCCGAAAAATCTTATTCCGAAAGTAAATCTTCTTCAAAATCTTCCTCAAACTGCAATCCAGCAGAAGGCTGCGGAGAAGTTCTGCTTTCTACGAAGGATCTCGCAATCAGCCATAGCAGCGAGCCTATTGCGCGTCACATCAATCTTGAGTTCAGAGCCGGGCAGATTACGGCTTTGGTCGGCGCGAACGGCACTGGAAAATCAACGCTTTCGCTAACTTTGGCGGGTCTTTTGCCGGCTGTAAGCGGCGAGGTTGTGGCGAGCGAGGCTCTTGCTAAAGGTGCGAACGGCGCGAATCCAATGAAGTGGAAGTCGCCGGATTTGGCGAAGCGAATTTCGTATGTTTTCCAAAATCCGGAGCATCAGTTTGCGTGCGGTTCGGTGCTGGACGAGGTTATGCTGGGCCCGCTTCGCACGGGAGTGCCGGAGGATGAGGCGCGTGCGAAGGCTCAGGAGCTGTTGAAGCGATTCCGTTTGGCGCGCTATGCGAAGGCGAATCCGTACACGCTTTCTGGCGGCGAAAAGCGTAGATTGACTGTGGCAGCTTCGCTTGCTGCGGCTCCGCGCGTGCTGATTTTGGACGAGCCAACTTTTGGTCAGGATCGCAAAACTTGGCTGCAAATTATTCGCTTGATTGCAAGCCTTCGCAGCGAGGGTGTGAGCATTATTGTGGTGACGCATGATCGTGAGCTGGTTGAGGCGTTGGGCGCGCGCTTGGTGGAGCTTGTGCCGGATGCGAAAACTGAAGCTGCTGAAGCTGCGGAAGGTGCGGAAGGTGCAGTGAGCGCAGAATCTGCCGAATCTTCCGAAGCTCTTTCCGCCACCACCGGCGCAACCGACATTTCGCGAATCAAAGTGAGTGCCGTCAACAATCGCAGCGAAAAGCCGAAACTTTCCAGCCGTTCGCCGCTTATTGCGTCGATGAATCCGGTATTTCGTATTTTTGGAGCGTTCGCGGCTTCGATTCCGCTGATTTTTACGCTTGATTGCGTGTCGGCTTCTGTGGCGCTGGTGCTGGAATTTGCGATTTTTGCGTGCATCAAACTTACTCCTTGGCGTGTGATTCGCCTTTCGTGGCCTGTGTGGGTGGGTGCGCCGACTTCCGCGCTCACCGTGCTGCTATACGGCAAAAGTGGCGGAAATACTTGGTTCCAGTGGTGGCTTATGCATGCTACGGACCGATCGGCGATGCTGGCCGTTGCAACCTCGCTTAGGATTTTGGCGATTGGTATTCCGTCGATTGTGATGGTGATTGGCATGGACGCAACCGATTTGGCGGATGCTTTTAGCCAGGTGATGCATTTGCCGGACCGATTTGTGTACGGCGGTTTGGCGGGAATTAGGCTTTTTGGCGTGCTGCAGGATGATTGGGCGGCGCTGACGGCGTCGAGGCGTTCGCGCGGGCTTGGCGATGAGCATCGCGTGAGGGCGTTCTTCCCGCAGTCGTTTGCGCTGCTTGTGCTTTCGATTCGGCGTTCGACGACGCTCGCCACGGCTATGGAAGCGCGCGGTTTTGGGGGAGTTGGGGCGCGTTCGCACGCTCGCGTGAGCAGTGTGCATGCGCGCGATTGGTGGATTTTGGTTGTTTGCGCGATTGTGCCGCTGGTTTCGGTGGCGTCGGCGCTTTACTTCGGTACTTTCGCTTTCCTTGGCGGTGTGTGATACTAGCGCTCCAAATGTGGGGAATTTATCTCGCGTTT